>NZ_VPAF01000005.1:0-205058 GCF_013419345.1 Acinetobacter sp. YH12086
CTTCTGCTGCTTCAACAAGATCTGTGGCTAAATCAACTGGATTTTCTGTGCTGTCATCAACTCCGTTTTCATTGGCATCGTTGACTGCTGGAATGGTGATATCCGTCAACGCATCAATACGGTCTTGCAAACCATCTTTGGCATCTTGCACGGCTGCTGGTGCAGACGGTAAAGCATCCACTGCATCTTGCGCTGCGTCTTTGGCGTCTTGTGCCGCTTTGAGTGCTTCTTCAAGTTCAGCTTTTTCGGTTGGGGTGATTAAGCCGTTTGCATTGGCTTCTTCTAATGCATTTTCTGCGGCTTGATACGCATCTTCCGCGGCTTTTACTGCCGCTTCGGCATCGGCAATTTGTGCATCAACTGCATCATCAATGCCATTGCCATCGGTATCGGTGACCGCTGGAATCTCGATATCCGTTAAGGCATCAATGCGATCTTGCAGTGCATCTTTGTCCGCACTGTCTGGCAAGGCATCCACTGCATTTTGTGCTGCATCTTTGGCATCTTGCGCATCTTTCAAGGCATCTTCTAAAGCTGCTTGTTCTTCTGCTGTAATCACGCCATCTGCATTCGCATCAGTAAGTGCATCTTCTGCTGCTTGATACGCATCTTCTGCTGCTTCAACCAGATCTGTAGCTAAATCCACTGGATTTTCTGTGCTGTCATCTACGCCGTTTTCATTCGCATCGTTCACTGCTGGAATGGTGATATCTGTCAACGCATCAATACGGTCTTGGAAGCCATCTTTGGCATCTTGTACTGCTGCAGGTGCAGATGGCAAGGCATTCACCGCGTCTTGTGCTGCATCTTTGGCATCTTGTGCCGCTTTGAGGGCTTCTTCAAGTTCGGCTTTTTCGGTTGGCGTAATTAAGCCATTTGATTCAGCATCCGCTAAGGCATCTTCTGCAGCTTGGTACGCATCTTCTGCCGCTTTCACTGCCGCTTCTGCATCAGCAATTTGCGCATCCACCGCATCATCAATGCCATTACCATCTGCATCGGTCACAGGTGGAATCACGATATCCGTTAAGTTATCGAGACGATCTTGTAAGTCGTCTTTATCTGTTCCTGCTGGCAAGGCATCCACTGCATTTTGTGCTGCATCTTTGGCATCTTGCGCATCTTTCAAGGCATCTTCTAAAGCTGCTTGTTCTTCTGGTGTAATCACGCCATCTGCATTCGCATCAGTAAGTGCATCTTCTGCTGCTTGATACGCATCTTCTGCTGCTTCAACCAGATCTGTAGCTAAATCCACTGGATTTTCTGTGCTGTCATCAACTCCGTTTTCATTGGCATCGTTGACTGCTGGAATAGTGATATCCGTCAACGCATCAATTCGATCTTGGAAGCCATCTTTGGCATCTTGCACTGCTGCAGGTGCCGATGGTAAGGCATCGACCGCATCTTGCGCTGCGTCTTTGGCGTCTTGTGCCGCTTTGAGGGCTTCTTCAAGTTCAGCTTTTTCGGTTGGGGTGATTAAGCCATTTGATTCAGCCTCTGAAAGTGCATCTTCTGCTGCTTGGTACGCATCTTCCGCTGCTTTCACTGCTGCTTCTGCATCGGCAATTTGCGCATCCACCGCATCATCAATGCCATTACCATCTGCATCGGTCACAGGTGGAATCACGATATCCGTTAAGTTATCGAGACGATCTTGTAAGTTGTCTTTTTCAGTACTGTCTTTTAATGCGTCAACAGCTTTCTGAGCAGCATCCTCAGCAGCTTTGGCATCGGCAAGTGCTTGCTCAAGCTTGGTCTTTTCTTCAGGGGTAATTAATCCATCCGCTTGTGCATCGGTCAAAGCATCCTTTGCGGCTTTATTTGCATCTTCTGCTGCTTTTACCGCTTTTTCTGCCGCATCGAGTGCTTGATTTGAGTTACCCGAACCCGATGAACTATCTGAATCATTATTTGCCCAAGCTAAAATGCCTCCAGCAGTAACTAAAGGAAATAACCACGTCCATAAACCAACTGTTGAATCTGAATAGAGTAAAGGATTAATTTCATCGATCGGATTATAGTTAATTTCAAATAATCCAGCTTCATTTGGATTTGTTTCTAATAGATATAATTTATCATCTTCTTCTAGTACAACATTGTTTTCATTTGGATTATCTGTAAAGTAATTCTCAATTATTAGTTGCTGTCCGTCTTTCATTTTTATAATTAAAGTATTTCCACTTCTCTCCATACTTAAAACATTTTCTTTTGAAGTATGTATAACAACAACAGAAGCCTCCTTTAATAAAATATTACTCGTTTGTATGTTTTCTAAAACAGAATGATGTTCTTTTGATACAACTTGGACGTGTAACATGACAATTACCCTCTGGTTTATTTATATATTTATGATTTAAATTTTTTTTTAACCACAAGCTTTATCTTATTAATCAAAAGGCATGTGAATGGACATATAACAGTTCAGCAAAGTTAAAAAAAATATTAAAGTTTTTTTCTTTATCGCATTGTTAAGATGTTTCACGCCAAACAGAAAGAATAAATTTGCAAAAAAATACACACAAACACCAAAAATATGTGATTTTGTTTGCATTTCAAATGTAAAAAAAAGCAAATAAAATGTGATAAAATTCAACAAAAATGTAATTTTTATAAATTAATCATCGATATGAATACAATATACATACGTAAAATTACCAAAATTACATAATAAGTATTTTTATTTACATTTTTTTTAAAAAATCATGAAATAAGATCTAACCTCTTTAATTTATTGATTTTATTTATTTGTAATTCTCATTAATTAAAACCATAAAAAAAACCTGTAATTAACTACAGGTCATTTTTAAGATTAAAAATTAATTATTAATTGTTTTTTCAAATGATTTTAAACGTTTGTAAATAGAAATCAGTTCAATAATGGTTGTCCACGAGGAAATCAGGTATTGGAAAGAATCACGTACACGCCCAAAGACATTTAAAATTTGCATTAATATACCGAGCGTGATTGTTCCCGCTGCAATACTTGGAAACAATACAAAGAACCCATAAATATTATCAAGCTGCATATACCAAATACGAACTAGGTTGAAATAAGCATAGTGAAAATACAGTCTAAAATAATTAAATCGGACTTTACCAAATAATTCTTTTAATGTGAGAGGATCTGCTCGATCTGCATGATCTTCACCATAAACTAATTCTTTACGATATGCTGCTTCGACTTTTTGATTATTAAACTCCAAACCCGGTAGTTTATAACCCACAAGCATTAAAATAACCGTCCCTAATACTGCCCAAAGGACTGCCGCCCAAACTAATGCATAGGTGATTTCCCCCACGACAGGTAATTTCTTTACATGTGTTGACAAAGTTAACAGCACAGGGAGAAATGCAATTAATGTCATCACCGATTCAACCAAGCTAACCCCAAGTCCTTCTGTGGTTCTCGCAAAACGCATCGTATCTTCTTGAATACGCTGTGAGGCACCTTCGATGGTTCTCAGTTTTTCCCAATGCGCTGTATAAAAGTCATTCATTGCGGTACGCCAACGAAAAACATAATGACTAACGAAAAACAGGTTCAATACCGCCAGTGTGACATATACCATGGCCACATAGAGAAAAGTCAGCGTCTCTGAATATAGCGTCGCCACTTCGCCCCCACCACCTGAAAGCATCTTCTGGATCAGATCATAGAATGGGTTATACCAAGCATTGATTACGACATTACATTCCACACTAAACCAAACATTAAACAGGATAAATGCGGTTCCCCACACAGACCATCGTTGCCAAGGATTATCTGATTTAATCTTCCAAAAGGCTGCAAAGAGTGCCGTTGCTACAAAAAACCAAGCATAGAACCATAAAAATTTGGGGCTCCAAAATCGGCTAATACCAATAGGCAGCTCTGCTTGATGATAATTTGCAGGTAAACCAAACATCGTACCCCAACTATTGCCACCGCTATACCACAAGACAATATTGATCACGAACCATATAAGGAATGATCCAAAAAACCATTTTGGATTTGGAAAAAAAGATTTAAACATTGGTCCTACATTTCCCTGAATCTTTGTTTTTAGATTGAGTTGCTGATAATAAGTTTTATTTCATTAATTTTCTTGTTCAGATTGAAGATTTAACGCTGTTTAATCTGAAATTTAACAATCAAATACAAGACGACACATCATTCGGTTAGCTTAAGGATGAAAACTGAAGTTCACCTTAAATTCATTATTGATCATGCCCTTTTGATGATCTGGTCATTGTTTGTGGAACAAAAGACACATCTTAGGACATATAATTACAATTAAAAAGTTTGTCATATTTTAAAATTATTTTTGATATCAATAGATTAAAAAACCTTAATTTATTTAACCATTATTTAAACTTAAGTTATGGAAATTTCTAAAATATTTTCTGCGATGGAGCTCACATCATTTACAAAACATGTTTCTTCACCAATAATATGCTAAGTTCAATTAACAACCTATGCTTGGGGAAGTAAAATGGAAAGTGCAATTGTTGAATTACTCAAACCAATTACATTAAATAAAGAAAATTGCAGTCCTTTGGTTTTTGAAACTGGTACCGTTCTGAAAGTGATTATGCAAACGCCAGAAGGTCTGTTGGTAAGCAATGATGATAAATTTAACTTTATGATTTCATTCAAAGATAAGAATGATGTTTGGCGCGAAATTTAATTTTGACGTTAAATCTTCGAATTTTGCATAATAATGAAATTTAAAATTTACTGCTCTAAAACGGCATTAAAATAATAAGGGACTGACGAGAGCAGTCCTGAATCAAATTGATCCCTCTTGCTCATCTTCACTTTCAAACCATCATTTAAGACCCTTTTCTCAACTATCTTTCATTAATCTCATTTTTTTCTAACTTCTACTCCACTTTATTTTAAATGCAATCTATAGAAAGTGTTCTATTTAATTCATCTGAATCAAAGATCGAATTGAGTGGACGATTAAGGCTTATCTGTTGTTTTAAAAAATATTTTTTTGCTCAATTGATAGAAATAATTGGTGGTCAATATCACAAAAATCAGCCGTGATAGTTGAAAC
This sequence comes from Acinetobacter sp. YH12086, assembly GCF_013419345.1. Taxonomy (NCBI): domain Bacteria; kingdom Pseudomonadati; phylum Pseudomonadota; class Gammaproteobacteria; order Moraxellales; family Moraxellaceae; genus Acinetobacter; species Acinetobacter sp. YH12086. The sequence goes on from NZ_VPAF01000005.1 coordinate 5,043, forward strand.
GCAACCACGATAGGCACAGCTAATCCAAGGGCTTTTGCCATTAAAGACATTTCTGCAATGCCGCCGGGAGATAAGCCTAAAACTAAAATCTTCCCATTAGCATGACTGATATACATCAAGAACAATGCAAACAGGATAGATAATCCTAATGCCAACAAATTCAAAATGGTCGTGATGGCGATGAATTTTTTATGGCTTTTTAAAAAGCCAAAAGGAAACTTTGTGCCTAATGACCAACCTATACATATTTGTCCAAAGGCCGTAAACCACGTCGGAAATTTTAATTCCAATGCTCCGAAAAATGAAAGAAATCCCACCATAACTAATGGTCCGAGAACCCATGCATTTAATACGTTGAATTTTTGAAATATTTGCGCAATCAAGCAGGCTAGAGCAAATAAAAGAAGAATTTGGACAATTCCAAAGTGATCAATGATGTGTGGGTCTAGACTCACCCAATGAATATCAAATAATGCTGCTAAAACGATTGGTACAAGCACCACAAGTGCCACGATTCTCAAACTATGCGCAGCAACAACTTTATCCACTTGCGCATGATGATGTTCTGCGATATTCACCATTTCACTGGCACTGCCGATTGCAGAAGAAAACCACGCCGTTGCCCAATCTAAACCATTGATACCATATTGTAATCCTGCGATAAGTGTTCCCAAAATCAATGACCATAAGATGCCGAGTACGATAAATATCCAATAGGCAGAAATAGCATGGACTAGCGCTGGGGTAAAATATAGTCCCAAAACCATACCAATAATGACTTGTCCCACTTTACGCCAATGCGGTGAACATGTGAGTGGTTGGCCTATACAACCAAACAATAAAGCCGCGAGTAATGGCCCGAGCAACCACGGTAAAGGGAGATGAAGTAAATTTGCGATGAGCGCACCGATCAGTGCGCATACCAATCCTTTGGCATTTAATTTTATTATTTCCATATGATCTAACAGCAATGGTCAGACTCGCTGACCATTGCTTCTCCATTTAAGCTTTTTGCTTTTTAATGAATAGATATTTACGGACGATTGGCAAGATCAACAACAGTGCTGACATGACCCATAGTCCCATACTGATGTTACTGCTCCACAGAATACTGAGCTCACCTTGAGAAATGGAGAGTGCACGTCGTAGATTTGACTCCATCAATTCACCCAGTACAAAACCAAGAATCAGAGGTGCCAATGGAAAATCAAATTTTCGAAGGATATATCCAACAATACCGAGCCCCATACAAAGCACGAGATCGAAAACAGTGCTGTGAATTGCAAATACCCCAACAAAGCTGACTGTAGCAATAATTGGAATCAAAATATAACTTGGAATCGAAAGTAAACGCGCAAAGAAGCCAACTAAGGGTAAGTTCAATACCAATAAGATAATATTTCCCACCATTAAGGATGCAATCAATACCCAAACCAAAACTGGTTGCTCCGTAAATAACTGCGGACCTGGAGTAATGTTATACATGGTCAAAGCCCCCATCATGACCGCAGTTGTTCCAGAACCCGGTACACCTAAAGTCAACATTGGGACAAAAGAACCACATGCTGCCGCGTTATTAGCACTTTCTGGCGCGGCCAAACCACGTAGATCACCTTTACCAAATTGACTACTATCCCCCGCCATTTTACGTTCAGTGGTATACGCCATGGCACTCGCCACACTGGCACCCGCACCCGGTAAAATCCCTGAGAAAAACCCAATCAAGGATCCACGAATCATGGTGGCTAAAGCACTCAGAAACTCTTTGACATTAAATAATGAGCGTTTTCCTTGTTCTAAAACCACTTTGCCCATCGTGGTCCGTTCAAGCAGCAGTAAAATTTCACTGATACTAAATAAACCAATCACCACAGTTGTAAAGGCAATGCCGTCACTTAAACCCACACTATCAAATGTAAAACGATAAACACCGGTAATCGCATCCATACCCACGGTCGAAATTGCCAGACCGATCAGCGCCATGATTAACGTTTTAAATGGTTGCGTGCTGACTAAACCCGTCAGGCAAACAATGGCAAAAACCATCAAGGCAAAGTATTCCGCTGGTCCAAAGGAAACCGCCCATCGTGCCAAAATCGGAGCAAATAAAACAATCCCAATAAAGGCAATCGTACTACCTATAAATGAGCTAACAGATGAAAGGGATAAAGCAATACCTGCCTTACCTTGCTGAGCCAAAGGATAACCATCTAAAGTGGTCATAATTGCACCCGCATCGCCCGGTACATTCAGCAAAATTGCAGAAATTCGTCCACCATATTCACAACCGAGATAGACTGCTGCCAATAAAATTAAAGCACTATCAACGGGTAATCCTAAGGCGTAAGCAAATGGTAATAAGATGGCAACACCATTGATTGGACCCAATCCCGGCAACAGTCCGACAATCGTTCCAATAAATGCACCAATAAAAGCAATGAGTAAATTTTGTGGTTGTAAGGCAACTTCAAAACCTGTCATTAAGAAATTAAATATGTCCATGTCGTTGTCATCCCTAACCCAAGAAGCCTAGTGGCAATGGCACATCCAAAACACGGTCAAACAGATAGTAGGTACTCATACTCAGCACCAAACCCGTAATAACAACTGGTACTGTTTTCCCGTTAAAAAGTTTCCCAACCGCGATGGTCATCAGTAGCGTTGCCGCGATAAATCCCAACCATTCGAAGCAAAGCGCATACAGTGACAATGCCAATGTACATAGAACAAGTTTGCCGATTAAATGCTTAGTCCAACCTAGTTCAACAGGTTCAAACATCATGGCTGGGCGCACAGTCAAATAAATGGCACTCACTGTAATTAAACCCATCAGTAAAATTGGAAAGGCTTTCGGTCCTACAGGGTCGTAGGAAATCGGCGCTTCAAAATTGCATGCGTAAATTAATAAGAAAAAACCGCAGACCGCAATGATGGCCGTAAGAATCCGTTCAGATTTCATCATCTATCCTCGAAAACAAAAAACTGAGTTGAAAAGGCATTCAACTCAGCGTATTTGTTATTTTGATAATTTATATTCTTCTGATAATTGACGCATTTCAGCCGTTTGCTTATAGACATAAGCACTAATTTCTTCACCTGTTAATTCAAATGGCAACAGATCCTGATTTTCTCGAACGGCATCAAATTTCTGATTGGTCATCATTTTATCAAAGGCATTTTTCCACCAAGCATATGCCTCATCACTGACCTTTGGTCCCATGTAGAAACCACGAATCACAGGCCATTCCAAGTCGTAGCCTTGTTCCTTCGCAGTTAATAACTTAGAAAATTTACCCGCTAAACGTTTATCAGAAAACACTGCTAGAACGCGGATATTACCCGCTTCGAGATGCGAGCCAATTTCACTCACATTCCCCACGCCCACTTGAATATGTTGACCTAACAAGGCTGTTAATACTTCGCCACCGCCTTCGAGAGCTACAAAACTCAAGTTGGCAGGATTTACCCCAGCCTTTTTAGCCAAAATTGCCGTTTGCATCCAATCTTGACCACCCACACTGCCAGCACCACCAAAACTGATCCCTTTTGGATTTTCTTTTAGCGCCTTCATCAGATCATCCAGTGTTTTTAATGGCGAATCCTTATGCACTGCCACTAAACCGTAATCAACAGCTACACCCGAAAGCCACTTCACATCCTTCTCAGTAAAATTACCAAATTTACCTTGAGCCAAATTCAGTAAAGAACCAGTTGAAAATGCGATGACCGCATTGTTATTTGCTGGATCATTATTCACGATTTTATTGTAAGCAACGGCCCCAACGCCGCCTGGCATATAGGTCACACGCATCGGATCTTTTAATACTTCTGTTTCTTTAAAGCCGGATTGGATCAGCTTACAGGTCATATCAAAACCACCACCCGGCTTTGCAGGTGCAATACATTCTGCACGTTTTGGATGACCAGGATCTTTTGAGGCATTGCCTGTGCCGCAGCCAACGACTGCAATACTGGTGCAAGCGACGGCTAACCATTTTAATTTCTTCATTGTTAAAATATCCTTATAACGTTGTAGTCCATTTAAAAATTCAATTTTCTTACCTATAGCCATCATCGACCTCCATGGTCCGGTTGTGGTTTGGGTGCTTACTTGGTTTTTGAATTCGTTTTAAGTTTTGCGACACGTTCTTCGACGGCAAATTTTAGTAATGCGGCACTTCGGTAAAAGCCGTGCGCAAACTTACCAAAAGGGATCGTCAAGAAGAAAGTCATAACGGTTGCAAGATGAACAATCAGCAAGAGAGCCATTGCGGAACTATCGCGAAATACCAATAACGCCAGACCTGTAATGCTGATCAGCAATAACAAGAAGATAAAACCACGGTCCATTGGTTTTTGTTTTGCATCACCATGCATCGGATGTCGTTTAATATTGAGATGTAGCAGCCCGATCGGTCCAATGATCAGACCAATACCGCCCAATGTACCTAAAATCACCGGTAAACTGGTGTAGGCATACGGTGCTTCTAAGCCCAAAAAGTAGTGATACATCGTCGCGACACTGGTTGCCATAAAGCAAAGTAAAAATCCATACATCGTAAAGTGATGGAAAACACGGCGGATTTGTGTATAACGATCATCTTCCTCATTACAGCCTTTACTATGTCCACCATCTAAATATTTTAAGGTCAGGACATTTTTTGACGCTTGTAAGATATCGGGTTGAGCAACGCCTTCTGGAATAATTTTTGAAGTTTGTTTCCAAAATTTTGCTATTCCCAAGCCCAAAAGCATAAAAGCTAAGAGAAATACAGAGCCAAATAACACGGCAAGAAAGTTATGCGGAAAAATTGCATAAAAATTCCCTTGATATTGACCAAAGATATTGGTGCCATTGAGCCAAACACCCAAGAGCATCAGTAATGCAAAAAATACCGACATCGCAGAAACTAGCGGAATTCCGGTCTTTTTATAAATCGCACCAAAAGATGCAGGAACTGCAAATTCTTGATAGGTTTCTAGGCGGACTTGTGCCATGGCTTGAGGAATATTGACGCCAAATTCATGCGGAGGCGCATACTGACAGGCATGTAAACATGCGCCACAGTTGTGACATAAATTTGCCATGTAATGAATATCGGCTTGAGTAAACTCAAGTCTTTTGGTCATTGCAGGGAAAACCGCGCAGAATGTTTCGCAGTAACGACATGCATTACAAATCTGTAAAGCCTGTTTTACTTGTTGTTCATGATCCGTGAGCTGCACAACTGGTATTAAGTTTTTAACATTTGCATTCATTCTTTAAACTCCCAGTTTAAACGCAGCTTGAGCCGCATTTTTTCCTGCAATCCGGCCAAATGTCGTTCCGATCGACATACCTACACCGGCCGTATAACCTTGCCCAAGTACATTGCCTGCCATCATTTCGCCTGCAACAAATAGATTTGGACTCGCGACATTTTCAAAGCGCACAGCGGCATCATCTTCGACTTTTAAGCCTAGATAGGTGAAAGTAATGCCTGGACGTAAAGCGTAGGCATAATATGGCGGTTGGTTTAAAGGAACAGCCCAATGTGTTTTTGCGGGCGTTAAATTTTCGGTATGGCAATTATCCAGTACCGTGTGATTAAACTCACCCGCCACACAGGCTTGGTTATAGTCCTTCACGGTTTGAACTAAAGTCGCAACATCTAGATTTAATTTTTCTGCCAACTCTTCGATCGTATCTGCCTTAGTACCTTCAAAGACTGGTGGCATAAAACGCCCAACCGATTTTGAATCAATAATTGAATACGCAATCTGACTTGGCTGTTTTGCAACTAAACGCCCCCAAATGGCATAACGTTTCGGCCAGAAATCTTCGCCTTCATCATAAAAACGTTGCGCATTTTTATTGACCACGATGCCGAGTGAAACACAGTCAATACGGGTGCAAATGCCACCATCGTAGAGCGGTGCGCGGGCATCAACTGCGACACAATGTGATTGAGATGGGTCGCCAATAATATCTGCACCCTGATCAATCATGAACTTTAATAAGTTGCCTTGGTTAAAACGTGTGCCTCGTATAATGAAATGATCTGCAGGCCATTCGCCATTTTCATTTTGTCCCCACGCTTCTTTTAACCATTCGCGATTGGATTCAAATCCACCTGCAGCTAATACACATGAAGCGCCGTCAAAACGCGTGCCATCTTCAGCAATTGCAGCAATAAATGTCCCATCTTCAATAATTAGTTCATTGATTTTTGTGTTGTAGCGAATCTCGACCCCTAAATCTTTTGCACTTCTAAAATAGGCATTCACCAAAGCTTTACCACCGCCCATAAAAAATGCATTGGTCCGTGCTACATGTAAGGCACCTGATAACGGTGGTTGAAAATTTACCCCATGTTGACGCATCCAATTACGGCAAGTTGCCGTGGTGCGAATCACTAAACGCGCTAAATGCTCATTGGTTTTACCTGCAGTTACTTTGAGTAAGTCCTGCCAATATTCTTCTTCTGGATAGGCATCGACTAACACATCTTGAGGTTCATCATGCATACAACGCAGGTTACGGGTATGTTGTGAATTTCCACCGCGCCATTCCTTTGGTGCTGCTTCTAACAATAAAACTGAAGCGCCAGCCTCCCTTGCTGTCAATGCTGCACATAAAGCGGCATTCCCACCGCCAATTACAATTACATCATGCATTCGATGTCTTCCCTTTCGAATTTGATGTAATTTAAGACCAAAACTGCCTAGCGCTGTGATAGGCAACTTTTAAATAGGTGTTTAGTAAAATTAAATAGGCTAAAAGTCTAATAGCTCTGCACTTGACCATAATCCTTTATTGATCAGCTGCTTAACACAAATTTTAATTGCTACTTTGGTCGCGAGACTTGCAGGAGAAAGCTCTTCTTCAGCAATACTAATAAGATAATTAATTCGATCCAGCACTGGTTCGACTACTTTGAGTAAACAAATATCTGATTTGAGATAATCAAAATGTGCACTGACAGGTTGAATAGTCGCCATATTTAAGTTGCTGACACAGTTCATGAGTAAGTGTAAACCATCAACTTCATAATTTACGTCTAGCCCCTCAACCTTTTGATCTATGAATTTACGTAAACCATGTCGTTGGCTTGGTAATACCAGAGGCAAACGATTCACATTTTCTAAATCAATTTTTCCATTTTCAATGCAGTGTTCAAAGCCATACTCTTTCAGTAAAGAACGATTTGCCATAAGAAACATTTGTTCTTTTAATAACGGTTGTACTGCCCAATTGGCATCGACATCTTGGGTAAAAATAATGGCAATGTCGAGCTGTCTTGAGTTGACTAAATTGGTTAAATTTCCCGAGAGACTTTCAACTAAATGAATTTTAATATCAGGATAACGCTCTGACATGAGCTGCATAAATGGTATGCCCAAAACTGACGCTATACTGGGTGAAAATCCAACGCTGACATGACCCGTCAGACGAGATGAGTGCGCCGCCTCAATGGCATATTGCACATGACGTAGAGAAAGTTGAGCTTGCTTAAAAAATGCTAAACCCGCTGGCGTGGGCGTCACACCTGTAGAATTTCGCTGTAATAAACGTGTACAAAGTTCATCTTCAAGTTTTGCAATTTGTTGACTGAGTGCCGATGTGCCAACCTCAAGTTTTTGTGCAGCTTTGCCTAAACTTCCAGATTCTACAATGGTGATGAAATATTTGAGCTGTTTAAGTTCCACTCACGCTCCTTAAGATTTTTTCAATGCTTCATGTTAGTTTTAACAATATAGAAGCTAAAAAAACAGAAAAATCATTCAAAAGAAGTATTGAATATAAAAAAATATATTTTATGTATTTCGACACTTTAAATTGTCATATTTTACCTACTCAATTCACCTTTAGTCCCTCAAAAAAATCCACTATCTTACCCGGCAAGATAGTGGATTCAGATTTAAGGAATAGGTTCTAGTAAGCCCACTGCACCAGCAGTCTAAAGAACCCTGCGACAAGCGCCAAACTCAAGACACCACCAAGCCATAGCACAATAAACCAGCCTGCTTGATTCAGTTTCATGATGATTCTCCTTAATGATAGCCATCATCGCCGACACGAACTTTGTCACGGAACACCCAATACGACAGTGCGGTATAGAACAAAATAATCGGTATCAGCACCAATGCTCCAATCAAGGCGAACAATTGACTGCTTTGCGGTGCTGCTGCCTGCCAAATGGTGACGGATGGTGGGATGATATTTGGCCATAGACTGATTAAGAACCCTGTATATGCCAGCACAACTAAGACAAGTGTATAAATAAATGGCGCAAATTCCTGACGTCTTTTACAGGCACGTAAAGCCAATAATGTGAAGATCAATACTAAAATCGGCACAGGGCTAAAATAGTACAGTTGCGGCAAGCTAAACCAACGATTTGCAATCTCTGCATGTACCAATGGGGTGTAAATACTCACCGCAGCAAAAATCACAAATAAGGCGATAATCAGTTTGGGCATGAGGCTAAACATATGATTTTGAACACGTGCATCCGTTTTAAAAATCAGCCAACCACAGCCTAAGGTGGCATACAGCACCACTACAGCAATCCCAGTAAAAATTGAAAATGGAGTCAGCCAATCCAATCCGCCTCCACTATAAATACCATTGGTGGTTTCAATCCCTTGGATATAAGCACCTAAAATCATACCTTGGAAGAATGATGCCAAGATCGAGCCCCAAATAAACGCTTGATCCCATAAATGTTTGGTTCGGTTCGCTTTAAAACGAAACTCAAAGGCGACTCCACGGAAAATCAGCGAGATGACCATTAAGATAATCGGCATATACAGCGCAGAGAGTACAGTCGAATACACCAATGGAAATGCCGCAAATAAGCCTGCACCACCTAAAACCATCCAAGTTTCATTGCCATCCCAAACTGGTGCAACGGTATTCATCATCACATCGCGTTCTTGGCGATCTTTTACTAAAGGAAAAAGGATACCAATCCCTAAATCAAAGCCATCGAGTACCACATAAATCAGCACACCTACAGCAATGATTACTACCCAAATTAAGGATAAATCAATCATGGTTTTTCTCCTGTGGTTGTACTTCAAGCGACTCATCAATCGTACTCATTGGACGATTTGATGCACGAATGACCTCACCATCGCTATGGGCATGAGAATGAATGAACTGTGGTCCTTTAACCATCAATTTGAGCATGTAATAAATCCCAATACCAAATACGATGCAGTACACGATCACAAAGATTATTAAGGTTAAACCGACTTGTTCTGCCGATACTGGTGACAAGGCGTCTTTGGTACGCAGTACGCCATACACGACCCAAGGTTGACGACCGACTTCTGTGGTAAACCAACCAGCAAGCAGGGCAATAAAGCCTGAAGGTCCCATACATAAGGCAAATTTGTGTAGCCATTTTGACTCATAAAATTTCCCAGTTTTACGCAACCATGCACCCATCAGAGCAAGTAAAATCATCAAGACTCCCATACCGACCATAATGCGGAAGCTCCAAAATACTATGAGCGAGTTTGGTCGATCTTCAGGGGCAAAGTCTTTTAAGCCTTTCACCTCTCCCTCTAAGGTGTGCGTCATGATCAGACTACCAAGGTTCGGAATGCCAATTGCATACTTGGTTTCTTCCGCCTCCATATCAGGAATACCGAACAAATATAACGGCATGCCATGATCTTTATTAGTTTCCCAATGTCCTTCAATTGCAGCAAGTTTCGCAGGTTGATGTTCTAATGTATTTAGACCATGCATATCCCCCACAAATACCTGTAAAGGTGCAAGTGCGAGAATCATCCACATCGCCATAGAAAATGATTTTTTTACTAAGGCATCACGGCGACCTTTGAGTAAGTGCCATGCTGCAGTAGCAGCGACCAATAAGCCAGATACAAGGAATGCTGCTAGAGCCATATGCGCTAAGCGATATGGGAATGATGGGTTAAAAACGATAGCAAACCAATCTTGCGGCACTATAATGCCATTTTCAAAGCTGAAGCCTTGTGGAGTTTGCATCCAGCTATTGGAAGATAAAATCCAAAACATGGAAATACAGGTGCCAATTGCCACCATCAGTGTGGCAAAGAAATGGGTTTTAGGACCCACTCTTCCCCACCCAAACAGCATAATGCCTAGGAAACCCGCTTCTAAGAAGAAGGCACTCAAGACCTCATAACTGAGTAAGGGGCCAGTGACACTACCCGCAATACGAGAGAATTCACTCCAGTTGGTGCCAAATTGGTAGCTCATGACTACCCCTGAAACCACTCCCATTCCGAAAGATAATGCAAACACCTTGATCCAAAATTGGAACAGATCACGGTAAACGGGATCTTGTGTTTTTAGCCAACGCCATTCTAAGACCGCAAGAAAACTTGCTAGCCCAATGGAAATTGCAGGGAAAATAATATGAAAAGAAACTGTAAAAGCGAATTGAATTCGCGCCAATTCAAGTGCTGTCAAACCTAAATCCATGTCTATCACCTTATTGTGGAATTATGCGGTGAACCACAAACGGCCCATAATTTCGGGACTGCTTTAGGAAAGATAGACCAGTACGATGACGCAGACTGTTGTGAATCTGTTGGGATTTGATCAATTGTTTTAGCCTAATGATATAGGCGAACCGATTCTGTTCGCATCCACTAAACGGTGCAAAAATATAAAGTTTCATAAAATCACTCTTTAAATACCGAGGTAAATCAACAATTCAAATTGTTGGTCTGATTAGGATTTAAAGTGTGTGTGGAGGTGCCCTACCTTGTGGAAGTAAGTAAAGCCTTTGCAGTGAGAAATATACATGTCGGAAAGCATCTTTATAGAAACTTAGACGGACTTGAATCTTATCGATGATTTCAACTATCTCAAAATCAAAAGGTAGGACAACATCACCATAGACGGTACAGTATTGGCATTGATGGTTATGTCCATTGTGATCGTCGTGATTATGATCGTGGGTCAGATGATGAACAAGTTCGTTATACGTCTCATGTACGTGTTTGTGCTTTTCTGGGGACAGTAAATTATGTGTAATAGAGAGACATACCGGAGCAATTTGAAATTCTTCGGGTAATAGTGGTTGTAAATATACTGCGATTTGCAAAACTAAAGTTAAAATTGCAAAAAACAGTCCACTCTGTCTTAGCAACATATTCTCTCAACAGATGCCAACGAAAGCAAAAATACTTAAAAGGCAGTGCTTCCTTGAAATCCGATCATACAAGTCAGCTTTATAGAATATAATATACCTAAAATACCAAGATCTTTAAAGTGAATATTCACTTTAAAGATATAAATATGAATTTTTAAGATAAAGACATAAATAAGTCTTTAATAATTTGAAATACAATATTTTTAGGTTTTAAAAAAATTAAGCGGTAACTTTAAATACGACACCCCATTTTCTTCAGGTTCGGGAAATTGACCCGCTTTCATATTGATTTGAATCGAAGGCAAAATCAGTTTAGGCATACTTAATGTTGCATCCCGCTCATGACGCATCTGCACAAATTCAGATTTTGTAGTTCCCTCATGAATATGAATATTGTGCTCTTTTTGCGTTTGAATATCGGTTTGGCAGTGATATTCATCACGCGTTTTTGGCAAATAGTCATGGCATAAGAACACCCGGGTGGACGCTGGCAATTGATACAGTTTTTGCACCGAATCAAATAAGGTATCTGCACTACCACGCGGAAAATCACAACGTGCTGTGCCATAATCTGGCATAAATAAAGTATCACCCACAAAAACTGCATCACCCACTACATAACTTAAACATGCAGGCGTATGACCTGGTGTCGGGATGTTATATGCCTCTAGCTCACCAATATGAAAATGCTCATGATCATCAAATAAATAATCAAATGGTTGTTGAGCATTAAACTGCTTGATATCTAAATTATAAATGGCACTAAAGGTTTCTTGCACCAAGGCAATGTGATGACTCATGGCAATTTTGCCACCGAGTACAGATTTTAAATACTGTGCTGCAGTCAAATGATCGGCATGCACATGGGTTTCCAAAATCCAATCTACTTTTAAATCTTGTACTTTGACATATGCAATGATTTCATCAGCATGGGTGGTCGAGGTGGTTGCCGAAGCCGCATCATAGTCCAAAACACTGTCAATGATAGCGCAGCGCTTGGTTACCGGATCACTCACCACATAACTAAATGTATTGGTCGCTTGATCAAAAAAATCCTGAACAATCGGTTGTTGCATAGTTAAGCTCCTGACCATTTACGGTGAATCAACACGCCTGCAAGCATCGCCACTATAAAATATAAAACTTGATAATGCCCTAAGCCAATTAAGGTGAAACTTGGCGCTGGGCAAATGCCGGCAATCCCCCATCCTGCACCAAATATTAAGGCACCGATAATAAGCTTTGAATCAATTTTATTGTTACTTGGTAAATCAATCTGCTCATTAAATACTGTGGTTGGTGCACTGCTACGTAGCGCTTTTTGGAATGGAATAAATGCCACAGCAATTGCCCCCATCATGACAAAGGCAAGGCTTGCATCCCAATTACCAAATATGTCTAAAAAATCGATCACTTTTTGCGGATTAGACATGCCAGAGAACATCAAACCCACTGAAAAAAGCGAACCAAATACAAAAGCTAAAAAGTTTTTCATTTTAGAATGCTCCAATCAAGTGACGAACGACATATACAGCAATAAAGCCTGCAAACATAAAGGTCATAGTTGCAATGATGGAACGTTTAGATAATCGGCTGATCCCACAAATACCGTGACCACTGGTACAACCAGAACCTAAGCGGGTACCAAAACCCACCAGTAAACCAGCAATAATCATCATTATTGGGCTAGCAGACACGATAATCTCTGGTTGTACAAAAAGACCATAAATAAATGGCGTGATGATCAAGCCTGAAAGAAACCACACTGCAGGCGTTTTAAAAATCGTTTGTGGATTCAGTACCTGCGCAATCAAGCCACTGATGCCTGCAATACGCCCATGGACATACAAATAACCCACCACTGCTATACCCAACAGAGCACCACCAAGAAACGCTGTCACAAAATCATGCATAGTTAACGCGCCATAAACAATATTCAAACTTATATTATATATCTTTGTATATTAATCAAGCCATTTTATGTTATTATCTCGACATACTTTGCTCTTTTTGCTTTTTATGATTCGGGTTAGACGTTATGAACATCGCATTCGATAACTTAAAAATTGAATTTACGCAGGTTGATACCGTTTCCAATTGTTTGAAAGTGTTATCAAATCCTGACCGTTTAAAAATTTTATGTGTGTTGATCAATGGCGAATTAAATGTTCAGCAAATTGAGGAATGTACCGATATTCATCAGCCGACCCTATCGCAACAATTGACCGTTTTACGGAACAATAAAATTGTTTCGACACGTCGCGAAGGCAAACAAATTTTTTATCAATTGGCAGACCCTAAAGTGCTGGGTATTATGCAAACGCTGTATCAATTGTACTGTCAGGAATAAACATTTTTGTGCATGCTTTTGTATGGAGGCTCAGCCAAGTTTAGTAAATCCAAAATGAGATGATCAGTAAAAACCCAGTCAGCATGGTCAATAAATTCAGCCACACGGGATGTTGGGTCTGATAATCCTCAATAAATTCCTGTTCGGTTAATGAGCGCAACCCTCGACGATATTGCAAAATTGAGGCAAAGTTCACCAATAAACCAAACACAATCACGACACTGCCAAGCCACTGTCCATAGATAATTTTGTGCTGATATTGCTCAGGGTGCAGTAGTTGTAGCAATACATTTGATTTTTCAATCACAAAACCAAAGGCTATCAGGGCTAAACCACTGCGGTTCCATGCCAATGCTGTACGTTCCAAAGCGAACAATACGCGTGGATCTTGTAAATTTGACATTGCGCCCCCTGATGTTTAAGTCGTTGACGTTGAGCTTAGCATGATCGTAGACGGGCTATTGTGTTGGCTTGGCGAACATCTATTTTCCTTATTTTTCAAATATTTCTTTGAGATCACTCGGCATCCCTTGTGCAGACTGGAAGTTCCCCTTGCTATCACGCCAAGCAATGGATGGTGTTGAGAAGAAACCATATTTGCCCATTAAGCTTTGGTTAAAATCAATTTTTTCTGCAATCTCTAAAGGAATATTTTCAGCTGGTTTAAGACGATTTTTGCCACGATTGATATTAATGTCATTAAATACGGCTGTTGGATTTTTTGACATGAGTAAAGTTGCCACCTGAGCACGGCTTTCTTCACGAATCACACCCACTTGAATATGACGTAATTGAACCTTGCCTGACTCTACCCAAGGACGTGCTTCTTGCCAAAATTTATGGCAATACGGGCAATTTGGATCAGAGAACACATAGACGATACGTGGTGCATCGCTTTTGCCATCTTGAATCCAAGTTGAACCTTCTAATGTTTTCCATACATCATCCAAAATGGCTTTTTTCATATGGGTTTCAATTTGGGTGTTTGAAAGATTATTGCCTTGGGCATCAAATAACTCACCTTTTATATAATATTTACCATCTTTAGAAATAAAAATGGTATTGGAATATTGGTCTTCATGCCCCACCCAACCTGTTAAACCTTCGGGTGCAGGAATTGGTTTTACAAATTGAAAGCCTTCTTTTTCTAGTTGTTTTTTAATGGCATTCGGATTAGCACTGACACCACATGCCACCGTCAACAGTGTTCCGATAACTAAACTGGTTTTAAGTAAAGTATTCATGACACATATCCTATGATTAATTTATGGATTCATTTTCTTTAAGTATTGTTGCAACATCGCTTGACTGATTTCGCCTTGATGACGCTCAATTAACTGACCTTGTGCATTGAAAAATAAGGTAGTGGGTAAACCTAAACTGTTCACTGCTTGTGGCATTTCACCCTGCATATCGAGCAAAATATTTTGAAAACTGAAGTGATGTTTTGTGAGATAAGTACGGACGGTATCGACCTCTTCACCTTGATTGAGCATGACAAAATGCACCTCAGGATATTGATCCTGCGCACGCTGTAATACAGGCATTTCACGATGACAAGGCGGACACCAACTCGCCCATAAATTCACAACCGTGGGCTGACCTTGAAATTGTTTTAGCGCAATCATTTCTGACCGACCTAGACTGGCTAGGTTCAGACTTGGAAAACTCAAACTTGGATAATGGCTGTCTTGATGCGTGATTTTTTGTGCTGTCCATCCTGTCCCTACGAGCATGACAAAGATCAGCAATAATGTGGCCTTTGCTTTGTTCGCAATGGCTGAATTTCGCCACCAAAACCATGCACTTCCTATAATTATTCCGCCACTCAGATGAAACCCTTTGTCTTGAATTTTCAGCATATCAATGGGCGATGCGAGATAAGATTCCAGATTTAATCCAATAAAGACTAGGCGTGCACCTATTAATCCGATCCAAACACTGTTCCAAATCGAATCTTGGAAACGCTGTTGAATCTCGGCTGACCACTGTGCTTTTTGCCCGACTTTTCGTCCAATCATGGCGCTGACCAGCAAAGCCAACACAAAACACAACAGTCCCCAAGGCAACATGAATGGTCCAAGATGCAAGGCTTCATTCGAAATCATCGCTGTGCTCCCACCTTAAGTCGGTTCAAGAGTTGCTCTGCACTAAAGGTACCCGTCAAACGTAGATTGCGCTGTTCTTGATGGTGTACATCTAAGAAAATCATGGTTGGAGGTCCTAAAATCTGCCAGTCTTTCAGCACAATATCTTGACTTGCTTCATATTCGGTTAAATCGAGTTTGATTCGAGCAACAGCATCTAAAGCTGTTTGTACATCGGCACGAGGTAACACCTCTTTTTCAATCGGCTGACAAGCCATACACCAATCAGCATACACATCGATGAGTACTGCTTGTCCTTTGACTTTATTGAGTGCCTGTTCAAGCTCAGCTTGGGTACGTACTTTTTGCCATGCGACTAATGATGTGGCTTGTGTTGTACTCAGTTGTGACCATGCTTGCGTGATATACCATCCACCGGATATTGCAGTAGCTAAGCTCATAACAATAAACAGTAGTTGCGTCGGCATCTGCGAAATATGCGGACGTATCTTCCATAAAATGTAAACCGTGATATCGATGAATAAGAGTCCCATCAACGTCAAATAAACCACGCTCGGCAGTAAAGGACGTAGGAAATACACCGCCAACAACAGCATGACAAAACCAAAAGTGAATTTCAGACGATCCATCCATACGCCCGGTTTGGGTAAGTACTGTGCACCAAACACACAAGCAATCAACAATGGTAAGCCCACACCTAGACCTAGAATAAACAGGTAACTAGCCCCCATCCACGGTTCAGGCAATTGCGCAACAAACAGCAAAGCCCCTGCCAATGGCGCACTCATACAGGGTCCGACAATTAGCGCAGAGATCATGCCCATAATGAATGAACCCCATAAGGTTCCACCTTTTTGTCGTTGTTGCCATTGATCTAAACGCTGTAATACACCTTGTGGTAAAGACAACTGGAATACGCCAAATAAATTCAATGCAAACAGCAAAAACATGACCGCAAATAACCCCATAAAGATGGGACTTTGTAACCAACGTTGGAAGTTATAGCCGAGTCCTGCCACAGCTAAACCCATCAAGGCATAAATCAATGCCATTCCGACCACAAAGACACCTGCAATCATGCCGGCACGATAGCCACGATGACGTTGCACTAAAATACTGGATAAGATCGGAATCAATGGTAAGGAACAAGGTAAGAATGCGAGCAATACACCTAAACCTAAAAAAATGATCAGATTCAGTGCAATATTGTCTGTTGAAAGTAAATAAAAGAAGTACTGGTCGTTGTTCCAATCGGCCTGCTTCGTACGCTGTACAGCATTCGTTGTAGTCACAGATTCAGAACTTGCCTGCATCATCAAGGCATCGTCTAGCTCTGGCGTACTGGCTTCGCTAGGTTCTGTTAAAGTAGTCACTTCAGAAGAGGGACTTAAACCATTTTCATCCTCTTTGATTTCTGCTGTATTTGCTGGCGTTACAACGGTTACAGTTTCAGTGTTTTTCGCCTGTGGATCTGCAGGCATTGCAGTATTGGGTAATGACGACGATGTGACTACATCTAATAATTTCTTTTGCGTTGTACTTTGCTGACTCAGCTTGCTTTCAGGCAATAATCCATCGCCATCGGTGTGAATGGTTGTACGCTGTACTGGATAACATAAGCCACTTTCGGCACAGCCTTGCCATTCAATTTTATAGCTTTGATTGGGTTGCATGGCGACAGTCGCTTGCACTTGCCCATAATGTACTTCAGTCATGCCGAAATTAGGGTCATCTTTTTGCTGTGGACGAGGCAGTTGCAGTGATAATGCTTTGCCATTTTCAATGACTTTAAGCTGATCATGATACAGATAATAACCATCAGCAATACGCCACGTGAAGCTGGCTTGGTCTTGCGCTGTCGATACAGCCTGAAAAGCAAATGCTTGATCAGGGGGTAAAAAATCAGCCAATGCGCTTTGCATACTCAAAATGCTGAATATTCCACACAACCCTGCTAACCCTATACGCATAGATGACTTCCAATACCCGATACGAATCTATTTTGGTTGATTATGCAAAAGCATAAATTAAGGGAGCATTAACAAGATAAATCATTTATAAAATACAGGTAGGAAGTCAGGAAAACGCTATGTTTGTTGTTTTGGTTGAAGATGATCCATATATTGCCTCAAGTATTTGTGCCACATTGGATTTTTTAAATATTTCAGTAGAACATGTGAGTCATGCGCGTGATGCAGATTATTTTATCCGCCACAGTGCGGTCGATCTATGTTTGCTGGATTTAGGCTTACCTGACCAAGATGGTTTAGACTTACTGCGATCATGGCGCAGAGATCAGATCCATATCCCTGTTTTGGTTTTAACCGCACGGTTACAGACCCAACAATGTGTTGAGGCATTAAATGTCGGTGCCGATGACTATTTAACCAAGCCTTTTGAACTGGATGAACTAATTGCACGGGTTCATGCACTCACCCGACGTCACCGCGGTTTTTCATCGAATGTCATTCAATTTGACCACTTAATGCTCAATAAAGACACTCAAGAAGTCCATTATCAAGATCAGATTATTCAGCTTTCACGACGTGAATACAGTTTGCTTGAAACCTTGATGAGCCATCCAAATCAAGTGCTTAAAAATGAAGTGCTGTTAGATAAGTTATACGGCTTTCAAGATAGCATTGAAAGTAATGCCCTGAATGTCCATATTTATCATTTACGGCAAAAATTGCATGCGGACTATATCCAGACCATTCGGGGCGTCGGCTATATGTTTAAAATTCCTGAGTCAATTCCATGCAAAAATCACACAGCTTAAAATGGCGCTTGGTCAGTAGTCTTTTGGCTGTGATGATCGGCTTATGGAGTGTGGTATTTGTTTGGCTGTATCTCGACTTACAAAAACGTCTACAGGACACCCTAGATCAACGTCTACATGCTTCCGCACAAATGGTCGCACGGCTAATTCAACAATTACCAGTGCAAAGCTTGGATGAGTCTGCCTTAGCTCAACAACTTCATTCCACAGACCAAGAACCATTGATCGCGTGCGAAGTATCATTATTTAGCTCTGACATCAGTGTAGGACAGCATGTCATTGCCAAAACACGCGGTGCACCGAAAGATTTAAGTCAGCAAGCGGTTGGTTTTAGTACTTGGCAACAAGGTGAGACGCAATGGCGCAGTTATGTGTTACGCCGTGGTGAGATTCAAGTGGTGGCTGCAGAGCGTATGTTTTTGCGGGAGTCTTTGCTAAAACAGATTTTGCAATCGGTCTTAATTCCGCTGATCTTGTCATTATTGTTGTGTATCGGCTTAATTGTTTTAATTGTTCGTCGAGAATTTAAAGCCTTGGATCAGGTTGTAAGCGATTTAAGTCAGTCTAATTTATCGCTCAATGAAGCAAGCCAATATTTAACGAGCTTAGATGCCAATACCATGCCCTCAGAGGTCTACCCTTTTGTGCAAAATTCGAATCGCTTAGTCCATAAACTGCATCAAAGTCTTGAAAATGAAAAAGTCTTTAGTGCATACGCGGCGCATGAATTACGGAGTCCTTTAACCGCAATTAAAACCAATGTGCAATTGGCACAACTGATGGCAAAAACGGACGGCAATATGAAATTGCAATATAGCTTGGATCAAGCAAATCAAAGTGTCCGTCGCTATGCTGATTTACTTGAGCAATTACTGATGTTATCGAATACTGATCAATCTATTGAACAGATCAAAGCAAGCATTCAGGTACAGCCTATTATTGCAAAAGTACTTGATGATTTAGCACTGATTTATCCTGAAGCAACAGCTAAAATTCAGGTCGATTGGCACAGTCTTGGTGATTTGGCATTACCTGAATTTGTCTTGTATTCTGTTCTTAAAAATCTGCTTGAAAATGCCTTATTGCATGCAAACGCTGATGTGATTGAGGTGAGAATGCAGGAAAATACGTTACGCATTCGAGATAACGGCCGACATTTAAATGCCGAAGACATTCGTTACTTAGGACAACGTTTTTGGCGTAAATCGGCTCAGCAGAAAGGTCATGGACTGGGCTTATCTTTGGTCAAAATAATGCTGCAACAATATGCTTATACCATCCAATTTGAACCGAATTTTCCTAAGGGATTAAAGATTACACTGTTATCTCAAGAGTATTGAATAAAGCAGATTATCATTTTTAGATCATGACTATTTATTCTTTAACTCTCAAACCAATTCTCAACGACCAATTTAAAAAATTGCTTGATATGTTTGTATTAGACTGACCTGTAATACAAGTATTTCAGTTCAAGGGCAAGCTCTCTTGCTTTCTTTAAGCTCATATCAGGATACGGACCCAGTGACTCTGACTTACGCTCACCATGAATGGTATAGCGCACATTCCAATATTTTTGCCCTGCTGGTGTGACCAATAGTGATAAGCCATTTTCATCAGAAAGACGATAACGCCTATCTTGGGGCTGTGCTTTTCTGCATTCCGTATCTGTGAGTTTCATCTGTATATACCCTTTATCTAGACTAAAAATAATTGGGTAAATTTTCCCAATAATTACCCACAAAAGGCAAAAATTGGGTCACACAGCTTAGGACAGGATCGGACAATACAGCCAATAAAAAAGCCCTTAAACATTGAATTTAAGGGCTTTTTCACATTCAGTCGAACATCTCTGAATTAAATTTTGGTGGAGATGGCGGGAGTTGAACTCAACTCCTAAACTATTGATTTAGTGAACCATAAAGTCAATAGCATTTTACCTGTACCCATTTTTTACCCAAATTAGATTTAGCGCATTGAATCACAAAATTTATTTTGTTCAAATCCATTAACAGGATTTGAAATGGTGTACTGATTTTAACACGTATACATTTAATATAAAAGAAATGTTATAACATTTCTTTTATATGTATCATTTAAAAATTCAACTGTAGATAAAAAGTTATGTTTGACATTATAGATACTTTAAAAACAAAATTAGATCAGCATCGTCCCCTTTCTCCTGCAATTGTAAAAAAATCTTATTGTTCGCTGAACATACCATTCAAATGCAATTGCAGCCAATACACTGACATTGCTAGAAACAAAAGTTGTGTTGGAAGGTATTACTGTTGGCGGGAAAGCATTACGAGCACATTTCGAGGCAATTAACCGTAGAAATGCGATTTACTATGTAGAAGGCTTTATTCGTAAAGAAGAGCCTTTTTCTGAATGGCAAATCCAGAACATCCATCAACTAATTCTTAAAAATATTGATAATGACAATGCTGGATGTTACAGACAGCAAAACATGCTTATTTCAGGTGCTACTACTCCCCCACCTGATTACACCTTATTGAATGACAAAATGGCTCAATTAATAAATTAGTATAAACGAAAACCCAGATTGCAAATCTGGGCTTGCTTGAATTTATTTTCTCTTAGGATAATGTCATCACCAAATCCATGGTTTTTACAGATTGACCCGAATTCAATAAAATGTCTTGAATAATACAATCCACTTCCGCTTTAACCGCCAACTCCATTTTCATTGCCTCAACAGTAAATAAAGTTTCTCCTTTCTCAACTTTCTGGCCTTGTTTCACAGCAACAGTACTGATCATACCCGGCATTGGCGCGCCAACATGCTGCGCATTTCCTGTTTCAGCTTGAGTACGGCTCTGCTCTGACAGTTGTCCAGTTTGCTGAATTTGCAGCAATCTCAACTGTCCATTTAATTCAATAAATAAATCAACGTTTCCATTCTTCGCTTGGGATTGCGCTAGAAGTTTAATTTCTAGCATTTTGCCTTTTTCAAGCGGAACTTCAACAGCTTCATTTTCCATTAAGCCATAAAAGAATGCAGTCGAAGGTATATTGGATACTGCACCATATTTCTGCTTATGCTGCATAAATTCCATAAATACTTTTGGATACATCAAATAAGAAGCAAATTCTTGCTCACGAATACACTGACCTAAAAGTTTTTGAACATTTTTCTTTTCCCCTGTTAAATCAACTGCAGGCAAAAGCGCACCAGGTCTGTCACTTAAAGGCTGTTCACCTTTTAAAATTTTTCGTTGTAAATCTTCAGGAAAACCATGCGCTGGCACTCCTAATTCACCCTTAAACAGCGAAATTACAGATTCAGGGAAATCAATTGCATAGTCTGCGCTTTTTACATTTTCGGTCGTCAAATTATTCGACACCATAAACAAAGCCATATCCCCTACAACTTTAGAGGTCGGCGTGACTTTAACGATATCACCAAACAGTAAATTGACTTGAGCATACGCATCTGAGATATCTGACCATTGCTCTTCTAAACCTAAAGAGCGCGCCTGTTCGCGTAGGTTGGTATATTGACCGCCTGGCATCTCGTGATGATAAACGTCTGCTGTGCCTGCACGCATATCTGCTTCAAACGGTGCATAAATATTGCGTACGCCTTCCCAATAGCTCGATAACGCTTGTAGACTTTTCTGATTTAAACCTGTATCACGCTCAGTATTTTGCAGTGCCGAAACAATGGAGCCCATACTTGGCTGCGAGGTCAAACCGCTCATTGCATCCATGGCGGTATCTACAGCATCTACTCCTGCATCAATTGCAGCTAAGATACTTGCCGAAGCAATCCCGCTTGTGTCATGTGTATGGAAGTGAACTGGTAAACCAGTCTCTTCTTTTAAGGTCTTAATCAATTCATAGGCAGCTTTAGGCTTACAAATACCGGCCATATCTTTAATTGCCAGAATATTTACTCCAGCCTTTTCCAGCTGTTTCGCCATATTGACATAATATTTCAAATCATAGCGGCGACTACGATCAAAAATATCGCCGGTATAGCAAATCGCGGTTTCACAAAGCATGCCCGTGTCACGTACAGCATCTATCGCGGTGCGCATATTATCCACTGCATTTAAAGAGTCAAAAACACGGAATAAATCAATACCAGACTGCGCGGCTTGCTGAATAAAATGACGTACGACATTATCAGGATAATTGGTGTATCCCACCGCATTTGAAGATCTGAGCAACATTTGGAATAAAATATTTGGTACAGCTTCACGTAGTTTTTCCAAACGCTCCCAAGGGTCTTCTTTTAAGAAACGCATCGATACATCAAAAGTTGCCCCGCCCCAGCATTCGAGTGAAAATAGCTGGTCTGCCATTTTTGAATAATATGGCGCAATGGCAAGCATATCTGCACTGCGCATTCGCGTCGCAAACAATGACTGATGTGCATCTCGCATAGTCGTATCGGTAATCAAGACGCGTTTCTGATCTAACATCCATTGACTGAAACCATCTGCGCCGAGCAATTTAAATTGCTCTCTAGAACCTGTTAAACCTGAATCATTGCTAAGTTCCCAAGACGGTAGTGGTGCTGAAAAGGTCTGTATTTGAGGTAATTGTCTACCTTTCAGTTCCGGCTGACCATTGACAGTGATATCACCTAAAAACTCTAAGAGCTTTGTTGCACGGTCTTGTTTAATTGGAAAGTTCAGCAGCTCTGGTGTTGTATCAATAAATTTTGTCGTACATTGGCCCGAACTGAATAATGGATGGGTAATTACATTTTCTAGAAAGGCTAAATTATTCGCAACACCGCGGATTCTAAATTCTTTTAAAGTTCTCAACATACGGGAATTGGCTTCATGCATAGATGAACCACGTACCGTCACTTTTGCAAGCAGCGAATCATAATATGGACTAATAACAGCACCAGTATAAGCTGTCCCGCTATCGACCCGCACCCCAAAACCTGTCCCTGCACGATATGCAGTCAGCTTGCCATAATCTGGCATAAACGCATTTTTCGGGTCTTCAGTGGTCAGACGGCATTGAACAGCGTGACCAAGCATTTTAATTTGCTCTTGGACAGGAACAAAACTTTCTTTCTCACCGATCTTCGCCCCTTCAGTAATACGAATCTGAGCTTTGACAATATCAATGCCAGTGATTTCCTCAGTGACTGTATGCTCTACTTGAATACGCGGATTGACTTCAATGAAGTAAAACTCGCTTGTTTCAGCATCCATTAAAAATTCAACTGTACCCGCATGCGTATAGTTCACCGCCTTTGCAAGCCTCAAGGCTGCTGCACAGAGTTTTTCACGCTGTTCTTCATTCAAATAAGGTGCAGGCGCACGCTCTACAACTTTTTGATTGCGACGCTGTACCGTACAATCACGCTCAAACAAATGAACAATATTGTTATGCATGTCCCCAAGTATCTGCACCTCAACATGACGTGCTTGACGAATCAACTTCTCTAAATAAATTTCATCATTACCAAAAGCAGATTTTGCTTCACGGCGTGCAATGTGAATAGCATCTTCAAGCTCACCCTCATGCTCAATTGCACGCATGCCACGACCACCACCACCCCAGCTTGCCTTCAGCATTAATGGATAACCCACTTGAGCGGCAATCTCTCGGCATTCCATAATTGATTCTGGCAGTGCATTTGTTGCTGGCACAACTGGCACACCAGCAATGACTGCGACATTACGCGCCATTACTTTGTTACCAAGCTGTCTCATCACATCTGCACTCGGTCCAATGAATAGTATTCCAGCTTCTTTACAAGCTTCTGCAAAATCTGGATTTTCTGATAAAAAACCATAACCTGGATGAATGGCATCTACATTATTTTCTAATGCAATTCTAATGATGTCCTTAATATCTAAGTAAGCCGCAATTGGTTTCTTGCCTGCTCCTACTCGGTATGCTTCATCTGATTTAAAACGATGCATGGCAAATTTATCTTCTTCTGCATAAATCGCAACGGTTCGAATGCCCATTTCAGATGCTGCCCGCATGACACGAATCGCAATTTCACCACGGTTCGCAACTAATATTTTATGAATTTGGCGCATAGTTTTCTACGTATTAATAATGAATAGAAGATACACATTGGAAAATAAATCACAATGCGACGTTTTAATTTATAAAATTCATATAAATAAAATGAATTTTCAACTTAAATCAAAACACCCTAAAAACAAATCTACATAAATAAACCAAACAGGTATAATAAAATTTTCTTCGGCTAACAATAGTTTTTCACTATACAAAGAGCAGTCCAATAACAAAGTTGTATTTAATTTTTAAAATTTTATGTTATAAATAAAATAAATATTCTCTTAGAACAGCAATATATTTAGGATTTAAAATGTCTACAGATCAACTTACGGGTTTAGAGTTTTTAACAGCAGTCAAAGATGGGAGTATTTCCCACGCCCCGATGGCCAGCACCATCCCAATGAAACTGGTTGAAGTAAAAACTGGATATATTGTTTATGAAGTTACGCCAAATCAACATCATATAAACCTTCAAGGCGGTGTTCATGGTGGCTTTTGCGCAACGGTATTAGACAGTGTAACTGGCGCTGCAGCACATACTGTCATGGAAAAAGGGATTCGTTTTGCCACGACTGACCTAAATATTAAAATGATCCGTCCGATGCAAATTAATAAAACCTACAGGGGAATTGGAACCATTATCAATACAGGTAAAACTTTGGTTATGACTGAAGGTAGAATTATTGATGAAAATAATAAAGTTTTTGCGCATGGCACAGCAACATTAATGATCATCAAACGATAATATTAATTTTTTCCAAAAAAAATAATATCAGGCCATATTAATATATAGCCTGATATTTAAATAACAAACCAATTAAAAATCATATTTCGCCATAAATTCTAAACGGCTATCTTTACCTTGTTTATTATCCATCGTTTCACGTTCACCATATATATACTCCATACCAAAAGTCACTGGTTTAAATGGGTTATACATCAGGTTTAGCCAAGCTTGCTGTAAACTCTCATTTCCAGTCGCATTATTTTCATCATAAAATAATGCACCATAACCTAAAGTACTTCTTAATTTCGGATTAATACGATACGTTAAACCTGCGCTCACTGCATCAAACTCAACTAACTTCAAATCATTGCTTTGAATATAGCTGTTTGAAGCGTTATATAAAAAATACTTATCATCACCAACGACATGTGAGTAGTTTGCATTCACTGTCACATTATTCGCGGGTTGATATTGCAGACCTGCTGCGACACCCCAGCCAAATTCCGTGAGATCATCCTGCTGAGAACGGTTTCTGACTTCTTGCGCCAAAACTCGACCATTAATTAATAATTTGTTATCGGCCAGTTTTTGACTGACTTTTGCCGTCAGTGCGGGAAACTCATTGGCATCACTGGATTTTTCTATCCCCACCAAAAGCTGTGCATCCGGTGACAGCGCATGGCTATAGCGAACCATTGGCGTTCGATAAACGCCACCACCCAAAACACCATTAAAATCTAAAAGCTCTGGCAGTGTCTCAGTGGATAAAAATGATGATGTTGTTTGACCAACAAGCCAATTGTCCCAAGCCAAATAAGCATGACGAATACGAATGGTATCGTTTTTATCACCGCCGCGAAAATCGACTTCCACTTTAGCATTGATATCTTTATCTGCCAGTTTAGTCTTTAAATCCATCCCAATACGTGATGAAGTCAATGTGCTGTCGAAGCGGTTTTCCGTTTGCTTTTTATTGGCATCACCCTCTAAAGCCACGTTGTTGATACGGTTAAAAATACCGTTACCGCCTTCAAATTGATACGCAGCATCCGCACGGACAAAACCATAGAGCGTGACTTCCGCACCGCCTTTAGAACGGGCTTGAACGATGGTTTGATCAGCTTTTTCTGTATTTGCTACGAGTGTTGCCGTGGTATTTTGATTTTGCTGCAGTTGCGCATTTTGCTGCGCAACCATTGCTTTCAACTGATCTATTTCCTTGTAAAGCGCATCAATCTTTTGATTGATTTCCGTATTCGCATACGTCATTGGAATAAATAAACAGCTGCTCAGCGCTGCAACTAAACTTGATTTTAAAAATGGCAACATAGTGCCCTCCCTGTGATTTTCAAACATCCATTTATTTGAATTTATTATGAAATTTTCATTTCAATTTCATGAAACAAGTGTCCCCCTCAAATTTCATAAAAAAATTTGATGCCTTTTTGCAGGGGGACTTAAACACTTAGTTTTCGCTTAAATTGGCAATTTAAGCGAAATAACACTTTTTGATTAACCGACAATACCCTTCGTACGCAGCTGAGAAATTTCTTCAGCTCCAAGGTATCGTTCTAAAACAGCATCGGTGTCTTCACCCAAGGTTGGCGGTGCCTTACGATATTGCACTGGAGTGCGTGAAAATTTCATTGGCGAAGCAATGACTTTCAATTTCTCTTTCATTGGATGCTTCATTTCAACCAGCATTTTTCGGGCAATCACTTGTGGTTCAGCAAAGGTCTGTTCAAGATTATTGATGACACCGACAGGAACTTTGACTTTCTGAATGGTTTCCACCCAGTATTTTCCTGTATTGGTTAAGAAATGCTGACTTAAAATTTCGACAATTTCATCACGGTTTTTAAGTCGAAGTGCATTGGTCACAAAACGTGGATCTGTTGCTAATTCGGGTAAACCAATCGCTTCACACAGCACTACATATTGCTTGTCATTTCCGCAAGCCACAATAAAGTCTTGATCAGAAGCTTTAAAAACTTGATATGGAACAACATTGGCATGCTGATTGCCATAACGCTTCGGAATTTCACCTGATGTAATATAGTTCATGCCAATATTGGCTAAACATGCGACTTGTACATCCAACAGCGCCATATCAATATGCTGACCTTGACCTGTCTTAAAGCGGTTAATAATCGCTGCTTGAATGGCAATGGCCGAATATAAACCTGTATTTAAGTCGGCAAATGCAACGCTGGTTTTTAACGGCTCTTTATCACCCGTAACTGACATCAAACCGCCAATACCTTGAATGATGTAGTCATAACCCGGCTCTTCTGCACGTGGTCCATCTTGACCGAAGCCTGTAATAGAGCAATACACCAAGCCTGGATTAATTTCTTTTAAGCTCTCATAGTCTAAACCGTAGTTTTTTAAGGAACCCGCCTTATAGTTTTCAATAACAACATCAGAATCCTTCGCAAGTTGACGGACAATCTCTTGTCCTTCTGGCTTAGAAATATCAATGGTAATTGAATGCTTATTGCGGTTCGCAGCTTGGAAATACGCACCTTCACGTGTTTCTTCCCCAGCATCGTTTTTCATCCAAGGTGGACCCCACATACGGGTATCGTCTCCCACACGTGGACGTTCCACTTTAATCACTTCTGCACCAAGGTCAGCCAATATTTGACCACACCAAGGACCCGCTAAAATACGACTTAAATCTAGGACACGAATACCTTCTAAAGTACCCATAATAAATCACCTCTAAATCCGTTCAGAATATTGTTTCGTTCTTGAAAAAATGATGAATAAATGCGTTAAATCGACGCTGTGTGCAGCAAATCTAATTTAAGTTTTGCTCGGCGCTGTAACCATGGGCTTGGACGGTAGCGCTGATCACCGGTAATCGCATAAATACGATCAAGTACCAATAAAATACGATGTGCGCCAAGCACATTACCCCAGCTGATCGGGCCATGCGGATAACCAAGACCTAAACGTACCGCTTTATCAATATCTGAAGCAGATGCAATACGCTGCTGAGCAATATCACATGCCAAATTAATGATCATTGAAATTACACGCTGACTGACGAAGCCTACACTTTCTTCAATCACGCTGACGCCATGATTATTCTTTGCAAATAATGCATGCGCTTGATCAATGTATTTTTTATCCGTAATGATGGACGGCATTAATACGCGGCGCATATTAAAGTCAGTCAACATATCGATGCTGACACTTCGCGCTGCATCGACATTAAAACGTTGGCTAGCTGTTGTTGTGTCTTCGCCATAAGTCGCCAATACAATCAGGCTATCCGCAGCAGGACTTTCGGCATGATCTAAAATGAATCCGTGTGATTGAACATATTGCGCCAAAATTTCACGGTCCGTTTCAAAGTCTGTACCCAGCCAAACCGCATTAAAGTCTTTTACATTCGGTACAGCTTGCGGCGGTGCTTGATCTAAACGTGTATCTTGATCATAACGATAGAAACCTTGACCAACTTTTTTACCTACTGTATTGCCAGACAGCATTAAGCGGGTCAGTGTACTTGGACGGTAACGGTCTTCTTGATAATACTGATTGAAAATGGATTCCATCACACGATGAGAAACATCTAAACCTGTTAAATCATACAGTTCAAACGGCCCCATTTTAAAACCTGCAGACTCACGTAAAATGCGATCCATTTCACTGACAGTTGCAACACCTTCACCTAAAATTTTAAGTGATTCTGTTCCAAAAGCACGTCCTGCATGATTCACCAAAAATCCTGGTGTATCCTTAGTTTTCACACCAAAGTGACCCATGCACTCAGCCAATTCTAATAAAGAATCTACAACTTCATCCGAAGTAAATAAACCTTTGACCACTTCTACAATTTTCATCAGCGGCACAGGATTGAAAAAATGGAATCCTGCTATACGTTCTTTATGCTTACAGCTTGCAGCAATTTCTGTAACGACCAATGACGAAGTATTTGAAACTAAAATAGCCGACTCAGAGACAATGTCTTCCAGCTGCTTAAACAAGGTCTGTTTAATTTCCAAGTTTTCAATAATTGCTTCAACAACCAAGTCAACACCAGCTACTTGCTCTAACTGATCAACCACAATGAAACGGGAAATAGTTTGCTCAAAAGCAGCTGGAGAAATTTTCCCTTTCGCTACCAATTTTTCCAAAGTAGCTTTGAGTTTATTTAAACCTACTTGAGCCGCACCTTCTTTCGCATCAAATAAACGAACCTCAAGACCTGCCTGTGCTGCAATTTGCGCAATACCCATACCCATTACGCCAGTACCCACTAGCGCCATTTTCTCAATTTTCATTGTGTTACTCTCCTTGATACACAGCTGGTCTTTTTTCTAAAAAGGCTTTTGCACCCTCTTTTTGATCCTTCGTATCAAATAAAATTTGCAAAGCTTTACGCTCTAGCGCAAGTGCGCCATCTAAAGACATATCCTGTCCTAAATTGGTCACTTCCTTAATCTGCTGTACTGCAATCGTTGAAAAACCAGCAATTGTATTTGCTATTTCAATCGCTTTTGGCGTCGCATCACCTGCTGTTACTTCTGAAACCAAACCCATTTGCAATGCTTCCTGAGCAGGAATTAATTTTCCTGTCAACACCAACAGCATGGTTTTATATTTGCCAATAGCACGTAATAAACGCTGCGTACCGCCTGCACCCGGCATAAGACCGAGCTTGACTTCTGGCTGTCCAAAAGTTGCTGTTTCGCTCGCAATAATAATGTCTGCATGCATGGCAAGTTCACAGCCTCCACCCAATGCATAGCCATTAACAGCAGCAATAATAGGCTTGCTGCAATTTGATATACTTTTCCAGTATTTTTCAGTATGGCGCAAATACATTTGGCTAGTTGTAGCCGTTAGAAAATCGTTAACATCAGCACCAGCAGCAAAGATTTTTTCACCGCCAGTCAACACAATCACTTTTACGTTTTTATCGGCATCTAAAGTATCAAAGGCATTTGCCAAGGCCTCTCTAAGCGCTAAATTTAAAGCATTTCGCGCTTCAGGGCGATGCAATTCAACAATTGCAACCCCATCTTCCTTAACCGCTATTTTAAGTATATCCATACCGTTCTTTTGTATTCCGTACAGCGTATTTTTAAATCAATATACAGATGATTATTTTTAAAAGGAATGATTAAAGCTATGAAAATAGACTAAAAGTGGATATTAATTTTTGATTATTTTGATCAAAAATTAACATATAAAATTCACTGTGTAATCTTAAAATCTGATTGAAGTGATAACATTGACACTGTATAAAGTGAGAAATAATTAAACAAAATTGAATAGCTGTTCAGACGAGAACAGTTCATAAATGACACAAGGAGCCACTGTCATGATCCGCGATCAAGAAACATTAGATCAATTGGTAGATACAATTCGTCAATTCGTTGATGGCGTATTAATTCCGAATGAAGAGTTAATGGCTGAAACAGATGAAATGCCACCGCATGTCGTTCAGCAAATGAAAGAGTTAGGACTATTTGGTTTAACAATTCCTGATCAATATGAAGGTCTTGGCTTAACCATGGAAGAAGAAGTCATCATTGCATTTGAGCTTGGACGCACCTCTCCAGCCTTCCG
This sequence comes from Acinetobacter sp. YH12086, assembly GCF_013419345.1. Classification (NCBI taxonomy): domain Bacteria; kingdom Pseudomonadati; phylum Pseudomonadota; class Gammaproteobacteria; order Moraxellales; family Moraxellaceae; genus Acinetobacter; species Acinetobacter sp. YH12086. Next base: position 35,755 of record NZ_VPAF01000005.1, read on the forward strand.
TTCGTACATTGGCACAAATAACGGTATTGGAGCTGCGGGTTTAATCATTGATGGCACAGAAGAACAAAAACAGCAATTTTTACCTAAATTTGCTTCAGGCGAAATCATTGGTTCTTTCTGCTTAACTGAACCCAACTCAGGTTCTGATGCGGCTTCATTAAAAACAACAGCAGTAAAAGATGGTGATGAATACATTTTAAATGGTACGAAGCGTTTTATTACCAATGCCCCGCATGCCGGTGTCTTTACAGTAATGGCACGTACTAACCCAGATATTAAAGGTGCAGGCGGTATTTCGGCTTTTATCATCGACAGTAAATTACCAGGCATTTCACTTGGTAAGCGTGATAAAAAAATGGGGCAAAAAGGCGCGCATACCTGTGACGTTATTTTTGAAAACTGCCGTATTCCTGCATCAAGCCTGATTGGCGGTGTTGAAGGTGTCGGTTTTAAAACTGCCATGAAAGTGCTCGACAAAGGCCGTCTGCATATTGCAGCACTTAGTGCGGGTGCAGCAACACGTATCCTAGAAGACTCTTTACGCTATGCAATGGAACGTACCCAATTTGGTGAGCCAATTGCTAATTTCCAATTGATTCAAGCCATGCTTGCAGACTCTAAAGCTGAGATTTATGCATCAAAATGCATGGTTTTAGATGCAGCAAGAAAACGTGATGCGGGACAAAATGTCAGCACGGAATCCTCTTGTGCAAAAATGTTTGCCACTGAAATGTGCGGCCGAGTAGCAGACCGCGGTGTACAAATTTTAGGTGGATCAGGCTATATCAGCGAATACCCTATTGAACGCTTCTACCGTGATGTACGCTTATTCCGTTTATATGAAGGTACAACACAAATTCAGCAAATCATTATTGCCCGCAACATGATTCGCGAAGCATCATAAAAAATAATGGGGCTCGACAGGACGAGCCCTTTTTTGTTCTTATGTATAAATGAATGAATATGATGAACAAAGTAAAAAGTGTCGACTGGAAAAACATCATTAAAGAAAACGACTTAATTGTTTGGGGACAAGCTCAGGCTGAACCTATTTCTTTAACTCAGGATTTAATGCAAAAGTTACCTGAGCTGCCAAAATTCCGTGTTTTTTTAGGTATCAGTAACTACGCCACATGTCAGCCAGCACATGCTGAAAAAATCGATTTCTCAAGTTATTGCGGTGCTGGAAGTAATCGTAATTTGGCAAAAAATCATCATTTAGATATTCTGCCTTTACATTATTCAATGCTAGCAGAGCACATATCTCCTGATATTTTATTAATACAGCTCTCAGCACCCAATGAGTTAGGACAATATAGTTTTGGACATGGTCAGGATTATATTTCAGATTTAATCCCTAAGTCTAAAATCATTATTGCACAAATTAATTCAGATATTCCATGGACATATTCAGAGACATATTTAACGCAAGAAAATTTTGATTATTTCATTGAATCCAATCATAAACATATTACCGAAATAAATAATGAACACTCATTGGTTAATTTGCAAATTGCAGAGAATGTAGCCTCATTAATTCCAAATGGTTCAACCTTACAAATTGGCATCGGCACCCTGCCTGAAGCCGTTTTAAATGCCTTAAATCAGCACAAGAATTTAGGTATTCATAGCGGCATTATTAGTGATGGTGTTGGTGAACTGACCAAAATTGGCGTGATTAACAATGCCGAGAAACCCATTGATACCGGTATCACAATTACTGGCTTAGTGAACGGCTCGGACGCATTACAGCAGCTGGTACACCTCAACCCGAATATTCAATTGAGGCCAACGTCCTATACGCACAGTGCCAGCGTTCTGACTAAAATTCACAACTTAATCGCAGTGAATTCAGCAATTGAAGTTGATCTGACTGGGCAAGTTAATGCTGAAGTTGCAAATGGCGTCTATGTCGGTGCAATTGGCGGCGCATTAGATTTCATTCGCGCGGCAAATCAGGCACAAAATGGCTGTTCCATCATTGCATTACCTGCAGCAGGTAAAAATTTTTCACGGATTGTCTCACAATTAAACGGCCCTGTTTCAACGCCTCGATGTGACATTGGCATTGTTGTTACTGAATTTGGTATTGCCGATTTACGTGGCTTGTCTATTAAACAGCGTGTAGAAAAAATGATTGAGATTGCAGCACCTGAGTACAGAGCACAGTTGGAATCAGATGCACAAAATACGATTTATCTTTAAATGGAGTTAATGATGAAAGAAGCATATATTGTCAGCCCAATCCGCACGCCTATTGGTAAATTTGGCGGTGGTCTAGCATCCTTATCTGCTGTAGATCTTGCCGTGAAAGTGATTGAAGCAGTTCTAGAAAAAACTCAAATTGATCCATCGACGATTGATGAGGTGATTGCCTCACAATCTTATGCATCCAGTGAAGCACCCTGCCTGGGCCGCTATGCCGCTTTAGCAGCCAATCTTCCAATTGAGGTTCCCGGCTACACACTTGACCGTCGCTGTGGTTCAGGCCTCCAAGCCTTGATGAATGCTGCAATGAATATTCAAACCGGCCAAGCAGAATCTGTTCTTGTTCTGGGTGTAGAAAGCATGAGTAATATTGAATATTACTCGACCAATATGCGCTGGGGCTCACGCGCAGGTAATGTGACTTTTTATGACCGCTTAGAGCGTGGCCGTGAGCGTTCACAACCTGTGGAGCGTTTCGGCTATATTTCAGGCATGCCCGAAACTGCAGATAATTTAGCACATGATTACAATATCAGTCGTGAAGAATGCGATGCTTTTGCCGCACTGAGTCATCAAAGAGCAGATGCTGCATGGAATAATGGTTTGTTTACAGATGAAGTTATTCCTGTTGAAGTTAAAACTAAAAAACAAACAACAGTGGTACTCCGTGACGAAGGAATTCGAGCTGATACAACTGCAGAAGGTTTAGCTAAACTTCGTATTCTGCGTGAAAATGGTGTGACCACCGCAGGAAATTCGAGTCAGCAAAATGATGCGGCTGCAGGATGTTTAGTGGTCAGCGCAGAATATGCAGAAAAACATGGTTTGAAACCATTGGCTAAAATTGTAGGTTGGACTGCAGTTGGTTGTGAACCCAGCCGCATGGGTATTGGTCCTGTACCAGCAGTACAAAAATTGCTGTCAAAACACAATATCAGCTTAGATGAAATTGACTTGCTTGAAGTGAATGAAGCCTTTGCTGCTCAAGCGTTAGCAGTGTTAAAAGCATTAGATATACACGACTACTCACGTGTCAATGTCAATGGTTCCGGGATTTCACTCGGTCATCCTATTGGTGCAACGGGCATCCGTATTATGACGACGCTTTTACATGAAATGCAGCGCAGAGATGCAAAGTATGGATTAGAAACCATGTGCATCGGCGGCGGGCAAGGCATTGCTGCCTTATTTGAAAAAGTCTAAATACGACGTAAAAAACCATCACTTTCAGTGATGGTTTTTTGTTTAAATAGCAATCAATTTTCAGCATTAAATAGATCAAAACATAACATATTTATATCTATTTAAATTCAAATAAAGCATCGTTATATTAAATATAGATCTTTAGGTTGTCTGTTTTTTCAGACACACTTAATAATCAAAATAAATTAATTGAATCAGGATCGATAAATTAATTTACCCATTTAAATAACTTTCGCAACTATATTTTAATTATAGTCAATCATGCTATCTATTTATTAACTGAATTCCATATTCAGCATAATAAAACGTATAAAATAAGATGTTCACATCTTAAAAAACATAGCAGGCTATTAAATATAAAAAACATTTAAGGATGAATTATATGCAAGCAGCAAATGTAGTCAGTTCACCGCCTAAGCAAAAGTGGATTGCAGCTTTTATATTCTGCTTTTTGGTTCTTTTAGTCGATGGCGCAGATATGCTGCTCCTCTCTTATAGCCTCTCTAGTTTAAAAGCAGAATTTGGCTTGTCGTCATTTCAAGCTGGAATGCTAGGCAGTGTAACTCTTGCCGGTATGGCCATCGGAGGTATTTTTGGCGGTTGGGCCAGCGATAAATTCGGCCGTGTCCGTATTATTTCCTTGAGTATCATTAAATTCTCAATCTTGACTGCACTTTTAGGTTTTGTTACAGACGTTTACCAATTTGCTGCTGTTCGCTTTCTTTCTGCTCTAGGCTTAGGTGCGGTTTATATGGTATGTGCAGGTTTGATGTCAGAACTTGTTCCTACAAAATATCGTACAACGATTATTGCGACAATTTTTACTGGATGGACATTTGGCTATATTGTAGCTTCATTGCTTGCTGGTGCGATTATTCCAGAACATGGCTGGCGTATGCTATTCATGGTGAGTGGTTCAGCCGCAATTATTGGTATTCTTATGCCATTTTTTGTCAAAGAATCAGAAGCTTGGAAAAATGCACGACTCAATCGTACTCAAAATGAAGCTAAGATGGTCAAAACTGACCGCTCAGTATTTAAAGCATTGGTTGAAGATAAATTAATTTTCAGAACGCTCGTGTTTTGGATGATTGTCGCTGGCTTCATGCAGTTTGGTTATTATGGTGTAAATAACTGGATGCCGTTGTACCTAGAGCAAGAATTGGGCATGAACTTCAAGTCTATGACCAACTATTTGATCGGCAGCTATACAGCAATGATTGGTGGTAAGATTTTAGCTGGTGTGATGGGTGATAAACTCGGACGTAAGTTCACCTTCATGTTCGGTGCGATTTCTACTGCAATTTTCTTAATCATCATTGTAATGTTCCATAATGCCAGCAATATTCTGTACTTGCTTGTGATCTTTGGTTTCTTATATGGCATGCCGTTGGGTGTATATACCACCTATATGTCTGAGAGTTTCCCGACCAATGTACGTGGAACTGCCATTGGTACCGCACATAATGTTGGACGTATCGGTTCGACTATTGCCCCTGCAACCATTGGCTTCATTGCAACAGAAGGTTCTATTGGTTTAGGCTTCTTGGTGATGGGTGTTGCATATTTAATATGTGCATTACCAACATTGTTTATTAAAGAAAAAATGTATGACCCTCAAGCAGACACCAAAAATTTAGAGTCAGCGGATAGCAAAGCAAATGCAACTGTCGCTGCAAATAAAACAGCGTAAGTTTGATACTCTATAAAAAAATGCTCCTGAGGGAGCATTTTTTTATTCTTGGCCGATCCATTCACAGCCAAGCCATGTACCAGAACGTACCGCCTGTCTTGAACTCGCAATAATTTCATTGGCAATGGTATGCACCAATTTTGAAATATGGCGTGTATTCGGGAGTGCCAAACCAATTTCACGCATAAAATCTGGGTGATTAATAATTGAGGCCTGCAAAGTCTTTTGCGCTAATTCTGTTTTAATAGAAACCAGCGGTAAAATCGTAAATCCAAAGCCTTCTTTCACCAATTGTTTTTGCACATTGAGATCATTCACTTCTGCACTGATCTTTAGTTCATATTTAGCTTTATGAAAACCTTGCTCAATCAGTGTACGTAAACGATGCGGTGTGTATGGCAAAATTAATTCAAATGCAGACATCTGCTTCAACTCTACTTCTTCCAGTTCATTTAGTTTAGAGTCGTAAGCGCCTATCAGCCACAGCTGTTCACGTACAAGCGGCTGTAAATCTAAAAACTTAGATGAAACTGACCCATAAATCAAAGCAACATCAATCTCACCGCTTTCTAGCCATTCTTTTAAATGCCCTGAATACCCCACTGTAATTTTTAAATTGACAAAGGGATATTTTTCTTTTATCACCCGCATGAGAGATACAGAGAGCGCTTCGCTTAGACTTGCTAAGATCCCAACATTGACCGTACCTTTCAACGCACCGTCTGATGAAGTTAATTCAATTTTTGCAGTTTCAATTTCCTTTAGAACTCGTCTTGCATAAACTTCTAGAATTTTTCCTTCATTGGTTAAGTGCATGCCATGACGGCCGCGTTCAAACAATTCGACACCAAGCTCATCCTCAAGTAAATGAATTTGCCGTGAAACTGCAGGCTGTACAATATTTAATAAAGCTGCTGCTTTAGTAATATTCTTAGTCTCTGAAATTGTTATAAAAGATCGTAATTGTTTGATGTCCATTTCAATATTCTTTTAGCATAACGACTATCAAAATATTCTATTTTATTATTCTCATAATAACAATATATGATCATTACAAGTTACTAAAAACCTGTTTCGATAAGGACATCAAATGAAAAGCACAATCAATAATTACCAAGAAATCCGCGAAGCAGTCCGCGCTTTATGTGCAGAATTTCCAGCAGAATATCATCGTAAAATTGATGAAGAACGTGCCTACCCAGAAGAATTCGTTGATGCATTGACAAAAGCTGGCTGGATGGCGGCCATGATTCCTGAAGAATATGGCGGTTCTGGTCTAGGCTTGACTGAAGCCTCTATTATTATGGAAGAAGTTAACCGCAGCGGCGGCAATGCTGGATCATGCCATGGTCAAATGTATAACATGGGCACATTATTGCGCCACGGTTCTAAAGCACAAAAGGAATTGTATTTACCTAAGATTGCAACAGGCGAATGGCGCTTACAAACCATGGGTGTGACTGAACCAACAACGGGTACAGACACCACCAAAATTAAAACCACAGCAGTAAAAAAAAGCGACCGCTATGTGGTAAATGGACAAAAAGTTTTTATTTCTCGTGTACAGCACAGTGACTGGATGATTCTGCTAGCACGTACAACTCCACTTTCTGAAGTCACTAAAAAATCAGAAGGTATGTCCATTTTCATGGTGGATTTACGTGAAGCTGAAAAAAATGGCATGATCGTCCGCCCTATTCCAAATATGGTTAACCATGAAACCAACGAAATTTTCTTTGATAATTTAGAAATTCCTGAAGAAAACCTAATTGGTGAAGAAGGCAAAGGCTTTAAATATATTTTAGATGGCTTGAATGCTGAGCGTACTTTAATTGCCGCAGAATGTATTGGCGATGGTTACTGGTTTATGGACCGTGCTACACAATATGTAAAAGACCGCGTAGTTTTTGGCCGTCCAATTGGTCAGAACCAAGGTGTACAGTTCCCATTGGCAGAGAACTTCATTGAAATTGAAGCTGCAAACCTAATGCGCTTCCGTGCATGTGAAATGTTTGATCGTGGTGAAAAATGTGGTGCAGAAGCCAATATGGCAAAGTATCTAGCAGCGAAATCAAGTTGGGAAGCGGCAAATAACTGCCTTCAATTCCATGGCGGTTTCGGTTTTGCTAATGAATATGATATCGAACGTAAATTCCGTGAAACACGCTTATATCAAGTTGCACCTATTTCAACCAACTTAATTTACAGCTTTGTTGCTGAACACTTACTTGGTCTTCCACGTTCATTCTAATGAGGTAAGTCAATGAATAAAGTGATGAAATCAGCACGTTCTTATCTCTTTGTTCCAGCCAATCGTGTTGAGCGCTTCGAAAAAGCGCTCAATGCCGATGCCGATGCTGTGATCATCGATTTAGAAGATGCCGTTCCATTCGATCTTAAACAGTCTTCACGTGATGCACTTGCTGCTTGGCTGCAAGACCATCCTGAACATCAAGTGATGATCCGCGTGAACTCAAGCCAAACTGAATGGTTCTTGGCGGATATCGAATTAGCGAAATTTCCCAATATAAGCGCAATTGTGCTGCCTAAAACTGAATCCAGCGCAGACATTGAAGCTGTGCTGAAAATTCGTGATGTTGGTATTTTTCCACTGATTGAAACACCTCAGGGTTTCGCAAATGTCAGACAAATTGCTTGTACCAAGCAAGTCATTGCTTTGATGTTTGGCACGATTGATTTCCAACTTGAGTTGAATATGAATGGCGGTTATTTAGAACTGCTATCGTTTAGAAATGAAATTGTTTTAGCCTCTCAACTCGCGAAGATTCAAGCACCTGTAGATGGTGTGACGGTTGATTTTAAGGATGAAGATTTAATTCAATTAGAAACACAGCAAGCTAAAAACTTAGGTTTCGCTGGCAAATTGTGTATTCACCCCAACCAAGTCAATCTTGTCAATCAAACGTTTAATCCAAGCACTCAGGAAATTTCTTGGGCAAACCAAATTATGCAAGCTGTTGAAGACGCAAAAGGACAAGCAGTCAGCTTGAATGGAAAAATGATTGATCTACCGGTTATTTTGCAAGCACAAAAAATTATTGATCGTGCATCTTAAGGAATAAAAAAAGGAATATAGGGATAAGAATATGGAAAATTTTGATGCTTGGATTGGCAAAAAAGAAGTTTTAAATGATTTTACACATCCGCGCTCTGTCTCAATGATGCAAGCGCTGCTAAATCAGACGGAAAATAAAATCAGTGAGTTACCGCACCTATATCAATGGTTTTACTTCCTGCCAATTGTAAATTCAGAAAACCTCGCTGAAGATGGACATCCTCAAAAAGGCGGATTCTTACCCCCAATTCCTTTTCCTAAACGTATGTGGGCAGGCAGCCGCATTGAATTTATTGAACCTGTACTACTCAATACCAACGTCCGTAAAGAATCTGAAATTATTAAAATTCAGTTCAAATCTGGCAAAAGTGGCGATATGTACTTCGTTACGGTAAAGCACTCTATATTTTCCAATGATATTTTAGCCATTGTTGAAGAGCAGGATATCGTTTATCGCGCTGCATCTAATCAGCCACAAACGCTTAAAGCTGCTGCGCCAATTGCGGTCACAGAAAAGCCATATACATACAAAAAAAGTTTTTCAGTGAATACCACTACGTTATTCCGCTATTCTGCTTTAACCTTCAATAGTCATAAAATCCATTATGATCGTCCGTATGCGATGGAAACAGAAGGCTACCCAGGCCTCGTCGTTCACGGCCCCCTTTTAGCAACATTGTTGCTGCATACATTTAAACAAGAACATAGCGATAAAAAAATTTCGCGCTTCGAATTCAAAGCTGTTAATCCTGTATATGATTTCAATACATTTTCAATTTGCGGCGATGTACAGCTCAACCAAGCTGAATTATGGATTGAAAAATCTGACGGGCAAATTGCAATGAAAGGCGCTGTACAATATCACGAGGGTTAACATGCCAGCTTTAGATGGAATCACTGTAGTCTCTTTAGAACATGCGATTGCTGCGCCATTTTGTACAAGGCAACTCGCAGACCTTGGGGCACGTGTCATCAAAATTGAACGCCCACAGGTTGGTGACTTTGCCCGAAAGTACGATGAACGTGTCGATGGCATGTCCTCGCATTTTGTTTGGACAAACCGTTCAAAAGAAAGCCTGACGTTAGATTTAAAAACTGAACAAGCAAAAGCTGTAGTCAAACAACTTTTATTAAAAGTTGATGTATTAGTACAAAACTTAGCGCCTGGTGCGGCATCACGCTTAGGCTTTTCATACGAAGAGCTTGCTGAAATTAATCCTAGAATTATTGTCTGCGACATTTCTGGATATGGCGATGATCTTAATCATCCTGGGCCATACCGCGACAAAAAAGCGTATGACTTGCTGATTCAGAGTGAGTCAGGCTTTCTCTCTATTACTGGCACGGATGAGGAAAGTGTTAAAGCAGGATGTTCCATCGCAGATATTTCTGCTGGCATGTATGCCTACAGTAATATTCTGGCTGCGCTGATTGAGCGCGGTAAAACAGGCAAAGGTAAACGCATTGATGTCTCTATGCTGGAAAGCATGACAGAATGGATGGGATACCCGCTGTATTACACTCTAAATGGTGAGTCCTCACCACCTCGGAGCGGTGCTTCACATGCCACCATTTACCCTTATGGGCCATTCCCAACAGGCGATCAAAAGCAAGTCATTTTAGGTGTGCAAAATGATCGTGAATGGCAAGCCTTTTGTGAAATGGTACTAGAAGCTCCTGAACTTTATCTCGATGCAAGATTCCACACCAATACACTCCGCTCGCAAAACAGACATACATTGTGTCATATGATCGAAAAAAAGTTCAGCCAGTGGTCACAAGCTGAAATTATGCAGCGTTTAGAAAGCGCAAATATTGCCAATGCACGTGTCAATCAAGTTCAAGACCTATGGCAGCATCCACAGCTTCAGGCACGCCAGCGTTGGATTGAGGTCGATTCCCCTGTTGGAAAAATCCCAACCTTAAAACCAGTCGGTTTATCCAATACTGAGGATTTTACTGTAAAAGGCATACCTAGTTTAGGTCAGCATACCCACAGTATTTTAAAGGAATTGGAGTTTAGTCCAGAATATATTCAATCCTTATCAGTTGAAGGCATTATTTAACTTCTTATCTCGCTTGCTTAGGCCAGCAAGCGGGTTTTTAAATTTAAGCTGAAATTTCTCACCCCAATTTTATGAAATAATCCACAGAGTAAAAATCATGGAAGATATTACACGTGAATCGATGGAGTTTGACGTAGTAATCGTTGGTGCAGGCCCTGCGGGTCTTTCTGCAGCGATTAAAATCCGTCAACTTGCAATTGAAAATAACCTGAACGATTTGTCCGTTTGTGTCGTAGAAAAGGGCTCCGAAGTAGGGGCGCATATTCTGTCTGGCGCTGTGCTTGAACCGCGCGCGATGAATGAACTCTTCCCTGACTGGAAAGAACAAGGCGCTCCTTTAAATGTGCCTGTCACTGAAGACAAAACCTATTTCTTATTGTCTGATGAAAAATCTCAAGAAATGCCGCATTGGATGGTGCCAAAAACCATGCACAATGATGGCAACTATGTCATTTCATTGGGCAACGTGGTTCGCTGGTTAGGCGCTAAAGCTGAAGAATTAGAAGTATCAATATTCCCAGGCTTTGCAGCTTCAGAAATCCTTTACCATGAAGACGGTACGGTTAAAGGCATCCAAACTGGCGACATGGGCATTGGCAAAGATGGCGAACCGACGCACAACTTTACCCCTGGCTATGAACTGCATGCAAAATACACATTATTTGCTGAAGGCTGCCGCGGCCATCTAGGCAAACGCCTTATTTCTAAATTTGATTTAGATAAAGATGCTGATCCGCAGCATTACGGTATCGGTATTAAAGAGCTTTGGGAAATCGACCCTGCAAAACACAAAGCAGGTACGGTAATGCACGGTGCTGGCTGGCCTTTAACTGAAACGGGTTCTTCAGGCGGCTGGTGGTTATACCACGCAGAAAACAACCAAGTGACTTTGGGTATGATCGTAGACTTGTCATATACCAACCCGCACATGTACCCATTCATGGAAATGCAGCGCTGGAAAACACACCCGCTGATCAAACAGTTCCTTGAAGGCGGCAAGCGTATTTCTTATGGCGCGCGTGCAGTTGTGAAAGGAGGTTTCAACTCGCTTCCTAAATTCACATTCCCAGGCGGCTCGCTGATTGGTGATGACGCTGGCTTCTTGAACTTTGCAAAAATCAAAGGCTCTCACACTGCCATGAAATCTGGCATGCTGTGCGGTGAAGCAGTATTTGAAGCGATTGCTGCCGGTGTAGAAAAAGGCGGTGACCTTGCTATTGCCCGTGTGACCGAAGGTGAAGACTTCTTCGCTAAAGAAGTGACTGCATACACTGAGAAATTTAACAACAGCTGGTTAAAAGAAGAGTTATACAACGCTCGTAACTTTGGCCCTGCAATGCATAAATTCGGTACATTCGGCGGCGGCGCATTTAACTTTATCGATCAAAACATCTTTAAAGTGCCATTTACGCTGCATGACTTACAGCCTGACTACAGCGCAATGAAATCTGTAGAAGCGAACAACATGAAACCAGACTATCCAAAACCGGATGGCAAGTTAACGTTCGACCGCCTATCTTCTGTATTCGTTTCAAACACAGTACATGAAGAAAACCAGCCTGCTCACTTGAAGCTGACAGATGCCTCTATTCCAGTAAATGTGAACTTACCAAAATGGGATGAGCCTGCTCAGCGCTACTGCCCTGCTGGTGTTTATGAAATTATGGAAGAGAATGACGGTTTTAAACGTTTCCAAATTAACGCAGCAAACTGTGTGCATTGTAAGACTTGTGACATCAAAGATCCCTCTCAGAATATCACCTGGGTAACGCCTGAAGGCGGTGGTGGTCCGAATTATCCAAATATGTAATTTAAGATAGTTCTTGTGAGGAAGCTCACATATACCCATACATGTGGAGTTATAACTAGCTCTTCATTTTAATTTTTTAGGTAATCTCAGTGCCTTAGGGTGCTGAGATTGAAAATATAACTGCAGTATGGAATATAATAAAAAATTAACTCTTCAAAAAAAAGTATAATTATTTTTTATTCATTGGCTCATATATAAATTCAAGATAATTTTTTGCAAAAAAAAATGAACGGTTTTTAAATAATAGCTTTTTTTGAGGTGGTGGCAATTGAACTCACCCAAAATCCCCAAAGAAATCTAGCAATTAGAAAATTTGAAGTACTAGATTTTTACCCCAATTTACCCCATCATCTTTTCGAACAACAATTCTCTATTTATAAAAATGTTTAAAACAGAAAATTACTATCGTGTCGATTATTTAGGTGAAGAAGGCATTACAGAAACATGTCTATTAAGCCTGCACAATTTGATCCAAACTCATGCAGATCTAAGTTACGCCCTATTGCTGACAAGTGAACAATCTCATGCCTTTATCTTGAAAGATCTAACCGAAAATTATTATGTCATTCGCTCTGGCTTTACATCTTGTTATTCAGGTGAAGGACCAAAGGGTCTAGCAAAAGCATTAGCTCTTTTAAGCAAACATAGAATTGAAACTGAAGAAATTCTAATACCTACGAAGCTTCTCAATAGATTGAATAACTCATCATTAAATGATCAGGATATTGATTTTATTTTTCAGCAAAAAATCATTCGTCCTATTCGTCTGCATGATTATATTTATCCTTTCGAAAATGAAGCAGCCCACACTGTTAATTCAAAGCGTTACTACCCTTTAGAACTACCCTACTCGATTATTGATGACAGAATTTTTGACCTTGCTCTACTCTTTAAACAAGATCCCGACTCTGCTTTAACAAAAGCATATAAGCGTCTTGAAGATATTATTCGTACACGTACAGGTATCCGTGAGCATAGCACCAAGCTGTTTGCTCAAGTCTTTCAAGGGGAAATGCCATTCTCACTTGGGATGTACCAGAGAGTGCCGAGATCAAAGGTCGAGTAAATTTATTTACAGGTGCCTATATGGCTTTCCGGAACGCTCGTGCACATCGAGAGAAAGATGAAAACTTAATTCATCAGTACCGAGAGTTTCTATTAATCAATGAGTTATATCTACTAGAAGCTGAAGCAATAACAGAATCAAAATAAGACAAGGCCATTTGGCCTCGTCTTATATTACTATGTTAATTCTTTGCCGTTACTTAATATGAATTTTCGCAACATTGCATCCACTCGAATATTTACTTTGTGAGGAAGAATGGTTGCTCCATCTTTAGCTTCTAAATATTGTTTTGCTTTGACTTTATCTACCGTTGCTAGAAGCTCATCAAAACGTCCAAACTCATTAATATTATTTACAGTCACCTGCGTATTCATGAGTTGTCTTAACTTCGTTTCATCGAGTCCTAGTGCTTCTGCAAGATCATGAATTCCATCTTCTTGTGCTTGGAATTGATACTCAGTAATGTAATCCCTGAACGATTTACCAGCAACAAGAGTCACATCTCCACTCTGTACATCATGCAAGAAGATATTAGCAAACTTCTGTTCTTCGGCACTGAGCATTGCAAAACTCTTATGCAATTCATTTAACGCATCTTCAATAGAAAGTTCTAAATCACCATTACGCAGTGCTTTTAGATATTTATCAAAACGACTATTCATGTAGTCTGAATCGATTTTGTCTGTATCGATTTCTGTTAAATAGCCTTCTACTTCAAAAGGTATGCTCCCACCACCTGAACCGCCACCACCGCCATTCGAGAACAGTTCTTTATAACGCAGTGCCAGAACTAAGAAAGTTTGCTCATCCAACTTTAATTGAATCGTAAATTTCTTTTTATGCTCATCAGTAAATTCATAACTCAATTTATCCCATTTAAAGCCCTGAATTTTAGCCGCTTCAAGATATTCGTTGAGTTGTTTAAACAGTTTGGCAAATAAAGCACAGGACTGATCATCTTCTGGTAACTTCTCAAAATTAGACACATGGGCACTTTTAAATACGCTATCAATTTTTTCGAAGATGTCATTGATGTTTTTTAAATTGCTTGGCAATTTATCGACAAATAAAGCCAATGGCTTATCACCCGAATATAATTTTACCGCAGCGTCGATATTACGCTTCATGGTGTGCGGACGACGATAATAACGAATAATGCCAAATGGCTTATCTTTGCCAAACAAGCGATTGGTACGTGAGAAGGCTTGGATTAGATTTGCATATTCTAACATCTTATCCAAATACAGCGTGTTAACCCATTTTGAGTCAAAACCTGTCAGCATTTGATCCACCACAATTAACAGATCAAGCTGTTTTTCAGGCGTATTTTCGATGCGTTTATAGGCTTCTTTGTGTGATAGGCGATCTGCAATATCTCTCTTCATCTTGGCATGAGTAGCTAAACTAAAGTCCACACCATAAAGTGCATTGTAGTCTTGAATAATTTCAACTAAGCCATCCTGTTTAAAGGCAGCATTACCATTGTTATCAATATTTGGATCAAATAAGGCTGTGACTTTTAGCTCTGGCATCGACGTTTTAATCAGTCGATAGTACTCAATTGCTTCAGGAATACTACTGGTTGCAAACATGGCATGGAATTTATGATTTTGGCTAAACTGCATCCAATTGTCTTTAATATCTTCAACAACTTTATTGCGATGCTCAGTACGATGATATTGTGATGTTGGCAGATAGTCTTCGATTCCTTTTATGTATTTGCCAGACTTATCTATACGCCCTGCCATTTCAACTTGCTTACTGTCCATAAAGTGTTGATAGACTGCTTTTTTGTCAGGATCATCGATGGCTTCTTTTTCTGTATTGGCTTTTGCCTGATACAGTGCAACTTCTTTACGCAATTTAGAATCTTTATAGGTTGAAACCAAATAAGGGTCAAAACCTAAAACGTTTTTATCTCGAATACCATCTGCAATGCTGTAACGGTGTAATTCATTACCAAATACCGTTGCAGTGGTATTCATATTTTTTTCGTTTTCTTCCTGAATCGGCGTACCTGTAAAACCAAAGAATACTGCTTGTGGGAAGGTATCTTTAATGGTCATCAACATTTCACCAAATGTAGAGCGATGTGCTTCATCTACGATGATGACAATCCGTTTTTTATTGATCAGTTCAATGTCATGTGCATTTAAACCGCCATCTTCATCCTTAATATTACTCATTTTTTGAATTGAGCTTACGATCAAGACTTCATTTGGATTTTTACTTTTAAGTTTACTGACCAAGGCATGGGTATTTTCAGTGGCTTGGACAAAGTCTTCAATTTCAGCAAAGTTGTTATATTGCTCAAGTGATTGCACACCCAATTCAATACGATCCATTAAGAAAATCACTTTATCTGCATCTTTGCTCAGAGCAATCAAATGGGCTGCTTTAAAGCTGGTCATGGTTTTACCTGATCCAGTAGTATGCCAAATATAACCACCTAAACGATCTCGGCCATCCCATTCTATACTTGCCACTCGATCCGTGATTTCATGTACAGCAAAACATTGATAACTGCGCATCACTTTTAAAATACCATCAGTTTTATCCGCAATAGTATAAAAACCAATAAGTTGATGAGCCATGGGGATAGAAAGCAGATTCCCTGCAATATCTTTCCAATAGTTCACGGGTTCGTTATTAAAATCTCCCCAATTGAAATAGAAATCTGAGTTAAATGTGCCATCAGGTCCCGGGTTGGCAAAGTACCATGTTTCTTCTGGGTTCATTGCCACGAAGATTTGTACCAATGCAAACAAACCTGTAAAGATGCCCGAACGTGCATAGTTTTCAATTTGGTGTGCCGCTTGACTCACTGGCACGCCTGAGCGTTTTAGCTCGATATGAAAAACAGGCATACCATTAATGAGCAGCATTAAGTCGCCACGACGGTCATTTAAGATTTTAGATTTGGTTGGGAATTTGGGTTGTTGCGCAATTTGATAACGGCTTTTACCTGCGGCAATTTCTTGACGGTCGTAAATGGTTAAGCTGACTTCTTTACCACAATGTAGTTCATCATTTGGATTGTCACGTTTAATGGATACGGTTTTACCGTTAATAAATCCATTGAGGGCAAACGGTGTACGTAGCGTATTGATCTGTTCAATAATCTGATCCATTTCCCCTTGAGTTAAAGGCTGATTATTCAGTCGATCAATTTCTCGGTTATTTTGAAATAGGATCTTTGCCCAGTTATCAATCAGATCCTGTTCCGTTGGGTTTTTAATGACATCTTGCCAACCTTTTTTTAAAAGGAGATCAATGAGTGCTTGTTCGAATGCTGTTTCGCTTTTAAAAGTCATATCAAATTTAGTTTTATAAAGTCAGTATTTAGATTTTAAAAATCCCCCTTACATCAAGGGGGATATAGCAATTATTAAACAAACATTTTTTCTAAAAATGCTTGTTTCAGATTTTTTACAGTTTGGAGCTGTTGCTGGTGTAAATAGATCTTTTCATCAATTTTTTTGAAGAATTGACCTATTTTTTCCTGTTCAGCTGGCTCTGGGATTTTACAGGTAAATCCTAAAATCTTACTTGGAGAAGTATGCTTTACTGTCGTACCTGTTGCCGCTAGTACGATATATTTATGGTAGGATTTGGTCTGCAATAAATAGAATAAAAACTCTTTATCTAACTCTGAGTTTTCAAAATTAATTAGTCCTAATCGCTGATTATGAAGGAAGGTTTTTCCTTTAATTGATGGTAATAATGCAGGTAGACCTAAAGTATCACTTTCTTTACTTAAGTCAGTCATAGTTACAATAAGATCATTTTCCTTAAGGATATAATTCTTAGGAACTTCACCCTTATAGTAGATAAATTTTTCAGCTTTAAATCCACCACCAATCCTAAAGTTACCCGGCGTTAATAAACAATAATCGGTTTCTTTATCGCTAAAAAACTCACCATTAAATGCATAACCATGCTTAATCGAAATATAATCTAATAATTTTGAGCTATGCCAATCCCCACCAAAACCTTTTAAACGAATTTCAGGACGTTGAGCTCCCTGTTTTGGAAACATTTTTCCCAACATCGCTTTTTTAAAATTTTGGGTTTGAGCCAATTTCTTTTCATGTAAAGCAATTGATTGATCAAGCTTTCTGAACAAGTCACCAATAATAATCTGCTCTGATTGGTCTGGTAAAAAAAATGTGAAATTTCTAATATCATTAAGACTCAAATGAGGCACAGCAGTTTCAGTTTTGATTCCAGAAATATGACTTAAAAAGCCCTTATGTATATACTGGTAAATAAACTCACTTTCAACCTTATTACTCCTTACACGAGCAACTCGCTGAACTAAAAGTGCTGGTAAATCTTTTGAATTTATCTTAGCATAACTTTTCCCAATTAATGCACCATCCATTTGAATAACAATATCTTCGGCTTGTAGCAAATAGCGCTCTAAACCTTTTGAAGACGGCCAATATTTAGATAAATTAGCAGAGGTATCTAGATAACCTCTTTTGACATTCATTCCTCTTACTAGAAGAACACCACTAGATGTAAACTCATTGCTATCAAAGGGATTGCCTGTAAGCAAATCTGTACATTTGGCTAAACTTGATTTGAACCATCCGCCTACAAAGCCTATAAATCGCACCTCAGGGCATTTTTGCTTTTCCACATTACGCCCCTTTTAACAATGCTTGAAACTGTGCCAAACCTTGCATATCAAACTCATCACCTGTTAAGTCATCAATCAAGGCTGCAAGGCTATGCTCTGCCTCAGTCAGCTTTTGCGTGGTTTCCGTATAGGTCACGGCATACTTATCTGCCAAAGCCTGTACCGTATCGGTAAAATGCTCAATCACTTCATTCGGCAATGCCAAAATCGCAGACACAATCGGTTCAACCCACTTCGCTTCTAGCAACGCTTTCACTTGCGCTTCTTCTAAAGCTTCAATCGTGGTTTTGGTTAAAAGATGCAGTACAGCTTCTTCTTTACTAATCTGTGCTTTTAACTCTTTCTCTTGTGCAAGTAACTCATCGACCTGTACCAAAGTTGCCTCTAAACTGCCTTCTTCAAAACTAAAGCCTGAACGCAATTGCTTTAAATAGGCTTTTACTTTTGGTGCTGCATAAGTGCCATCTTTATTGGCTTCAATGTTAGACCACTTCACTTCCGCATGAGTTTGTACAAATTGCTCTTTTTGTTGCTTCTTCGGTTTAGGGTCTGTTCCTAAAAACTCAAGATATTCATTGAGTGCCACAATTTCAGGCGTTTCAATTTCCGCATAAGCTTGCTTTAACGCTTTAGCAATTTCAGCAGGCACAAATGCATCATTGGCTTCATTTAATAACTGCTCTTTATCTTCTTCAGATAAAGACTCCATCAAAGACTCGATCTCTGCACTCGCTTCTGCAAGTTCACGCTCTTTGACTTTTAAGGCTTCCAATTCTTTAGACAATAAACGTTGCTGTACTAGATCAAATGGCAATACATAGCCTACCCAACCTTCTTGTACTTCATGCTCTTTACCATCTTTCTTTTTAATCACGATATTTGGATTAACAATTTTGGCAGCATCCAAACCTTCAGATTGAATAATCTCCAAATCACCTGCAATACCTTGCCATTGATCATCTAAAGCTTGGTACGCCTGATATTTATCCACCAGTGGAATATCAGCTAAACGTTTAAAGATGTCCTTACTTAAAACATTTTCTTGCTGGGCAATATGCAAGCTTTGCATTTTGCCAATGAGTTCACCCTTCAAGTAATCCTTAAAATCAGCAAATGCGGTATTAAACTGAGTCACAAAGCCCTTCACATCTTGATGGCTGTGAATCGCTTGGCTAATTTCAGTCGTTGCTAAATTGACATAAGGCGTATCACTCTCGGCAAATAAGTCTTGGCGTAATTGTGGGAATGCCTTCCAATATGCACTGTGCGCATCAATTTCTTTTTTCGGAATACCGCCAAACATCGTGGCATAGATATCCCATGTTTCAGCCGTTGCTGAAGAGTCTACATAACGAGGAATATTCAGGTTGTAGCCCTGATCCTGAATTTCTTTTTGCGTCACTAGACGTGAGAACTGCTCAACATCTTTACGTTCAATCACAGCATCGACAATTTTCTTAATATTCGATGCTTGAAGATGGTTGTTTTTACCGAGCTTCACAAAGCCTTTAGATGCATCAACAATCAACACGTCTGTAGTTGGACGTTGTTGTTTTAAAATAAGGATGACCGTTGGAATACCCGTACCAAAGAAAATATTGGCAGGTAAACCAATAATCGCATCAATGTGGTTTTTCTTAATTAAATTGGTACGTATACGCTCTTCTTCACCGCCACGGAACAATACGCCATGTGGTAAGACAATCGCCATAATGCCATTTGGTTTTAAATGATATAAATCATGCAACAAGAACGCATAATCCGCCTTAGTTTTAGGGGCTAAACCGAATTCTTTGTATCGAGGGTCTGCATCTTTATTTGCTGGATCCCAGGCTTGTGAATATGGTGGATTCGATACCACTGCATCTACATAGAGTGGTTCGTAAGTATTGATGGGATCATTGTCTTCAAAAAATGGCCAGTCATCTTCTAAAGTATCAGCATTTCTCGCCACAATATTGGCAGGTAAAATACCACGCATCACCAAGTTCATACGGGTTAAGTTATAGGTATTCTCTTTTAATTCTTGTGCGTAGTATTTGATTTTATTGGCATCATTCACATGCTTCGCCACAGAACTACCAATATTAATCAGCAATGACCCTGACCCACTTGTTGGATCGTAAATTTTAATTTCAGGCTGGTCTTTTAAATGATGCGCAATAATTTCAGACATAAGCACTGAAACTTCATGCGGTGTATAGAACTCACCTGCTTTTTTACCCGCATTTGCTGCAAAAGAACCAATTAAGTATTCATAAATGAAACCAAGCACGTCATAGTCTTGCTTGTTATTCATTGGAATGACTTTGATCAGTTGCAACAAGTCACTGATCGCTTTGGTCTGGCTATTTGAGTTATCGCCTAATTTACTTAGACCTGTCTCTAATGTCTTGAAAATACCTTCAAAAACTTTTTTATGGGAACTATGAATGTGGCGTGAGAAAGCGGATAGCGCATCACGAACATCAGCAACTGTAAAGTCTAAGCCTTTATTGAGCCATGTTGAGAACAGGTCATCATAAGCGATGAAATAACCAATACCATTTTTAATAAATTCTACGGTTTCAGCATCTTCTTCTGTCAGTGCTTCAATATCTGACTGTGTAAAATCGTTCGCTTCTAAAAAGCTTTGTTCTTTATCGGAAAGAAACTTGTAGAACATGAACCCTAGGATATAGTCTTTATATTCATTTGCCTCAATCTTTGAGCGCATTTTATTGGCTGATTCCCAGATTTTGGAAGCGAGTTGTTGCTTGTTCATAGGGTTGTCTACAGTTCTTAAATAAGGTTAAAGCCTTTAATGACCAGAAGGCTTATGATGCCTGTATTCTCGTTGATTTGGGGGGTATTCTCAATAAGAACCGTCAAATAAGAAATATTTATAATTTTAAAGTGTTTTATATTTCATTAAATTTAATATAATATTTTCATGCATTTAACTTGAATGATACTCACAATATGGCAACTTTAGAAAAAAACTTAGAAATAGCAAATTTAGTATGTAAATTTGGGGATCACAATTTATTAGACTTATATAAAGAAGTTGTGGAGCCTTCATTTTTCAAAAACAAAAATCGAAAAGCTGGCAAAAGTAATTTCTATTTTGATGAAGTTTCATTGGTGAATCTAGGTGACGATATCCTAGGGGAGAAGAATACTCTTGCTTTAGTTGGCCGATTTGTTAAACAGACCAAACTTGAACGTGAGCAGTATCGTGATGCAGCTGGAAAGTTAGTAAAAGATAAGAAAAAACTTGATTCGGCACCTTCTGCGATTTTTGCTTTAATTTTAAACAACCATAGATTACTTTATGCTGCTGAAACGAAATATGCTCCAACTCCAGAAAATTTTAGAAGTACATTGTCATATTTTTTAAGAAATGAACAAATTAATTATAAAGATAGTTTACCGAAAGAAGAAAGAAATCCCTTTTTAAAAGAATTCCCAATTGTTGAGCTGACACTGACTCCGCTGACCAACCAAAAAACTTTAAATGAGAATATATACTTATTCAATAAGTTGAAAAAAGTTACATTTATTCTCAATGATCGTAATTCTGAAATTGATGGAGAGGATATGTTCCGTCAAATGCAAGAAACTTCAGATGAAGCTGGAGGTCAAGGAAAATTTGAAATTACTAATAACAAAGGTTTAAACCAAAAAGTTATTGCGAAAGAAGCTAATAAAGCAACTATACAAGGCAACCAAAATATTATACTTCTTGGTACTGACGCCACTGGAAAAAAATTAAAAATTGACAATGAAGATGTTAAAATTCAAACAACTATTGATGTCGTTCAAAATAATATTTTTGCTACCGTTGTACATATGTTTTCAGCCTTTACAAAACTTATTCAGTCCAAAGAAATTAAAGTCAAACAAACAGATGCGGAAACCCAAGAAATTCTAAATACTATTGATACAAATAAGGTTATGACAATCCATCAGAATGAGACCGAATGATGAACGGATTATTGGAAGAAAAAAATATTCGTGAGATCTATAAAAAATCCAAAGCTATACCTTTGTCAAATTTTAATAAGTTTTTCCCAATCCTACTCGGCCTATTCTTTTTCTTCATCCTTATAATTAATAATGTAAGCATTGAAACAAGTTACACTAAAATTAACGAGTTGGTTTCTTTCTTGTTTTCATCATTATTTGCAACATTAGGTTTTTTAGTAGCTGGATATACAATATTTTGTACAATAACTCCCTTAGATTTACAAAAAAAAATGATTGAATACACTGATAACAAATCTAAGCTAATTTTTTTTAAGAAAGTTCATTTTACATTTATTAGAGTATTCATTTATTTTATAATATTCAGCTTCTTATTGTTTATTATATATTTTTTTAAAGACCTAAATTTAAGTTTAGGAAGCGATACTTTTAAAATAGATACCCTAAGGGACATCTATAAATACACTAACTATTTAGTTCTTACATTCTTAGTAGCTGGTACTACTTTTCTATTTTGCGAACTTAGCTCATTTATTTTCAATATTTATAATTCAGTTGCTACAACTTTGCACTGGTTGATAAATATTAAATCTGATTCCAATAAAGACCATTAAATATATCCACTGATAGGAGTAAGGGGTTACACCTTATGATTATCGACTTGCATATTAACTTCAATCAATTGATCCCCAAAACCACATCAAGTAATTATTTTCTTTTCCCTGTGCATAAGCCCACTCCGCCACTTTATGCGACCGCTCCTTATCTGTCAGAAAACCAAGCACTGAGATCCGATCCACAATAATCAAATCGTGTTCTTCATTGCGCTACTGCCATTTATGCAAAAACTCATCTGATGCCAGTAAATTACTTTTCTTAGAATTGCAACTTGAGTCCGCAAGCACAAAATTATGCCCTGTATCCGATGAATACATTGACCAAGGGATAAAATGATCGACGGCATAACGACCTTTCCGCATCGATTTATTGCAGTAGAAACATTTGCAATCTTGTAACTCAACTAAGATATTTGCCACTGCATTTAATTGGTTACGACTTGGCTCAAACATGAATTGTTCAAGGTTAGGTAACTGATTCAAAATCGGTGCATTACTACTGTTCTTACGGATGTAGTCTATCTTTCCATATCAACGTTTAACGATGCTTGTGCAAACTCATCCGCATGTTGATTGTAATAATCTATTGTTTTCATTCTTAGTACTTAGGCTAAAACTAATCTTAGTCTACAAAAAAATAAAAAAATAAGGGAGCAAAGCATCCCTTATTCTCGACTCGCCAACTTATTTTCAATCCACTTATGGATCTCATAAGCTGACCAGCCAATACGGTTTTGGGTAATTTTAACTTTCTTTGGAAATGTCGGATCATAATACGGTGAGTTTTCATCCATCATTTCATAGATTGTAGAACGTGCAACACCCACAATTTCTACAACTTGCTTAATACTGATGAGTTGATTCATTTGAAAAGTTTGACCAACAAACGCATTCATGAGTTTACTCCTAATCATTCATGCGAGCGGTTATTCGCTCAAATGATACGCAGCTCCATAAAAATTTAATCTCCTTAAAACTCAACAATCATTCAATTCAAAGTTTGAACAGAGCGCTGTAACTCATTCTGTAAATTCAAGCTTGTGATTTTCTTTTGTTGAGCATCTTCGCTGCCTTCATCAGATGGATAAAACTCTTCAATAACGTCTAACCCATCACCTGAATCCATTTCAAAAACTGCATTTGCATAACCCTGCCTCGCCTTATGATCTAAAGCTTCCTGATTAAAACCACTAGATTTACTCTGTTGATCAATTTCTTTAGCAGTCTGTATTGCTGACTTTAAATCAACTCCCTCACGTAAAGTTAAATCCACGTAATACACAGGCTGGCGGTAACTTTGGGTTGTAGATTTACCCCGAAGGGTGAGTTGCAGCGGTAAACATGAAAGTAATCCATTCGATGCTGCATGGTAGTAGCTCAGACGTGCAGCCAAGGTCCTTATACTGTTAAAACCAGTGGTTCTAAATATAAAAGTACCAAGCTCATCCGACTCATCTAAATTGACATGTAGTCGACCGTAAGGCTTGCAGTGTCCACCTTGAGCCATTGAACATAAATCAGGGGATGGACAAAGATGCTGCTCTACACCTTGACTAGTCAAGCGCTGGCAGGTTTCACCATTACCCACACAAACGGGTCGTCCTGTTTGACGATCAAATAAGCTGTACTCTGCACGCAGATTCAGCTCAGGATCATTGAAGATCATCCGTACAGGTATTGAGCGGAGTTTTTGATTGGATGCTTTAGCCCGCAGCTGTTCATCTAACGGATGTTTGATCCAACCACTATCTTTACTTTGGATTTGACTGGTAATGGTGAATTGGTCATCCTTTTCAGGCAGACGCTTGCCATTCTTTTCCACCATTCGGCCAATGCTGATTCGCCCTAAAATAGGCGGTGTGATTGCTAAGCCTTTAATCATGATATTCCTCTTTTTAACAATGAAATCGGCATAAAAAATCCCATGCTGTTTGGCATGGGATCGTTATGTCCTTAAATTGATTTGCTTGCGAATAGCAAAAGATTGATTTCATCTCATTCACCATCTGGATAAATATTGAAGCGTCTTGAACCAGATTTACTTTGCGGAAATTGGCTCAGATATTCAGGGTACTGTTTTAGTAGTGCTTTGCTGTCCAGGCTAATCGAGTCTTTGGCCTTTTTCCATGTCACCGAACCAGCTTTAAAGGTTGCGCGCTCAGCCTCCTGCATCTTGGCCTGCAGCTGGTGCTTCAGCAGATCGAATTGCTCTTGGTGCTTTTCAATTTGATTGCGTGCTTGAATCAGCTGCTCAAACTGTTGGTTGGCTTGATCATCTAACGAGAGATCGGTCGTACTTAGCGGTACATGCTCTGGATACAGTAATTGCAAAGCTTTAGCGGCCGATTCACTAGCATCTGCATCAGGCGGTGTATCCTTTTCCACGCACTCCCAGAAGTAACGCTCTGCATTCACGATATGCTGAATCACCGATTCTGAACGGATCACTTTAAATATACGGGTTTCATGTCCGCAAATCAGCACACAGATATGTGCTGCCTTCTTCCCCGTCACAGCCAGTTGATGCTGTACCTGACACAGTACATATAGAGGCACACCATCCCGCCAAAGCTTAGCGCCATATTCCCCTGCTGTTTTACATTCCAAAATCTGCACATCTGCGTCACCCACTACAGAGTAATCCAAGTTTGCTAACATGAAATGCTTGTCTGGATCAGGATGCTGCAGCACAGCATTCACCCGACGGACTTTATAGTTGGTATGCATGCTGTAGTATTCAGCCACTAAGGGTTCCAAACGCTTGCCCCAATATAGCGGAGCATGGCCTTCGCTTTCATCTTCAATCGATTGCTTGATCCGTCCAGTCTTGATCATCCAGAGTTCCAGCATCGACATATAAGGGTTGAGCCCACAGGCTGCTGCACAGTCACTGCTGCCGATGCCTTGCCTTCGCACTTCCAGCCATTCGGCCTGAGTCATATTTTTAGTCGCCATAAAACGTTTTGCGGTAAAATTTTTAGGAGCACGGAATACTTTAGGCTGTGCAGATGCTGCAGGTAGATTTGATAAATGATTCATTGTTAATTCCTCTAATTTAAATTTTGGGCATAAAAAAGCCGTGCCTAAAGACACGGCTTTAAGAGCTTGGTATTTGATTCATAAGTGAAGAAAATATTTGGCCTTGTTCTGTAATACTTAGGCTAATTTATAAAAAAGAACTATTGGGCTTAAGCAAGCATACGCAGCGCTTGTTCGAGTCCACGTTGCTTCAACCCAGCACCTGCGCCAAACCATGCTGAATCGAGTCGGTGATCTTGACTCATAGCCCGGCGTTCATGATCGGCAAACTCGGTGATACTGCAAAGTAAGCCATAAGCGGTATCTTTAGCTGAACTCAGTTCTGCCCCACGTCCATGCCCATTAAACATAGTCATGACTTTAGACATGGCACGGCCATTCGGCTCGGTCTTGTTTTCAGCTTTAGGGGCTGAATTAGCTTGGGTAGCGACATTTCTGTAGAACTGAATAATGCCTTCATCCTGTTCCGTTGGACTCAAGCTGCTATTGTTAAACACGGCATCAAAATAAGCTACTGCTTCGCTTTGAGTGACTTTACGCTGACTGAGCTGTTTCATTTCATACATATGTTCATCCCATGCCCGGACAGAAATTCCCAACTGCTGTTTAATCTTTTGGGCATCAAAGCGAGTGCTGTGCGGGACTTTGACCACACCTGCACTGCTGTTCTGTCCTTTGAGAGCAATCGCTAAGGTGTTATTGCACACCACACGGATTGAAGTGAACTGTGCAGTTGTCGCTAATGTTCCATCACAGCCCGTAGCCAATAAGATATAGCCATTACTGACATCTTTACTTTTGAGTGCTGCTGTCTGTCCGGTTTTAGCCAAAGCCCAGAATTTTTTTCCGCCTTTGAGTACCCCAGCTGTTTCTAGCTCAAAACCTGATTGTTCAGTTAAATCACGGTAGAACTCTAATATCTCAGCAGGCTGGACTTCCTGATAGCGCTGACTGACCACAGATAGAGGTGCATGGGTGTCCGAGCGGTAAAGTACACGCTGTTCCTCGAAAGGCATGATGATGCTTTGCCCGCGTTCGTTTTGCGCCATGTAGCTGACATTGGATGATTCAATACGCCAATCCATGCCTGCCTGTTTCGCCCAGACTTCAATCGGCTGATTTTGCGACAGTTGATTGCCAAGACCGTGCCAAGGGGTTTCTCCGACATAAGCCATTTTTTCAATTAAATGTGCCATATACTTATTTCCTTTTAATTTTTGCTGACTATTCAAATTAGGGGGATTAAAAACAACTACCGTCTAAATTCCATCAAATCTAGTTAAAGTAGTGTCCGCACTCCAAACAATGGTGATGTACTTGCGGCTGAGATTCATCTTTCATCAGGGTTTCGGAATGCTGCTCGTGGATGTGTTTCAAGATGCAGGCTGCACAGCCAACTGCCCCACCGATTAAAGCCCCAAATACATAAATCATCGTACGCTGCCCCTTAATCAGTCGAGCGCTAGATGCACCCATCGCGGCATAATTCACAACGTTCTGAATCAGATTTTGAATAGGCGGCTTTAAAGATCTTGGCTGCTGAAATTCAATGGATGTAGAAAGTTGAGGGCCGACCCTTTCAATTTGGTCACCGCCACATGCAGGACAAATAATTAAATTCATCTTTATTTCCTTAAAGTTTAGACATAAAAAAAGCCGAGTCCTTCATGGACTCGGCTTTTTGATTCGTTGATTTTGCTGTCTTAACCAATGAGATCGGCTAGTTAAAGCTATAACTTACAGTTCCTTCAGTGGTTTCAATATCTACCTGTACCACATTGGCAAAACTGCATTTAGTGATTCTTAATCTAGCAAGTTGCCCCATCTGAAAATGCAATGGAAAGTTAAATCTTCGATCATGACCGATAAAGCTGCACTGTCCGTTATTGACTATGACATTCGTCACCTCTATCGGTTCAGCTGTATTAGAACGAATGGAAATCACTGGAGTACTCCACGAGTACAAACCCGCTTCATTTAACTCTACTGAAAACGTATCAGGATCAAGACTTGAACTGCAGCCTTGTAAAGTCAGTACAGATATAAATGCCAATACAGCAAAGCTCAGATTTTTAAATAAGTTATTCATTATAAATTTTTCCTAAATCGTGTATTCAAATGTAGATATATACTTTCCCAGTCAATTGGCATTGAGAAGAGAAAGCCATTACATCTGGGTAATATGTATTTGAAATTTCTTTATTTTTAAAAAGCACTAAAATACAAATTTTTCATTTTCACCCATGACCCAAATACTGAAGCTCATCAGGTTCTTTAGGAATTTCTGGCTTAACGTATTTTTGTAATAATGATTCTGGAGATAAATAGTTTTCTAGGCCAAACTTAAATTTCCATATCGGTGATGTCAGCACGTCTTTAAAAGGTATTGTGTCAATTTCCTCAACAGCATCATTGTTTTTCCAGAATACATTGACCGCACTTTTTTGCTTAAATGTATTCGGCTTAATGATTGGGGAGAGATACAATCTAGAGGTATAGTTCTGCTGATCAGGATTGCCATAACGTACTAAATAAAAAAATATCCCATCCAAATTCAAGGTGTTATTTTTGGGTGTAAATACATAGCCGATGTTAAGTTGTCCAAAGTTTTCTGCGAGAGTCTTTGCTAAATCAGGCGGAACCTTGATGATTAGTTCTGATTTAACCACAGAGGAAACATATCGGCTTTTCTGTTTAAAGTTAATTGTCATTAACTCTTTATCAGCATTATATTGGTAAGCGCTTTCGCTTCCGATTGAAGTAATATCAGGAGCAATATAATTCAACACTCTTTCCAATAATTCAACATCATAGTCGATTACATTATTTAGGGAATTTTGCTGAGCTTGCTTAACTCGTTCCTCATAATGCTGTGTTTTTTCAAATTCCTGTTTGGGTTTAACCTTTGGTACTTGTAAGGCACGTATATAGTTTATGGCGAGATTGTTAGCATATTTGAAATATTCATCATTACTCAAATCGACTAACATATTGTTGTCTAAGTTATGCCCCGGCATTCCAATAACAAGAAGCTGACTCTTATCTAAATGTAATTGTTTCTTGATAAATTCATGATTGTCGGGGAAGAATAAATCATTCTCAAGCTTGCTCGGTTCTTTGTAATGGAGCACATTCATTTTTTCAGGGTAAAAGTAAATCAAATTACTTCGCAGTACATCACTGTCTATTTTCTCCCAACTTTGATCAGGACTGATTTCCGCTTTCGGTACAATCACGACTGATGTTTCAGTAACACTCTGCAAAGCTTCTTTGCTTTCTGTTGTTTGCTCTTCTACAGCAGGATCACTTTCAGGCTGATCTTTACTAGAGCAGGCGCCCAGTCCCATCAATAAAATACATAAAGACAGATACTTTAATTTTGTTGTCATCGTGCATCATTCTCTTTCTTTGTCCATAAGTGCCTCTCAGCAATCGCAAAGCTGGACTTATAGCGGTTTGATGTTCTTCTTGGAGTTCTGCCTTTTATTCTGATGTAACTGTTGCGTAGAATGAGTTGATCTACAAATCAGCGATAAAATAATTCAGATGTGCAGGCCAATAAAGGAACAAGCGCCTTTACTGAGCGTCCCCCAATTGCTAAATTTTTAAAATGCGGTTCTATCCTGCGAAGACAACGCCACAGAGAGTACTGGGGTAAAAAAGAGAATGAGAATTTAATAATGTAGTACGCATGGCGGACTCCTTTGGGTATAAAGAAGTTTCACCACATTACTGTCAAATAATGGTGGCGAAACGAAAGAGGGTTGACAGACTGATACCCAAAAAGATCAGCACATCCGAAGATGTCCCCCTCCCGTTCCGCCGCAGAGGGGGCACGTAGGGATGCCCACAAAAAAGAGAGACTTTTTCGTGTGCTTTGGGTAAACGGTCTGTCAAAACCGACTGACCATATGGGCCAGCAGGTCAAGGATAATTGGCAGGATTTAAAGTGTCAACGTTGTATTTTTACTAGAATAATCAATTGAGTGTTTTCGCTATACTTCTGATTCAGAATGACTATTGAATAATCAATATCATCTAAACTTCAACTGAGACTTCAATCTCAACATGAATTAGACAACATACTCAATTATAATGGTGTTTAGCGTTATTAAAGGAATCTGTATATGCAGCGTTTGAAGTGTATTGGAGGTCCACTGTATGGGCTCGAATATTCACACTCGCAGGATTCATTGATAAGCAAACAGGCAAAGAAACCCTTTACTGTAAGCTAATCTTAGACTTTACCCCACCTCAAGCATTCTTCATTGCAGAAGCAATGTCTCCTGATTTTGCTTATGCGCTGGCATTACAACTGATGGGGCAAAAATCTCATTCATAGCTTTGTGTTTTATCTCAATTTGTGATCATGCTACGTTCACTGATCTTGTGACTAATCCATGCATTGACCTCATGCGCAATCCACCCCACTCGATTACTGGTTAAATTAATCTGTTGAGGAAAGCTGGCATTCCATTACTTTAAATTAGGAATTATGGGAATAAATAGTGGTACATAAGCCTAAGTTCAATACTGTACGTATCGAAAGTCCCATCTATCCACTAGATTAAATACAGGGATCTATCTATTTTCATTGACTTGGATGAGCTCCAATCACCGTTTCCTTCCATTGAAGATTTTAAAACCACGTGTTGTGATACATATCTTATTCATCTGCTCATTTACGCTCGTCAGCGTATCAGGTAAGTCACTAAGATCATCCAATGGATTTTTAGGCTCAGGAAAGTTCAAAAGCCCATCTGGGTTATATCCAAAGGGATTACCCTGTGGTTTCTGTACTTCTTCATCTGGAATGTCAAATAAAATACCCATACCGTACGTAACATCTTGCCACAGTCTTAGAAGATCAATTGAATAGTCAACATCATCGGAATAAAAAGCTTTTTGAAAGGTAAGGAAGAATCTGATCACGTAACAATTTCGTGTAGTGTCGCGTATCAAGTGATAATAGCTAAATATCACTTGTGAGCGAAACCATGGCCGGGACGTTAACTTCTTTTCAAATTCTCGAAATGATTGAATCACCTGATCGACTGATAGCAACAGTTCAGTACCTGCTAGATAACTCAGATAGAATCTTAATTCAGGCGCATCTACACTCAATTTACTGACATCACAATAAAGGTCACGTAATTGATTAACTCTCTTCTCGTACTGCTCATTAGTTTGATTTAAAGCCTCATGGAAACCAGTTGTTACAAATAACAGTTTCAATTTACTTAAAATATGCTCAGTCAGCCATTTCTCTGTATGTTTGTCCGTTGGAATAAAATAGTACTGACGGAGGTCGATTTTCTGCAGAACAGTAAAATATGCATTTCTGAAATGTGTCACCCAAAAACTGCAATCTGACTCCCGATGATGAAACATCAGCTCATTCCACTCTCGAAAGTACTCCAATAAAACTTGAGTCGTTTGTTCAATGATTTTCTGAATATGTTCATCAGGAGTCATCGGTGGGATTGGTGAACCGAAACGCACTTTGGTAAAGAAACTTTGTATATCCTGTTCTAAATTTGGCGCGGTCTGGTGTTCAATGTGTGTAATGTCCATTAGATCAGTCCTATGTATTGATATCATTCATAGAACTGTCCACTCCATATTTTTTTACAGTTAAATGACGATTGGCTCATCCAATCAATCTTCATCATCTCGTGCAGAACAAACTCCTGCCAATGTTGGATCATTAATCTTGTACTTACGTCCATGCACGCGGTAAATACCTTTAAAGAAAGTTCTTTTGTTCGTTGGCTTAATCAACATCCGCTGCATGAACTTTTCAGGCTGAGTGAGATAACGGGCAACATTCAAAGCATTCTGCTCTTCTAAAGACTGATAGCGATGAATCATGCCTATCCCTAATAAGCCTCGATCAGCGTATTGTTTTTTCTTTTCAGGGGTATTGTTATTGAGTCCGTAACCTAAGCCTTGAGTGATCTTTTGCCACGTTTGAATCACTTCATCAGCCAAGTACCAATCCTGACAACGCTCAGAACCGTTGTAGATCAGCATTAAATGTGCATGGTAGCCTTTTGTAACACCCTGCTCTAATGCCAGCCCATAACCCAAAAGATGCTTAAAACAGCCATTCTTATCTTTCAATAAATTACGCACTGACTCAATATGGTTATAGAAATCCTGCACCATAATATTTGACATAGATACTTTTAAATATCCCAAATCAACACGCACAATCAAGACTTTATAATGATCTTTAATAATCCTCTGCACATAAGCTAGAAAACTCTTTTGGTTATCAGTTTCCTGCCCTTCGAACATTCGAATTTCATCTAGGTATAGTGACCTATGACGTCTCAACTGATTTCGAAGATTAGATACTTCTCTATATCGTAACTGTGTCAGATATTCGTCAATCCCTAAATCACCTCGACCAGCGTCAACTAAGCGCACCATTTCTTTAAACGCGCCAATCAAAGTACAGCATTCAATATCCTCCTGGTCAAAAACCTTAAATGCAGGAATCAATTTGCAAAGGTGATAAATGAACGATGTATCACATAGCTCAATATTCAATAAGTAATCAACAAAGTTAGTCACTGCATTCATTACAGCAGCTTGATGAGAGAGATCGTATTGCAACATCTGAAGATTCCTTAGTTATGTTTGATGCATAACTAAGGAGTTACAGTTATTTATTATGTATATGTGATCTACACTGTCGATATCTATGATCTGTATAAGTAAATAAATTTATAATTAGTTTATTAATTAATAATATTATTTACCGACTTGGTCTACAAACCAACTGGAACAAAACTAATCTGTATATAAGGTAGTGTACTTTTCGCTCTCACAAAATTCTTGCAATTTTACTCAAATATCTATTTACGAGAGTTAAGGCAGAAATTAGCTTTTATTTTTTTAGGATTGAACAGTCCATACAGCTTCTGATCCGCTAAGCTTAGGTCCAACTCTTTGCTTTTAAGTGCATACTCAACAGGATCAACTGAAATTCGCTCTAACTCAAGTATATGAAAAGCATCTTGTTCAGTATTTTGCTTTAACTCTTCAGCACCATATCGACAAAAATAAACTCGGTCACAAAGGCTTGCTTTTTGTAATGGTAATCCCACAAGATCAAAATATACTTTTGAACTTACTAACTTGCACACATCTTTGATGATAAGCATCATTTCGCTACGTAATAGGGTTTGGCTTATGGCATATAAGATTTTTGCTCTTGATTCTTCAACTAGCTGCTTCAGTGGAATTTGTATAACCTGAGTGTTTTCTTCACAGGAAGTTAGCTGAGATTTAACTTCAGGTAATGTAATTTTAGTTAAATTCCTATCAAACCAATCTAGTAATGATCTTGGCATTGGTGAATTCCCCCACACTTGTGCTTGATCTAAATTTGAAATTTTTATCTGAAGTAAATAGTTAAGTAAGAAATCAATTCTAGTAACATTCGATTGATCAGTGTTCAATGATGATTTCCCCATGCGGAAGCTGGGTAAAATAAGTTGTATATACTGACCAAAATTCTTTTCGAATTTACTCACAAAATTAAACTCTTCTCGAATCTCATAGCTCAGTTTGCTTTGAATAATTTGATAATTAGTTTCATCGGATACTTTGGCAAGCTCTTTCACAACACTATCGCAAGGGTGTGATGCTTTGTTTGCTTGATCAAATGCAGCCAGATACTGTATAAAATTAAAAGCTTGCTCTACGACAGATGTATATTCATTGGGTAATTTCAAAAAGTAATAATGTCCAAATATCCTCTTTTTACTCCAAATGGAGGCTGAGAGATTTAAGCAATACACCGGAGCAACAGAATTAAGTAAATTATTATTCAATGTTCCATCTAGTTTGGAGCGAAGAATCCCCATGTCAAATAAATCAGCAATTGCTCTTTGCAATGCATTACGGCTCATTCCAGTCCATTTAGATAATTCATAAGTTCCGACATCAAAAATGATCCCATTAGAATCACTAGACAGCACCATGTTCACTAAAACAAGCCACTGCTTATAATTGAGTTCCAACAACTCATTAGCATTTTTTTGCTTATGGCTAATTTTGACATCAAACATTAAACCAAATAAAACTTCCAAAAAATCATGTCGTGGATGACTAGCTACAAGCTCAGAAGCAGTTTTTTTTAACCTCATTTTTTTTATACTTTGTTTACCCAATTTTTTCTCTTTTAACTCTAATGCAGATTGATCACTATCTTTTGCTTTATCTAAAGCAACAATCAACTGGTCAGATGGTTTTCCCCCCCATTGATAACCTACTTGTCTCGGTAGAAGTACTTTATTCAGTTTTATAACTTTTTCTTCTGCCCGTTCGCATAACCCTTTTTCAACCAATACATCCAATGTTTTTTTTAATGTTAACCAATTCACTTTCACGTCTTCAGCCAAAGCCTTCAGATCCGATATTAAAATTTTACGACCTCCATAACAGACCAATAATCTTAGATAAATTATCCGATCTATTGGAGATAAAGTAGTTTCCATCTGCCTTAGCATAAGTATTGAAATTGATCTTAGTTCCCCCTGTCTATTTAGCTTATTCTTGGATTTTTTCATAAAAACAACTATTAAAAATTAAATAACAATTAGTTTAATTTAATATATAATGTTTATTAACATAATTAATTAAATATCGTTTTAATCATTTACTTAATGATTAAAAATCGATTTATCGGATATAAAAATGGAGCCAATATGGGCCGTCCTCAAATTTATTTAAAAGATTGGTGTTTAGAAGATAGTCTACTTAAAGCAGAATTCTTGAAAAACGAATCGGAAAATCCGATAGGTCTAGTTATCAAAGATCCCCAGCAAGGCTACATTCCAAATTTCAATAACTACCCTCAATTTAAGACAGGAATTTTTAATCTTGGGATGCTGAGGAATGGCACACAAGTTCGAATCACGCAAAGCTGCTATGAAAAATTAAAAGCTAAATTCCGCACTTTTAAGAAAAAAGACAAAGACAAAGACAAAGTTAAGAAGCAATATTATCTAGACCGTAAAACTGCGAATTTTTTATCTAAATTTAAAGAAAAAAACCACTTTGATCGTGAAGAGATTGTCATTGAATATCTAGTCAGCAATAAACAGAACCAAGAACTACAAAATGAACACTTTAAAAAAATAGACCAATCAACTATTCGTGTTCAAAACTTAAAAAATGAATTGGAAAATAATAAAAACTTATGTGCACAAGCCCTAAAAGATACACAAAATTTACGTATTCGCATTGATGCATTAGACGACCTCTTAGCCAGAGCATATATTTTAAATGACTTCTTTAAAGAGACTTTACAAAAGAACGGAGTTAATTTTAACCGACCTATAATTGATGATGAGACTGTTGAAAAGTATAAATTTGAAATAAGAAATAATTTAAGAACCTACTTAGATTGAAAAGTAGTAGAAACTAGCGCTTTTATATATTCTTGTTAGTTACATTCTTATTTTAATGGGCACTAAATTACACTTAGCTGTATTAGCTCAAACCTAATCTGACAGTTACCCGTTTTTTATTGTGTCTGTCAGGTTAAATTTGATCTAGATTTTTCTCCTTGTGATTTATTTTAACCAAGCACTCACTTTTGTCCCATACCACTCCATAATCTTTACACGCTCATCCCAATACTGTGCTCGGTTATATGCAGAACGAATACGGTTCTGTGGCACATGCGCAAGCTGACGCTCAATTGCATCTGAATTAAACAAATTTGACTCATTCAGTACTGTACTAAATAGCGATCTAAAACCATGGGTTGTCATTCGACCTGTATAACCAGAACGCTTAATTACAGCTAAAATTGTTTCACTACGCATAGGTTCTTTATTGTTTAAACGATGTGGGAATAATAGATCTTGGTTGTGAGTCAAACGTAGTGCCTGAAGCTCATCAATCATCATATCTGTTAAGGGTACACGATGGGGTAAACCATTCTTCATACGCTCAGCAGGGATATCCCACTTACGTTCTTCAAGATCAAATTCTTCCCAACGTGCTTGCAACAACTCACTTACTCGAACGCCAGTCAACATAACCAGAATGATTGCATGGTGAGTCTGAGCATCTGCTGGATAGGCTTTAATCCTTCTAAGAAATTCAGGCATTTCACTTTCAGGTAATGACGCTAAATTCTTCACTTTTTTATTCTTAAGCGCATAAACCAAATCACTGGCTGGATTGTCATATCGGTAGCCGTGGGCTATGGCATATTTCATCACCATACCGCATCGAGATAGCGTGCGTTTAGCTACTTCAGTAGAACCTCTAGCTTCAATTTTTTTAATAACCTGCAAGATCTCAGGTGCCTGAATCTGATTGATTCGTTTATTTGCAAGTGTACCGTAAAGCTCGTCCAAAGAAGCTCGTACATTACTAATATGTTTAGATGACCAAGTCTCTCTTTGGTTATCAAACCAATCTTCTGCCACCTCTTTAAAAAATGGCTTGATGTCTTCGTATAAGACTGACTTGGAATGCTTGTATTTCAGCTCAAGGGCAAGCTCTCTTGCTTTCTTTAAGCTCATATCAGGATATGGACCCAGTGACTCTGACTTGCGCTTACCATGAACGGTATAGCGCACATTCCAATATTTTTGCCCTGCTGGTGTAACCAATAGAGATAAGCCATTTTCATCAGAAAGACGATAACGCTTATCTTGGGTCTGTGCTTTTCTGCATTCCGTATCTGTGAGTTTCATCTGTATATACCCTTTATCAAGACTAAAAATAATTGGGTAAATTTTCCCAATAATTACCCACAAAAGGCAAAAATTGGGTCACACAGCTTAGGATAGGATCGGACAATATAACCAATAAAAAAGCCCTTAAACATTGAATTTAAGGGCTTTTTCACATTCAGTCGAACATCTCTGAATTGAATTTTGGTGGAGATGGCGGGAGTTGAACCCGCGTCCGCCAGCACTACGCTCGAGAATACTACATGCTTAGATATCGTCTATTGATTTAGCTCTTTGTGACCCGACGAACAGGGTACAAATCGCGATCCTTTAAGATTTAGTATAAGACCCCAAGGCTTGATCTTATACGGACTTGTGTGCGTTCGCTTCAGTCGGGACCCCTAACCACAAGTATTCAGGGATGCGGACAAGCTGCCCTTAGGCAGCTAGAGCGTAAGTTTCGTCGTTTGCGACTAAAATATGCAAATTTGATTTACGAGAGAAAATGCGCTCTCGACATGCATCTATGAGTTTCATCACCAGCGTCGAAGCCAGAAACATCCCCAAAGTAGCGTCATCATAGCATAACTTCAAAAAATTGCGATGCAATTTCGAAACAATTACACATTGATCTGCGCTTAATTACATAATTGCGTTAATATTTTATTTTTCAAGACCGCAAAAGAAAAATATATGAGCTTTTTATTGGCACTCGATCAAGGAACGACTTCAAGTCGTGCGATCATTTTTAACGAACATGGACAAGTTCAAGCTACAGCTCAACGGGAAACCCATATTCAAACCCCGCATTCGGGTTGGGTGGAGCAAGATGCTCAAGAAATTTGGAGTACACAAATTGCCGTCGTGCAACAAGCACTCGCTTCTGCTCGTATCCTCGCAAAAGATATTAAAGCCATTGGACTGACCAATCAGCGTGAAACCACTGTGGTTTGGGATAAACGCACAGGTCAACCGCTTGCTCCTGCAATTGTCTGGCAAGACCGCCGTGCCATAGAATGGTGTGGACGACTGACCCAGCAAAACCTCAATGACCTCATTCACAAAAAGACCGGTTTACGTATTGACCCCTATTTTAGTGCTGGGAAATTGGTCTGGTTATTAGAACACACTCAAGGTCTACGTGAACTCGCTGAGCAAGGTCATGCGGCTTTCGGTACGATTGACAGTTGGTTGGTGTGGAACCTGACACAAGGTGCAGAGCATGTGATTGAAGCCAGCAATGCCTCACGAACCATGCTGATGAACTTACAGCAACAAGCTTGGGATGAAGAACTCTTAGAATTATTCGATATTCCCCTGTCGGTCCTTCCTAAAATCATCAGTTCAGATGAATATATTGCGGATACCGCTACAGGTTTACTTGGCGCAAACATTCCCATTACCGGCATTTTAGGTGATCAGCAATCTGCGTTATTTGGACAGTCATGCTTTGACGCAGGAACAGCAAAAAATACCTATGGTACCGGCTGTTTCATGCTCTTTAACACCGGCACTGAAGTTCAATATAGCCACAATAAATTACTCTCAACCCTTGCATGGCAAGCTCAAAGTCAAGCCCATTATGCACTAGAAGGCAGTGTGTTTATGGCTGGCGCAATCGTGCAATGGCTAAGAGACGGTTTAGGGATTATTCAAAAAAGTAGTGATGTTGAGAAACTCGCGTGCCAAGTGGAGCATACCGATGGCGTGGTTTTGGTTCCTGCCTTTACTGGGCTAGGCGCTCCGCATTGGGATAGTGATGCCCGTGCCCTCCTCTGTGGAATGTCACGTGGTACAAATAAATCCCACATAGCTCGTGCCGCCTTAGAGGCCATTGCCTTTCAAGTATCGGATGTATTGACCGCCATGCAGTCAGACCTGTCTAGTCCACTTAAAGAACTCAGGGTCGATGGCGGTGCCTGTAGCAATGATATGCTGATGCAATTTCAGGCCGATATTTTAAATGTGCCTGTACTGCGTCCTAAACTTCTAGAATCAACAGCATGGGGCGCTGCCGCAATGGCCGGACTCAAAGCGGGTGTGTTTTCAAATCTTGATGAAATTGCCGCATCATGGCAATTAGAACGTACTTTTGAACCAAAAATGAATGCTGATCAATGTGAATTTCATTTGGCCCAGTGGCAATCTGCACTCAAACGGGCGCGCTCGGACCTTTAATTTTTTTCAATCTACACCGTGCGCAATAAAAAAAACCGCTCATTCGAGCGGTTTTTTTATACTTGATAATATTTAATGTGCATGAGCACCACCCACACCTGCTTTAGGTCGTGGACAGAGCCAAATGATGAGTGCAGCGAATATAAAGACACCCGTCA
This sequence comes from Acinetobacter sp. YH12086, assembly GCF_013419345.1. Classification (NCBI taxonomy): domain Bacteria; kingdom Pseudomonadati; phylum Pseudomonadota; class Gammaproteobacteria; order Moraxellales; family Moraxellaceae; genus Acinetobacter; species Acinetobacter sp. YH12086. The sequence goes on from NZ_VPAF01000005.1 coordinate 74,186, forward strand.
AGACTAAAAACACATGATTGGCTGAAAGCGTTAAGGCTTCTTTATCCACCAAACTGGAGATGTAACCCAATGCGGCTTCTGAACTCATTCCATGATTCACCAAGGTATTTTGTACCTCGGTAACTTGTAAATTACTGACCATTTCACTGCGTGCGACTTTGGTGTGATCATCCCAAATGGTAACAGCAATCGATGCGCCAATAGCCCCTGCCATGGTTCTTAAGAAGTTCATTAAACCCGCTGCTGATGCCATGTCTTGTGGCAGTACAGATGCTAAAGCCATATTGGACAAGGGAATAAAGAAAAATGGTACGGCAAAACCTTGTAATATTTGCGGTAAAGCCAAAGCCATAAAGTCTGCATCCGTGGTCCAAAAGGCGCGCATAAGGGTGACTCCGCCCAAGATACTTAAACCAAAACTCGCCAAAGCACGTTGATCGTATTTGGTTGCAAGCTTTGCAACAATTGGCGACATGGTCAAACTACCGACGCCCATCGTTGCAGTAAGATAACCGGCCCACGTTGCGGTATAGCCCAAGTTAATTTGTAACCACTGCGGAATCAGGACAATACTGCCAAAGAAGGCACCAAAACCAAACGCCAAAGCCAAGACCGAAATGGTAAAACTTCGGTACTTAAACAGCAGTATATTCACCACTGGATGCCGCTCAGTCAGCTCCCAAATCGTAAAAACGATCAACCCGACAAATGCCGTCAGTGCCAGCACCACGATAAATGGATTATTAAACCAATCTCGCTCATGGCCCAAGTCCAACATCAATTGCAAGGCACCGATCCACAACACCAACAGCAGTAAACCACCGCGGTCAATTTTCAATTTCTGTGTAGGTGTTTCAGCCGTTTTCAGTAAGCGCATCGCTGCGATAGCACAACCGATTCCGACAGGAATATTGATAAAGAAAATCCAATGCCAAGATAAATTATCACTGATCGTACCACCCAAAATTGGACCTAAAATGGGGCCAACCACAGTGGTCATTGCCCACATCCCCATGGCTTGGGATTGCTTTTCAGGAGGGAAAATGCGCATTAACAACGTTTGGCTCAGTGGCATAATTGGACCACCAAACAAACCTTGCCCAATTCGGCAAAACACCAACATTGCCAAACTGGTCGATAAACCACACAGTATTGAAAATACCGTAAAGCCAAACAAGCTAATCACAAAAACCCGTACAGAACCAAAGCGCCCAGCGAGCCAACCCGTTAATGGCACGCAAATCGCCTCGGCTACGGCATAGGAAGTAATGACCCATGTCCCTTGGGATGCCGATACTGCAAGGCTACCAGTAATATGCGGCACTGATACATTGGCAATGGTCATGTCGAGCACAACCATAAAGTTCGCCAATGCCAAGACCAAGGCAGCGAGAATCAGACGACCACCTTTCAGGTCAGTCATTTGCATTTGCTGATTCATAGGCAATTACTTCGATTTCAGGTCAATCGTCGCTTCCATAGACAGCCCCACACGTAGTGGGTGTTCTGCCAACTCTTTTGGATCTAAACGAATCCTCACAGGTAAACGCTGAACCACTTTAATCCAGTTTCCTGTGGCATTTTGTGCCGGAATCAAGGCAAATGCTGAGCCAGTGCCACCAGAAAAACCGGTCACTGTGCCATTAAATTTAACTTTGTCACCATACAGATCAGATGTCAGTTCAACTTTTTGACCCGCTTGCACCCCTGCCAATTGGCTTTCTTTAAAGTTGGCATCGACATATAACTGAGAGACTGGCACCACCATCATTAATGACGTTCCCGGTGCAATGCGTTGCCCAACTTGAATATTACGACGTGTCACCACACCATCAAAAGGTGCTTTGATTTGTGTACGTTCTAAGTCCAACTGAGCTTGTTGTAGACGTGCTTGTGCAACTAAAACATCTGGGGTTGAGTTTTCATTGCTGTCTTGAATTAATGCATCATTCGCCGCTTTATTACTTTGTGCCGCTTTTTGACTAGATTTGGCTTGAGCGAGTCCTGCTTGTGCCACATCAAAACTGGCTTTAGCAGTATTCACAGCACTCTGCGCTGTGCTTAATTCTTCTTTAGAAATCGCACCCGAAGCAGCCAATTGTTGACGACGTTGTAATTCATCTTGTGCTTTATTCAGATCGGCTTGTGCCTTGGCGACTTGTGCGCTTGCACTATGAATTGCATCATCACTGACAAAGATTTGTGAGTTTAAAGAGCTGCTATTCGCCGCAGTTTGTTTGTATTGGCGTTTTGCTTTAAGTAATTCAGCCTGAGCTTGAGCTAAGGCAATTTCAGCATCACGAGCATCAATACGAACAAGCACATCGCCTTTTTTCACTTGCTGCGTATCACTCACCAAAACCTCTGCCACTTGCCCCGTGACCATCGAGGTAATCGACGCTGTTTCTGCACCGACATAGGCATTATCGGTACTGACGGAATGATTTAGAAATATTGACCAAATCAAATACATCACCAAAGCAATCACGATCAATACAGCCACTATACCAAGGCCTTTTTTTCTGCGTGCTTTTAATTCCTGATCGGTGGGCTGCTTTGTAGATGGGGTTTCTGGCAGGTTACTAACGGTATCTGTCATAGATTTGTCCTAAATCTAGCAGACTTGGTCATGGCATCATGAGCTTTGCAAAGCATGTCAACTTTGCTGTCAGATAATGGTGTCGTGAGAAAGTCTATCTTCTTCAATTTTCCGGCATTTTAAAGCTAAAAAATCATATCCTGAGAATAGAAAATGTAACTCGTCAGTCTTTTTTTCGTTGGCAACAGGATAAAATCATGCCCTGCTGCCAATACTGGACTTTATTTTTTCATCATTTTGAATGTGTTAACTTAAAAATGGCTTAATAAGCATACGATGCAATCGCCGTTGCAATCGCTTTACCTTCATCATTGACCATGGTCATACGCATAGTGCAACCCTTACGGCCTAAACGTAAGGTTTCAGCTCGTGCAACGAAATACTGTCCACGTCCTGGCGCCAAATAATCCACACGCATATCGACGGTCGCTAAGCGAGATACCTTTTTACTCGTTTCTACTAGATCTTCAGCTGTGGCCTTTTTATACAATTCTGCCATCGCAGAGATACCACCGATACTGTCGAGTAGGGTTGCCGCGACGCCACCATGTAAAATTTGGAATGCGACATTTCCAATTAGATTACTGGCCATGTCGACACGTGCTTCGATCTGACCATCAATCACCGTCATTTTCATGGCATTGTGTACAAAAAATGGGGAGCTGTTAAATGCTTGAGCAATGTTATTTAATAAAGTATCGATTTCATTCTTCGAGTTTAGGTCAATATTACCGGTCCAACTCTTATTTACATCTGTCATAGCCTACTCGAATCGCTGTCATTGAATAAAAAAATAATACGGGGTGCGCCAAACCCTCATTATGCGTCTACAATAGTCAAAGTTTAATACTGATCAATGAGATTGTTATGACCTATACGTTCAATCGTCCAGCTTTTCCTGCTACCCGCATGCGTCGCATTCGTAAAAATGACCAGCTTCGCGCTATGGTGCGTGAAACTCAACTGACGACTGATCATCTCATTTATCCAGTATTTGTGTTGCCAGGCCAGCAACAAACTCAAGATATTCCAAGCATGCCAAACGTACAGCGTCTATCTGCTGACTTGTTACTAAAAAAGGCAGAACGTTTACTCGAATTGGGTGTTTCAAAATTAGCTTTGTTCCCAGTTACACCACAGGAAGATAAAAGTTTAACGGCTGAAGCAGCTTGGCATGAAGATGGCTTAGTCCAAAGCACCATCCGCTTATTAAAAAAAGAACTACCAGAAATGGTTCTCATCACTGATGGTGCGCTCGACCCATACACCACACATGGTCAAGACGGTATCATTGATGATACCGGCTATGTACTGAATGATGAAACCGTTGAATGCTTAATTAAACAAGCACTCAGCCATGCCGAAGCGGGTGCAGATGTGGTTGCACCAAGTGACATGATGGATGGTCGTATCGGTGCGATTCGCCAAGCCCTTGAAGCCAATGGCCATATCTATACCAACATCATGGCTTATTCTGCAAAATATGCGTCTAGCTTTTACGGGCCATTCCGTGATGCGGTAGGTTCTTCAAGCAACCTCAAAGGTGGCAATAAATATAACTATCAAATGGACATCGGTAACCGTGCAGAAGCTTTACATGAAATCGCACTGGATATCCAAGAAGGCGCCGACATGGTGATTGTAAAACCGGGTATGCCGTATTTAGATATCGTCCGTGAAGTCAAAGATAATTTCGGTGTTCCAACATTTGTCTATCAAGTAAGTGGCGAATATGCCATGTTGGCAGGTGCCATTCAAAATGGTTGGCTGTCTGATAGCGTGATTATCGAATCGCTTATGAGCTGCCGCCGTGCAGGTGCAGATGGGATCTGGACTTACTTTGCTGAAGATGCAGCACTCATGTTGAAAGACATGAAATAACCTGCAAAGCCTTCCTGAAATGGTAACGTTCAGGAAGGCTTTTTTATATCTGTAAAATTTAAAAAACAGTCTTGGAAGAAAAACTTCGGCCTTGCTGAAGTTAAGATCAAACTCATACATTCATCGGTTAAAAGAACATGAATATTGCCATTATTGGGGCGGGTGTTAGTGGTTTACTCACCGCATTGGAATTGGTTGAACGTGGTTGTACGGTGACGATTTTCGACCAACAACGCACAGGTTCCGCCGCATCATGGGCTGGCGGTGGCATCCTCTCCCCGATGTATCCTTGGCGATATCCCAATGAAGTCAATGCGCTCGCACGTTATGGCAAGCAGAGCTACCAAAAATGGAATGAAAAATTAAAACCGATCACTGGGATTGATTTTGAAATTCATGAAACTGGCATGCTGATTTTTGATGAAGATGATTTTGAAATCGGCTTAGATTATGCCTGTTTGCACCAAGATCCCATGCAACAGGCGGAATATTTACAATCCAAGCAAATTGAGCAGATTAATCCTCACATTTCAGCACGCTTTGCACATGGCATTTATTTTTCACAATTAGCCAACATCCGTAATCCGCGACTTTTGCAGTCATTAACAGCTTATTTACAGCAGCATCCTAAAGTTCAGATTTATGAACATTGCGCGATCCGCCAATTAAACCGTTCGGACAATCGTATCCAGTCCATCACCACCGCAGATGGTACGCAACATACAGCAGATCAATTCGTTATTGCCACGGGCGCTTGGTCAGCCGCATGGAGTGAACAACTAGACATTGAGATACCCGTACAACCCGTGCAGGGACAAATGCTTCTCTTTAAAACTCCGCAGAACTGGTTGCCGACCATGTGCATGAATAAAGTTATGTACTTGATTCCACGCCAAGACGGTCATGTGGTTTGTGGCTCAAGTATGCGCCAATGTGGCTTTGATATTCAGACCACAGATGCAACCTTACAGCATATTCAAGAATCGTGCTTTGACATGGTGCCAGAGCTTGCCAACTTTCCAATTGTGAAATCTTGGGCTGGCCTGCGCCCATCTTCCCCTGAAGGGATTCCGTATATTGGGCAGATGCCAAATTTCGACAATCTATGGGCAAACTTTGGGCATTTTAGAAATGGTTTATGCATGGGACCTGCTTCAGCTCAGTTATTGGCTGAACTGATGACTGGGGAAACACCTTCATTCAATGCAGACCACTATAGTCCGACTCGCCTGTTTCAAGATGCATTGTTAAGCGTCGAATAATGGTCAATCCGTCAAATTCAACTAAGCCAATAAATCCTGCAAGGCTTCTTTTAACGTCGGAAATTTAAACTCAAAGCCTTGCTGTAATAATGCGGCTGGCTGAACCAATTGACCATTTAAAATTAATTGCGATTGCTCACCCAATAAAATTTTAAAAACAATTGCAGGCACATTGAGCCATGGCTTTTTCGCTAATTGACGTGCTGCAATCTGCGCAAACTGAGCCTGCGTCGATTTTTCAGGCGCAACTAAATTAAAAATATGCGGATCGATTGGCGTGGGTTCAAGCAACGCATGTTTTTTCTCAGCTTGTTTCATTAAAAACAGCATACTTCGGATCACATCTTGTATGTGTATCCACACAAAAGGCTGCCGACCAGAACCTATTTTATTGACCAAATTGAACTGAATCGGTCGCAACATTTGCGGTAAGATCCCGCCACCTTCAGCCAAGACCACACCTAGTCGTGTGATAATGGTATTTTGTTCAGGAAATTGGCGTGTGACTTGCTCCCAACTTTGGCATAGCTCTGACATAAAAATGGCTTGTGGTGCAGTATTTTCATCGCACACTTTTGTCCATTGTTCTTCAATATCAATACCATAATAGCCAACAGCCGAACCTGAAATAATGCATTTCGGAAAAATTTTACGTTTACGTAAATATTGATACAGCGCTTCTGTGGTTTTGACCCGACTTTCTAATAATTGCTGTTTACGCGTCTCTGTCCAACGACCTTTGCCGATACTTTCACCTGCAAGATTAATCACATAATCAATTCTGTCATGAGGAATTTGATCGAGCTGCTGTACCCAAGTTAAATGTGGTGATTTAGAAATGCGCTCAGCCTTACGACTGAGCCCAATCACTTTATAATCCGCAGCTAAAAGTGCCTTGATGAGATGTGTGCCAATAAAACCGCTGCCACCCGTCATCAGTACTGTGGGCTGATGCATAATTTGTTCTTATCTATATGAAATAATACTATTATCTATAGAACAAGATCACCAAACGATCAAGCTTTATGCACCAAACTTTTGAGCAGCCATCCGCTGTGCTTGCGGACCATAAAACCAATAGGTGATTAAATACAAAGGGATAGCCATCAGTAACAACATGATCACCATTAAACTCATAAACTGAGGATGTTGAATATAGAGCATTAAATTTTGCCAAATTTCAGGATCTTTTCTTGAAAAAATTGCGATACCCAAAAGTACAAAAGCTAAATTATATAACCAAAAAATCAGGCTAAAACCTAAGGTAAATTTTTTACGCTCCGCCTGTGTCGGTGCTCTCTGATTTTTATTTAAAAACCGAAATAACACCACGATCATGGCAATCAGGTAGGGTACGACTGTTAAAATACCACCTACACCCTGTGGCAATAATGCTGCGATCACACCGCAAATACAGGTCATGATTAAACAAATGAAAAAAAACAAGAAAAAATAACGTGTTAAAGACACCATGACCCTAACCCAAGAAGAAGTTGACACCTAGTATAAAAAAAAATGCATTTTTTTTCATTTTCATGTCAACCAATCTGTAATCGGCTACGTTATATAGGGTACAAGGTCTGTAGCAACCGATGATTTGGACGGCATCCACAATGTTTCGGCGACCTTTTTAAAAGCAATAAGTTTCATTTTGAATTTAAGTATGAACAGCAGCCATCACTTAAATTTAAAATCGATTTTTTGACCGACGATTTCATCATCACTCGAATCGTCGGTCTTTTATTTTGTGCCTTATCTATTCAGCATTTAATTTTTATATTCTACACCCAAAAAAAATCAGCCGATAAAATATCGACTGACTGAAAATTTTATGCAACTTTAAAATAAGTCACAACTGCAAATCTATGTTATGCAGCACAGTAGCGATTACGCCCCTGTCTTTTGGCTACATAAAGGTTTTTATCAACTTGATCCAGAAATTGCATTGGATTATCCAGATCTGAAGGAATAATGGTTTTTACCCCCATGCTGAGTGTGACGAGTTCCGACACTGCTGAGGCTTTATGCGGTAATCGTGCAGCACGCACGGCATCCATAATTCTATCAGCCATCACTGCTGCTGCGGCTTCATTGGTCTCTGGTAAAATCCAAGCAAATTCCTCGCCACCAAAACGCGCAACTAAATCACGAGGTCGTGTACAACAAGATTCCAAACTTTTAGCAATTTGACGCAGACATGTATCCCCAATCACATGACCATTCAAGTCATTGTATTGTTTAAAATAATCTAAATCGATCAAAATTAGACTCAGCGGCTTTTGCGTGCGGATTGCGTTTAACCATTCACGCTGGTAAAAGTCATCAAACAAACGTCGATTTGCAATACCAGTTAAGCCATCTTTATATGAATATTCTTCGAGCTGACGTTGCAATTTTTGTAGTTGTTCCTCTTGTTTTTTCCGCTCGGAAATATCAAACATAAAGCCGACAAGACAATCTACATCACCATTTGGTTTACGCACGACATGAACAACATCACGTATCCAAAGATATGAACCATCTTCTTTAAGTGCACGATAATCTGCTTCATGATCTATACCAGCCATCGACTGTGAAACACAATAATTCAGTACATAATTACGGTCTTCCTCGTGCATACGTGATGCCCAATCATCTACCGTTTTCCAACTACTTTGTTTCCAACCGAGTAACTTTTCAATTTGCGGTCCAATATAACTAAATGTTTTACTGTCCCAATCAATACACCAAGGAATGGCTAATGTAGACTCTAATAAAGTCTTATACACCATACTATTTGCAAGTTTTTCTTCGTCAAAAGGATTATTTGGCATGTTGCATCTCCTGCTACCCCAAATGCAGGTAATACACCTGCTGTACAATAATTCACCTATATACAGGATTAGAACAACATTTTATATTCCTAGTTCTTGGTATTTTTTAACCTAATTTCAGATCTCTACTATTTGAAATGTGTAATCCATCAAAGAAAATATAATTACAATGAACCAGCTCTACTATTTTGAAATTCAAAGTTCCGATCCAAAGCGTGAAGTGGCCTTTTATTCTGCAGTTTTCGGTTGGACATTTACCCAGTTGAAGGGCTACCAATTCAGTACTTCCGTATTGAAACTCAAGGTATTCATGGTGGCTTGTTAGAACGCCCTGCTCAGACGCCACCGACGCACTGCGGCACCAATGCATTTACCTGTAGTTTTGAAGTTGAAGATTTCAACCTAATCACTAAGAAAATTTTGGCGCAAGGTGGTCAAATTGCCATGGAAAAATTTGCGATCCCCGGTCAATGTTGGCAAGGCTATTTCTTAGACCCAGACCACAATACCTTTGGCCTTGTGCAAGTCGATCCAAATGCACAGTAAACACTTGGTTTTTGATTGGGGAGCTTCTACTTGTCGAGAACGACTTAGTTTGACGTATGAATGATTAATCGCCCTCGAAAACGTGACCATCTGTGATACTTTAGAGCCCAATCAATTTTTTTGATTTTTGGGACTTGCATGACTGTTCGTTTTTTTCATACTTCTGATTGGCATTTAGGACAATTTTTCTATAACCACTCACGTGACTACGAACATGAACAGTTTCTCAATTGGCTGCTTGAACAAATAGCACAAAAACAGCCACATGCCCTGCTCATTGCAGGCGATGTTTTTGATGTGATCAACCCCGCTTCCAGAGCGCAAAAACAGTTGTATCAGTTTCTAGCAGATGCACATGAGCGGGCTCCGCACATGCAAACCCTGATGATCGCAGGCAACCATGACTCAGGCTACCGTATTGAACAAGTTGAGCCTTTATTAGAAAAATACCATGCCAAAGCTGTAGGCGTGGTCCATAAAAATACCGAAGGTCAGCTCGATTTAGACCGACTGCTGGTACCTATTTATGATGAACACAAAAATGTAGTGGCATGGTGCCTGACTTTACCTTTTCTACGTGCTGCCGAGATCACCGGTTTCAATGATCAAACCACCAATAGTCAAAATGCCATTGCCTATGTACATCAACAATTAATTGCTGAAGCCAATGCACGTAAAACTCCAGATCAAGCCTTAATTTTAATGTCCCATGCCCACATGCAAGGCGGTGAAACGTCAGACTCAGAGCGCCCGATTATTATGGGCAATGAAGAAGCAATTTCAACCGCCCTGTTTGATGATGTAATTGACTACGTGGCTCTTGGGCATTTGCATAAACCGCAAAAAGTTGGACAAACTCATATCCGTTATAGCGGCTCACCGATTCCCCTGTCATTTAGTGAAATCAATTATAAGCATCAAGTGCTTGATATCAGTATTGACCCGACTCAAAGCGATGAATCACGCTTTCAAATAGAGTCCTTAGCGATTCCGCGCAGCGTGCAATTGCATCGCATCAAAGGCACAATTCCAGAAGTTTTGGCACAATTATCCGCTTTGCCGAGCGGTGAAATTGAAGATATTGATCAGCGTGAATATGTCGAAATTGAATATCATACCGACACTCCGCCTGCACCGAATTTACGACAGCAATTTGAAGAAGCGCTAGCGCCAAACCGTTATCGTTTGGTGCGCATCAGCCGCCGTTATTTAAATTCAGATCAAAATAATCCGCAGCAAGCCGCAATCAACCTTGATCCGCCTACGCCTGAAAAATTATTCCAAAACCTTTGGGAAAAACAGGGCTACGGTGCTGATGACACCGTAATGAAAGATTTTTTAAGTTTGGTCGATGAAGCACAAAAATCACTTGAAGATGATGCGAACACTTAAGGAATTGCCATGAAAATTTTATCTATACGCATTAAAAACTTGGCATCTTTAGCGGGTGAGCATTTTATTGATTTTGAATCTGAACCCTTAGCAAGTGCAGGCTTAGTGGCAATTATTGGTAAAACAGGTGCTGGTAAATCGACTATTTTAGATGCCATGTGTTTGGCGCTGTTTAACCGTGTGCCGCGCTTAAAAGACAGCGATGGCAAACTCATCGATGCAGATGGTTCAGAGCTGCCGACCAACTCACCGCAAACAGTCTTGCGCCGTGGTACAGGCCAAGGCTTTGCCGAGCTCAGTTTTATTGCTCAAGACCAAAAAGTCTATTCTGCACGTTGGGAAATTAAACGTGCCCGTGAAAACCCAAACGGTAAATTGCAAAGCGTACAGCGCTCACTGAAATGCTTAACAGATGGCACTGTTGTTGCGGATAAAACCAAAGCGGTTGAGAGCCAAATTTTACGCATTACTCAACTCAGTTTTGAACAGTTCACCCGTGCCGTTTTACTGGCTCAGTCAGAAGTGACCGCTTTTTTAAAAGCGCGTGATAATGAACGTGGCGAGCTATTGGAGTATCTAACCAATTCCAGTATTTTCGGGAAAATTGGTCAATTGGCCTTTGAAAAAACCAAGCAAATTGCCAATCAGCGTAAGGCTTTGGAAGTTCGACTCGGTGATATTGAAATTTTATCGGATGAAGATCTTGCCTTATACACGGCGAATTTTCAAAGTCATACAGAGTCTTACCAAAAATTCGAAAGTGAAAAGCAGCAATTGCTCAAACAGCAGCAATGGTTTCAACACAAAGATAAACTGATTGCGGATATTCAGCAACGTGAGCAATATTTGGCTGTTCAACAGCAGCAACTCGATGCACTGCAGCCGCAGAAGCAGCAATTGCAGCAACTGGAAAAATTCGCCTCAATCCGTCCAAGCATCATTCAACGCAAGAATTTAAGTACTGAAATAGCAACGCTGCAGCCTCAATTGGCTCAAGCACAGCAGCAGTTCAGCGCAATTGAAATTAAGTTTAATCATGAAAAAACTCAATTTAAACAACTTGATCTACAGCAAAAACAGCAGCACCAATTTGAAGTTGATCATCAAGATCAAATTGATTTAGTACGTGCGCGAATTGCCGACCGCCGAGTGCTAGGCGATCAGCTAATTGCTGTAAAAGATGAACTCAAAAAACTGCAAGATCAGCATGCCCCGCTGCTTCAAGCCGAACAGCAATTGTTACAAGTACAGCAGCAGTTAGAACAAAATATAGCGCAGCAAAATACCCTACTCTCGCAAACAGCACATTTTCAAATTTTGGATGAAGCACTGTCTGCACATCTCAGCCCTTTACAGCGTTTTATTCAAAGTTATGTGCAATTTGAGCAGCAATATGGTGATGTCGCTCAAGCCACGCAACAAGTGGCACAAAAACAACAGCAACTTGACCAGCTCATTCAGCAATTTGGGCAAGACCAAGCACTTAACTCGAAAATTACGGGTTTGCGTACAGCGCGTGAAGACTTATTAAATCGCATCAATCAATTAGATATCACCAAGAGTCATTGGCAGCATTACCACGCCATTCATGTTGAACATCAGCAAAAATTGCAAGACCAGCACCAACTGCAAAGTGATCTCACACAGAATCAGCAGCAATGCAGCATGGCTGAAACTGAATTTCATGCACAAAAAGCAGCTCGAGAGAATTTGCAAACTGTACTGCAGCAGCAGCGATTACTGCATGCAGAAAATATTGAACAGCTCAGAGCAAATCTGGTTGCAGGTGAAGCATGTTTGGTCTGCGGCAGCACCGAGCACCCTTATACATATAACCAAGATGTGCTTTCCCATGAACTATTGAAACTGCAAGTACAGCAGGAACAGCAAGCACTAGCGCAGGAAAAAATAACGTTTGATCTGTGGCAGCAACTGCAAAAAAAATGCACACAGCAGTCCACTGCCTTTGAAGCCAATGCACAGCAACTCACCGCAATCAGCACGCAACAGAGCAATGCCCAAACCCAGCTTGAGCAATCACTTAATGCACTGAATATTCCATACGATTTGCACTCAGATTTGAGCTTACTTGAAACGGCTATAACGCATCATATTGCACAAACACAGCAATCTTTGCAGCAAACAGAAGCTGATTTAAAAACCCATGAACAGGCGCAGCAAAACAGCCATACTTTGACTCAATACATTCAGCACACGACAAAGCAGCTGACAGAAATACAGCATGCGGAACAAAATATTCAACCTATTTTGTCTTTATTGGATGACACTGAAAAATACGCATGGCAGCAGTCAACCCGCACCGCTGCTGAAGAAATTTATATTCAATTACAGCACCGTCTTAACATCTTAAAACAACGTAATGAACTAAATGCTCAGCTGAATCAAATAACACAGCAGCTGGAACAGGCAAAACAGCGCAGTAAATTCAGTCTAGAGAATATTGCTGCAACTGAAAAACGCATTTCGACACTGTTAGAAGAAGGTAAACAAAATAGCGATCTTGCAATCCAAGCTATTTTTACCATGACTCAAGTAACTGTTGAAAAACCGCATGAATGGTTATTACAGTTTGAGCAAAACCGACAACAGCTGCAGACTCAGTTTAATACGGTACGTCAACAATTTGAGCAGCGACGCCAAGCCTTTGATACGGCACAAGCAACACTGCAAAAATATCAGGCACAGCAACTACAGTTGCAAACTCAACAAAATGCAGCCGCGTTGAGTATTCAACAGTGGTTAGCGCTGCATATTGATTTTAATGACGCCTTGTTACAGCAGCTCAGTGAAATTACACATGAGCAAGAGCTGCAACTGAAACAGCAAATTAGCTCGGCTGAACGTGCATATAGCGATGCTCAGTCTGCTAAGAAAACATTGGATGAGCAACTACAGCAGCACTTAATGCTGCAGCCTGAAATCGAATTTGAAGCACTACTCTCACAATTACAAAGTTTGGTTGAACAAATAACCCAAGTGATGGAACAGCGTGATGAAGTGAAACTCAAACTCGAAGTACATCAACGCAATGTAGCAAAACAGCAGCAATTTACCGATCAGATTCAACAGATCCAATCTGAGGAACATCGTTGGAATAAGATTTCGAGCTTAATGGGCGATGCAACGGGCAAGAAATTCCGTGATTTGGCACAGCAATATAACCTCGATATTTTAATTGAATATGCCAATCAGCAATTGGCGATGCTTTCACAGCGCTATACCTTAAAGCGCCTTGAAAACTCATTAAGCCTAGCCATTGTCGATCATGATATGGATGGTGAAACCCGCTCGGTCTCTTCGCTTTCAGGCGGTGAGTCTTTCTTAACCGCGCTCGCTTTATCCTTAGCCATTGCGAGCATGGCATCAGGTACAACAAAAATTGAAAGCCTATTTATTGACGAAGGATTTGGTACGCTAGACGCTTCAAGTCTGCACACGGTGATGAATGCTCTGGATCAGCTACAAAACCAAGGGCGTAAAGTCGTGCTAATTTCTCACATTCAAGAAATGCACGAACGAATCCCTGTGCAAATTCAAGTCAATCCTGTCGGAGCAGGTGCAAGCACCATCCAAATCGTATCTTAAAAAAAGCCTGCTTAAAGCAGGCTTTATAATTTTTGATTCTCTAGATCATTACGTCCCGAGTGGACGTAGCGTTAAAATCTGTTCACTACGCCCAAATGGGCCATGGACATCATGCAATACAGAACTACTCAAACCAACACCATCCGCTCCATACTGCTGCACGGTTTCCAGACCTAACCACTGTCCCTGTGGTAAACGGTGCAAATGGATTTGTAGATCCAGATTTGGAAAGCCCCAGCCAAATGGCCAATCCTGACGCGGAACAATACCATTGGCGGTATCAACCATGCCCATTAAACGGACAAAATCAGCAGTCGGCTCACCTTCAACCATGTCATGCTGTGTTCTCAGCCACACAATGCCTTGACCTGCACGGCGCCCATGGCTTCTTGCTTCAATCGACTGAATATATCCCCCCGGCCACTGACGGATACCGTCCCAAATCGGCGCAGTTTCTGGCCCAGTCACATCAGCATCCTCCAAACCTTTCACGGACTGGCTATTTTGCGTCATCATGCGCCAAGTGCGTGCCACAATGCAGGTTTTGCCCTGAGCCCGCATTTCAGATTCAATCAGTTCAATGGTTTTTCCCGGACGAATCACTTGCGTGATTATTTCAAACTCGCCAGCAGGAATTAAGCCCAAAATATCGAGGCTAATGCGCCCGATACGCATATCATGACGTGGTGAAAAACGGTCTAATTCAGCACAAATAATGCCTGTAGCTGGTGCCATGTGTTGCTCATATGCATTCCATGCACCTTGTGCTAAATTGGTCGAATGGTAATGTGCCGTGACACAGCCTTGCGCATCTACGTCGCGTTGAATCAACTGATAATATGCCGTCATGAACTTCCCTATTTGTCCAAGTGTGAATTACTTCAATATCAAAAACATCCTGATTATTTTGTACTCAACTTTAATGGAAAGTTCAAATTAAAAGGCTCACTTTGAACCCATAGGTTTCATCTATTGTGAAAATTTATCTGCTGTGCTTACACTTTATAAGCCTAGTTTTTGAAAGCAGGCTGAATCTTCTGTCCTATTTTGAATAATCACGTGCGCCAAACAATGCTGTCCCCACGCGAACCATCGTTGAACCCGCAGCAATCGCATCTGTCATATCACCTGACATCCCCATGCTTAAGGTATCCCAATCCTCAGGTTTCGTATGCTGTGCTTTGACATGCTCAAAGAGCACTTTGGCATCAACAAAAGCTTGTGGATTGTTTGGAGCAGGAATTACCATTAATCCACGTAAGCGTAAATTCGGTAGCGTAGAAATCTGTGCGACCAAATCTGCTACTTCATTCGGCTGACAGCCATCCTTCGTATCTTGCGCGTCAATATTGACTTGTAGGCAAATATTCAAAGGCGCTTGAGTCGCTTCTCGCTGGCTTGATAAACGCTCCGCAATAATCAAACGGTCTACCCCATGCACCCAAGCAAAGTTTGAAGCCAAATGTTTAGTTTTATTGCGCTGTACATGACCAATGAAATGCCATTCAATCTCTAAATCTGCCAAAGCCTCAATTTTTTCAAGCGCTTCTTGCAGATAATTTTCACCAAATGAGCGTTGCCCCGTTGTATACATTTCTCTTAGCATTTCAGTAGGATGCGTCTTAGATACAGCCAACAATTCAACCGACTGCTGTGGTCGACCCGCAAGTTGGCAAGCCTGCTCAATTTGCTGCAAGACTTGATTTCGTGCTTCTTGAAGTTTATTCATTGACGGGGTTCTCATTTCATTCATCTTTTTTTGCATTGCCCTGCAACTAAGTGTTGGTTAAGCTGTGGGAAAGCCTTATTATTCTATCAAAATAATTAAGATTTAATTTTTATCTCGGGGATTTTATGGACATTACAGAACTATTGGCCTTTGCTGCCAAAAATAACGCTTCGGATTTACATTTATCTTCTGGTATGCCACCAATGATTCGTGTGGATGGTGAAGTTCGTCGTATCAACCTTCCTGCTCTTGAACATAAAGAAGTGCACAAATTGGTTTACGACATCATGAACGATAAACAGCGTCGTGATTACGAAGAAAAATTAGAAACTGACTTTTCATTTGAAGTACCTGGCGTGGCTCGTTTCCGTGTGAACGCATTTAACCAAAACCGTGGTGCTGGTGCCGTATTCCGTACCATTCCTTCAAAAGTACTAACCATTGAAGATCTTGGCATGGGCCAAATCTTCAAAGATATTTGTGATTATCCACGTGGCATCGTATTGGTGACCGGTCCAACAGGTTCGGGTAAATCAACCACGCTTGCTGCGATGGTTGATTACATTAACGACAACCGTTATGACCATATTTTAACGGTCGAAGACCCGATCGAATTTGTACACGAATCAAAAAAATGCTTGGTCAACCAACGTGAAGTACACCGTGATACGCACGGCTTTAACGAAGCACTTCGTTCCGCACTGCGTGAAGACCCGGATATTATCTTAGTCGGTGAGATGCGTGACCTTGAAACCATTCGTTTGGCGCTGACAGCTGCTGAAACCGGTCACTTGGTCTTCGGTACACTACATACAACCTCTGCCGCAAAAACCATTGACCGTGTGATTGACGTATTCCCTGCTGAAGAAAAAGATATGGTTCGTGCCATGTTATCCGAATCACTTCAAGCCGTAATTTCACAAACCCTACTCAAGAAAAATGGCGGTGGTCGTGTGGCTGCCCATGAAATTATGATTGGTATTCCTGCGATCCGTAACTTGATTCGTGAAAACAAAGTTGCGCAAATGTATTCAGCGATTCAAACGGGTGCCAACTACGGTATGACCACACTCGATCAAAGCTTAAAAAACCTTGTCGCAAAAGGCATTATTAGTACGCAGACTGCACGGACTGCAGCGAAACAACCCGAATCTTTCTTGTAATTTTTTATTTTTTTGGGGCGATCGTTATGGATTTTAACGGCTTACTTGATTATATGGTGGAGAAAAAAGCATCGGATTTGTTCATTACAGCCGATGTTGAACCTTCGATTAAAATCAATGGGCAAATTTTGCCAATTGGCTCGACTAAGTTACCGGGTCCGACTGTCGGTCAAATTTTATATTCGATAATGTCTGAAAAACAGCGTAAGGAGTTTGCCGATACGCGTGAATGTAACTTTGCCATTAGTAATACCAGCAAATCTGCTCGTTTTCGTGTCAGCGCCTTTCAACAACGTGACCAGCCAGGTATGGTTCTGCGTCGTATCGAAACCGCTATTCCAACGATGGATGAGTTGAAATTACCGCCGATTTTAAAAGAATTAGCGATGACCAAGCGTGGAATTATCATTTTCGTAGGTGCAACGGGTACAGGTAAATCAACCTCTTTGGCATCTTTAATTGGCTATCGTAATGAAAATAGCAAAGGTCATATCATTACGATTGAAGACCCGATTGAATTTGTGCACCAACACCGAGGCTGTATCATTACCCAACGTGAAGTGGGTATTGATACCGACTCTTTCGAAGTTGCCTTAAAGAATACGCTACGTCAGGCACCTGACGTGATTCTGATTGGTGAGATTCGTTCACGTGAAACCATGGACTATGCGATTGCCTTTGCTGAAACCGGTCACTTGGTTTTTGCAACACTGCATGCCAACAACGCCAACCAGGCCATCGACCGTATCATTCACTTCTTTGAAGCGGATCGTCATAGTCAGCTATTCATGGACTTATCTTTGAACTTAAAAGCAATGGTTGCGCAGCAGTTGATTCCAACCATTGATGGTAATTCACGTCGTGCTGCCATTGAGATTTTGATCAACTCACCTTTAATTTCAGACTTAATCCGTAAGGGTGAAGTGCATGAAATTAAAGACCTGATGAAGCGTTCTCGTGAACTGGGTATGCAAACCTTTGACCAAGCCTTATATGACCTTTATAAAGCCAAGCAAATTAGCTACAAAGATGCGCTCAAACATGCCGATTCACCGAATGACCTGCGTCTACAGATTAAATTGTCTGAAGAAGGCGGTGAGCATTTACTGCGTGCAAATTCAAATATTACCTTTGATGGTCAACATTAATTCTGCATGATGCTTTCGGAAATAAAAAACAGACTTCATATGAAGTCTGTTTTTTATTCATTCTCATCCGCATCCGATTATTTTTTACGATATGCTTCTTGGCATTCAGGCGCATCACAATAGCCATAAAGATTTAATGAGTGACCTGTAAGTTGGAAACCAAATTTTTCTGCCACTTGATGTTGCTCATGCTCAATTACATCATTTGTAAATTCCACCACTTTATTGCAGTTTTGACACACAATATGGTCATGGTGATCTTCTTGCATAATCTCAAAAACAGAATGATTGTTTTCAAAATGATGGCGTTGAATAATACCTGCAGCTTCAAACTGTGTTAACACGCGATACACAGTTGCTAAACCCACATCTTCACCCTGTTCAAGTAAAGTCTTATAAATATCTTCTGCGCTTAAGTGATGTTGTCTTGAATTTTCAAGCAATTCCAATATTTTAATTCGTGGAAGTGTAACTTTAAGTCCAGCTTTACGTAAATCTTGATTTGAAATAGGCATGAAAAAAGGTCTCTCAACAAAATTAAAGTTGGAATATGCAACAAAGTGTAGATGCAGTATGATCTATCCTTGGATCAAATGCATCATAATTAATTTGGGATAGTTTAGCAAAATGCAAAAAATCATGCTGACGTTATTCGTCACTTCATTGCTCGTAGGCTGTTCAACCTTGGGCGTTTATAAAGTTGATATTCCACAAGGTACACCTTTAACTCAAGCACAAGCGGCTAAAATTCAAGTGGGAATGAGCCACCAACAAGTTCGCTTTTTGCTAGGTAGTCCAACTGTTGCCGATCCAATGAATCCGTTACGTTGGGACTACATTTATAAGTATACCCCAGGAACATATGCTAAAAAAGCCAAGATTCCTGCTGCACATGGTCAACACTTAAAAATCTTCTTTGACCAAAACGGTATCGTTCAAAAAATTGAAGGCTTAGAAACCATTCCAGAGTCACAACCAGGCTTACCAGGTTCTAAAGAAGCGATTTTAACTGCGCCACCACTATAGTCGCTTTAAGATAAAAATAAACCCCTAAATTTAGGGGTTTTTTTTATAAGTACAATTGTTTGAAACGATTGCCTCGACAATAACGGCCAACGGGATTTTTCTTGGCGCGATTACGACGAATATCTTTCGGATTAATGGTTAATGCACGATAGATTTCGACACGATCACCTGCTTCAAGTAACTGAGATGAATCGCTTACACGCGCCCCGAAGATTCCTAGTGTTAATTCTTCGGGTAAATCCACTTGTTTTCGAATGCCACTTTGCACAATAGCATCTTCAACCGTCATACCGGGATTAAAGCTCAGCGGAATTAATATCTGCTGTTCCACGCTCGCATAAGCGACCCATACTTGTAACTGAGCGGTCATTAGAATAACTGCCCAATCACAGCCACCAATGCCAATATTATTGACAAGGGCACGACGATACGTACGGCAATACGCCAAATATTATAAAAGGTTTCATGACTGAAGTTCATTGACTTACGTAGATGACTAATCTTCATAATCCAACCTGCGAAAATCGCATAAATCAGACAAATAATTAAGCCCCAAATCAACAAGGCAATATTAAATACTGGAACAACTGTGCTCAGTGCCCATACAAAAACCGCAACCAATAAAATCGCCCATTGCACCACTACGGCCAATTGGCGTTGTTGTAATTGTTCACGTGCCATCTGAATCAGCAATGCTGAGGCTGCGACTAAACCCACAACCAGTGCTAAAGCAGGTACTTGTGCTTTTGCTGCGAAAAAGGCAAAAGCAACCACTGCCAAAAGTTGAGCGATCCAAATTGGAAATACCGTTTTGCTTGCAATCTCTTGTTGCTTCACAGCTGGCAAACTTGACTGCCAGTACAAGCCCATCCCCAAACCACTTGCTACGAGCGCCAAGACGGTTGCATTGCCCCACTCACTAAATTCGAGCGCAGTCATTTTCCACTCTGGTAAGGCAGTTCCCATAACATTCGCTAAGACTACTGCAGCAATCACACCAATAGCGGTCAAAATCACTAAAAATTGGCGTGGTACAAACGACAATGCAAATGCAATGACCGCAAGGACAGCCA
Organism: Acinetobacter sp. YH12086; assembly: GCF_013419345.1. NCBI lineage: Bacteria > Pseudomonadati > Pseudomonadota > Gammaproteobacteria > Moraxellales > Moraxellaceae > Acinetobacter > Acinetobacter sp. YH12086. Next base: position 94,424 of record NZ_VPAF01000005.1, read on the forward strand.
AAATAATGCTATAGGCAAAGCCATTAGCTGTAAAAATTGCCACATATTGCGACGCGGCTGAAAGCATGGCACCTGCTAAAAATGGAATAAATACTACGGCAAGCCAACCGACTATACGCCATTTGGGTGAAGCATCCGCATCACGTGTTAGCGAAGACAGTGCTTGAACTGCTGTAATTTTTGAACGTTTTGCTAAAGCAATTTCCAAATAACATAGCGGTAAAGCTAAAATAAGCATTGTACCTAGCCACAACAGCCAGAAATCTAGCTGACGTTCAATTTGAATACCTGTTACCGGTGCTAAAGTTGCAATAATGATAAAAGATAAACAGAACGCCATCAGTGGCGATAACCATTTCGACATCGCATTGTCCTGCATGACAAATTCCTTTGAAAATTCTAGCGCTATTTTGCCTTGCTGTGCCTTGAAAATCAAAAACAAAAAGCAAATCACCTTAAAGGTGATTTGCTGCGCAAATGATATTATTAGAATTTAATTGTTTTTATTTCATTTTTTGAGGTTATGAAAAGAAACGTGCAAACCAATTTTTGCCTTTTTTCTTTTCTTTTTCTTTGATGATACCCATCATATTTTCTTTAACCGCACCGACATAATCAGCATCATCGTGCTGGATATGGTTAATCAGCCATTTTGAAAGCACTTCATGTAATTCATTTTCAATCGCATGACCCATTTCAAAACGGTCGCGGTAAGATTCAATTTTTTTAATAAATAAATCATGTACGCGTTTATGTGGCACACGATATTTATAACCCGCTTCTTCTTGTAAAGATTCTTCGAAGGTAAAATGTGATTGCGTGTAATCAATAATGTTTTCCAGAATTTGTTTTACACGATCACGATCTGTATTTGCGTCAATGCCATCAATTTCATTGATGTAGTCAAGAATCCGTTTGTGTTGATCGTCAATCACATCGATACCAGTATTGTATTCTGGAACCCATTTCATTTTCATTACGACCACCTATAAATATGAAGGACTTATCACGTAAATTTCATCATATAATTAAAGGACTTAAATAAAAATGAAGTAAAAAGGTTGGTTTTAATTAAAATACTGCCATTTATAATGTAATCAATTGTTTTTATTATGTTAATTTATTTAATCCCGAGCATAAAGCTAAGATATTTTTTAATCAATTCAATATCTTAGAAAATACCCTTAATTCAATAAAGTGTAAGATATTCATTTTTATAATGAATATCTTTCATTCAAAATTAATACTGATCTGCACGCGTGACGCGTTTTAAAGATGGGTCCAGCCGCTCACGTTCTAAACGTTCAACAACCGTCTTTGTGGCACGTATTGGACGACCATGTTGAAATAAAATCATTTCACCCGGCTCAAATGCTGTCCAAACTTCATTTTGTGTTAAGGGTTCAGTGGTAATCACGGCAACACGGTCTTCAGGCGTAGTGACTTCACTAAAATCGACTTCAACATCAATATCAATCAACTGTGCAGGCTGAAATGGAAACTCTCGAACCAACCAATGCAGCTTGGTAATCGCATAACTAAAGAGCGCCTGCCCATTCGACAAACAAAAATTAAAGGTGCCATGTTCCGCAATTTTCGGAGAGATTTCTAATAACAGGTCAAACACCTGATCAAGTGTAGGTTCAGTATAACCAAAACGTTTCACCATTTGCTCAAGCAAATAGCAAAAGGCTAATTCACTGTCGGTATTGCCAACAGGGCTGAAGCGCCCTGTGAGCTCAGGCTGAAAGCCATGTAGGTCGCCATTATGTGCAAAAATCCACTGTCTGCCCCACAATTCACGACTAAATGGATGTGAGTTTTCAAGATTAATTTTGCCTTGTGTCGCTTTACGAATGTGTGCAATCACATTGCGAGATTTAATCGGGTAGTTTCGGATCAGCTCAGCAATCGGAGACTCTACAGCAGATTGATTGTCGACAAATAAACGACATGCTTTATCTTCAAAAAAAGCGATACCAAATCCATCACAATGATCTGAGGTAATTCCTGCTCGCTGCGAAAATCCCCGAAACGAAAAAGTAATATCGGTGGGAGTCGCACAATTCATTCCGAGCAGCTGGCACATATTGATCATTTCAGCAGTAAATCTATGATTTCTCTATTGTGCATGACAGTTTTAGTTGTTGTAAATCTAAAATAGGCGCCATTATAAGAGTTTTTATAATCCAACAGGGCAAATACATTATTTGATCTTTTCAAAATTTACTTAGCCAACTGATAAATAATAAAAAAGCCTCAAAAGAGGCTTTTTTATATCAAAAAATGCTAAGTATCTTAAGCTTTTTTCACATTGGTTCGATTGGTGATTAATGTACCCACACCATGATCCGTAAAGATTTCAAGTAATGTTGCATGAGGTACACGCCCATCAACAATATGTGCGCTGATTACGCCACCTTTGACTGCATCTAATGCACAGCCAACTTTCGGAATCATGCCGCCATAGATCACGCCAGTTTCAATCAAACGATCAACTTCTTGGGTGGTTAACCCAGTCAGCAGATTTTTATTTTCGTCTAAAACACCCGTGATATTGGTCAATAAAATTAGCTTTTCCGCACCCAATGCTTCCGCCACTTTACCTGCAACCAAGTCAGCATTGATGTTATAGGTATTGCCGTCTTCGTCTACACCTAATGGTGCAATCACAGGAATAAAATCGCTTTGGGTAAACATTTCAAGTACGTCAGTTTTCACACCAACCACTTCGCCAACTAGACCTAAATCAATCTGTTTTACTGAACCATCTTCGGCAGTTTTTTCCATCAATAATTTTTGCGCACGGATCAAATTACCATCTTTACCCGTTAAACCAATTGCACGGCCACCGTGTTTATTGATTAAGTTCACAATCGATTTGTTCACGCTGCCGCCCAAGACCATCTCGACAACTTCCATCGTTGCAGGATCAGTCACGCGCATACCGTCGATACGATCAGACTCACGGCCTAATTGTTTGAGGAATGAATCCACTTGTGGACCACCGCCATGTACCACAATCGGATTTAGACCAACCGTTTTCAGCAGCACGATATCACGTGCAAATGAACTCTCAAGCTCAGGATCGGTCATGGCATTACCACCATACTTCACTACCAGCGTCTTACCCGCAAAACGTTGAATATACGGCAAAGCTTCCGTCAGGATTTGTGCTTTGTCGATGCCAGTATGTTGATGTGGCATTTGCCTCTCCTTATTGAGCATCTGGAATGTCATGAGCAATGTCTGGATAGTGCTCAACTAACATGAAAACAAACAGATCTCGTATTTCTTTTAAGCGTGCTGATGAGTTGGCATCAAAGCGTAAAGTGAAATACTCACCTGTATTCGATGCTCGAATGATGCCAAATCCATCATCAAAATCAAGGCGTATTCCATCAATTTTACTGATTTGTGCCGGAATTCGCGCAGAATTAGCTTCAACCTGCTTTAAAACTTCCGCTGGATCATGCTGATGCGTACTGACATATAAATCTTCGGTACTAAAGCGCTCCGGATATTTCGCCAAAGCTTCTGACAATGTCAGCCCCTGAGTTTGAATATATTCTAAGACTCTTAGTGCAGCATATAGACCGTCGTCATAGCCACCACCACGACCGTCATTAAAAACATAATGCCCTGCGTATTCACCACCAAAAACCGCTTTGCCTTTAGATTGGGAAATATATTTTCGCAAGAAACTACTGCCCGTTCGAATCATGACAGGCTGCGCATCTAAATCGCACACGGTATCTCGAATCATTGTTGAACATTTCACATCAAATACCACTTCTGCATGTGGTTTTTGAGTCAAACAAATTTCAGCAAATAAACACAATAATCGATCTGCAGAAACCACTTTGCCAGATTCATCAATCAGCACTAAACGATCACCATCACCATCTAAAGCAATGCCAATATCGGCTTTTTGTAGCTGTATGGCTTGGCGGAGATGGGTTAAATGTTTGAGCTGTGATGGATCTGGAGCATGATCAGGGAAATGTCCATCAGCTTGGCAACGTAATGCCAAAACTTCACAGCCTAATTTATTTAATAATAAGGCTGCACAATGCCCAGCTGAACCATGCATGCCATCGATCACAACTTTAAGCGGTTGCTGTAAATGAATGTCATCTAAAATAAATTTCTGATAGGCCAAACAATATTCAGGCTTGATTTCGTGTGGCTCAAGTTCAGTCATCAAATGCACACGTTCCGATGAAAAACAATTTCGTGCTTCGACTGCAACGTGTTGAATCATCTCTGGACAAGGTGGCTCACCTTTGATAATCCACTTGATACCATTATCTGATTTAGGATTATGGCTCGCCGTCACCATAATGCCATTGCCTTGAAATTGTCCCGCAATAAAATACAACATCGGGCTTGAGCAGCAGCCAATAATTTCCGCTTCAAGGCCAGCCTCATGGCAGACTTTTTGAATTATTTTTGCATAGGTTGGACTGGTTAAACGCGCATCATAGCCAATAGCAAGTCTCTTTTGCCCTACATCTAAATATTGTTTGACTAAGCCACAAGCAATTGACTGAACTAAATCAGCATTTAAGAGCGATATTTTCCCGCGAATGTCATATGCACGAAAAATATGTTGCGGAAAGTGACTAAACAGTGAACCCATACTATGTTCTTCTAATTACATCTTTATTAATTAAAAAATCTAAAATTCTATTGAGAATTTAAGCTTTTAATTAAAGGATAAAATCCTGAAAAAAAGTGTAGCTTTTTTTATAACAAATTTAGTTAACAATCAATTAATAATATTTAAATACTGATCTAAAAATTACACTCACATTTATCCACTAATTTATTTTTAAAATTAAATCAATACCTTAAATTAATAAAAATATCAATTTATCATTTAGTCTTAAATATTTTACTTTTCAAATATTTTTGATTATTTATTTAAATGTGTATAAATATAGTAAATCGATCAAATTTAAACCAATACACAAAATTCTAATTATTCTTTACCCTCACCCCTAAAATATAAACCAAGTAAACTCATCAGAATTAAAAATCCTAATAAGATCCAAAATACTCTAAATATAGAGTTGAATTTGAATAAATTAAAATTTAAATAAAATGATATAAATAAAAACCATCACGAGGATGGTTTTTTATTAGCTACTTGATTTTAGGCATTTACTTGTCAACACACTGGAGCAAAAGTCTTGCGCTGATTAGTTTTTACCTGTATGACCAAAACCGCCTGCTCCTCGTTCAGTGGCTTCAAACTCATCCACAATATCAAACTGAGCTTGTACAACTGGCACTAAAACATATTGTGCTAAACGCTCACCCGGCTCTAGGCTAAATGCCGTTTGGCTACGGTTCCAAACAGATACCATCAATTCACCTTGGTAGTCTGAATCAATCAAACCGACCAAGTTACCCAACACGATTCCGTGTTTATGACCTAAGCCTGAACGCGGCAAAATTAAACCTGCAAAGTTAGTGTCTTCGATATAAATCGATAGGCCTGTTTTTACCAGAACAGTTTGACCCGGCTCAATCACGGTAGTCTCTTCTACACATGCACGGAGATCAAGACCTGCTGAACCTGCTGTTGCATAAGTTGGCATTGGCCATTCCGTACCTAAACGTGTGTCGAGAACTTTAACTTGAACTTTCATGGTCCATTCCTGTTTCAATAAAACGAATTTCAAAAAATAAATAAAATATTCTACGCTTTAAGCTTTAACGCTTAATCAGCGCGCGTAAATTTTCTAAATAATGCTGTGCTTGCTGTTTAGGATCGATATCCCCTGCCAGCTTTTTCTTGCGCCCTAACCACTCCAATTCATCTTGTGGCAGTTCGTCCAAGAAACGGCTTGGTGTCATTTGTCGCATTTGACCACCGGCTTTACGCTGCTCTGCAAGAGTCATGGTTAAACCTTGACGTGCACGAGTAATCCCCACATACATCAGTCGACGTTCTTCCTCAACCGTGTCGGCAGCAATAGAGTTTTTATGCGGTAGAATTTCTTCTTCCAGACCAATCAAATAAACGAATGGAAATTCCAGACCTTTCGACGCATGAAGTGTTAACAAATTGACTTTATCGGTGTCTTCTTCTTCTTGTTGCTGTTCTAACATATCGAGCAGCACCATTTTACGAATCACACTTTCAATGTTCTTTTCATCTACATCTTCAGCGCGGTTTATCAAACTTTGAATACTGCTATATAGCACTTCAATATTATCCAGTTTGGTTTTTTCCTGCGCAGGTGTAGCTGCAGATTCTTTAACATAGTCGATATAACCTGCTTCAATCATCATGCGACGAATGATCGGAACAGGTTCATCATCTTCTAATAATTCACGAGTAAAGGTCGAAATAAAGTCCGCAAATTCGGCCAATTGGGTTGTGGCTTTTTTCGGAATCGCCATGCTTAAGCGCTGGTCACCTGCTGCACTGAGTAAGGATAAATTACTTTCCTGCGCAAATAAGCCAAGCTTTTCCAAAGTCACAGGACCAATCGCACGTTTTGGCGTATTGATAATTCGTAAAAATGCACTGTCATCTTCAGGGTTGATGATCAAACGTAAGTAGCTCATCAAGTCCTTAATTTCAGCACGAGCGAAGAAAGACTGACCACCCGATAATTTATACGGGATCTGCATTTGGCGTAGCTGTGTCTCTAGAGCACGCGCTTGGAAATTACCTCGGTATAAAATGGCGTAGTCTTTCCAATTTTTACCGTTCATCAGCTTGTGTGTAATCAAGTCTTTTACGACGCGTTCTGATTCATCATCGTCATTACGACAAGTAATCACGCGGATCACTTCACCATGGCCTTTATCTGACCAAAGCTTTTTATCGAAAATATGTGGGTTATTGCCAATAACTGTATTGGCAGCTTTTAAAATACGACTGGTCGAGCGATAGTTTTGCTCAAGCTTAATCACTTTCAGATTACGGAAATCTTCCTTCAATAGAGCCATATTCTCAGGCTTAGCACCACGCCATGCATAAATCGATTGGTCATCATCACCTACCGCGGTGAACTGTCCCATGACACCCACGAGTAATTTCACCAAAATATATTGCGCGGTGTTGGTATCTTGATATTCGTCGACCAATAAATAGCGGATTCGATTCTGCCAACGATCACGCACTTCTGCATTTTCTTGTAATAAACGCGTCGGCATGACAATCAAATCATCAAAATCCACAGCATTGTAGGCACGTAAATTACGCTCATACAGTTGATACAGATGTGCAAACTGAACGTCTTCTGCTGTTTCACAGGTGGTATGCGCTTGCTCAGGTGGAATCAGATCGTTTTTCCAATCTGAAATCATTTTCATGGCTTTGGCAATCAGCTCTTTACTTTCTGCACCGGATAAATTGTCGCGATGCATTAAGTCCATCAAAATGCGTTTGCAGTCATCTGCATCTAAAATTGAAAAGTTATTTTTTAGCGGTGTATTTTTTAATTCCAAACGGAGCATGTTTAGCCCGAAGTTATGGAATGTAGAAACCGACAGCCCTTTTGCCTCTTCACGGCTCATCAGCTTCGTCACACGCTCTTTCATTTCACGCGCAGCTTTGTTGGTAAAGGTCATCGCGGTGATACGGTGCGCAGGAATACCACAATGCTTCACCAAATAGGCAATTTTACGGGTAATCACCGATGTTTTGCCTGAACCTGCCCCTGCAAGTACTAACAAGGGTCCTTGAGTGTATTTCATTGCTTCAAGTTGCTTGTCGTTCAACTGACTTGCCAGTGACATAGTCTTTCCTCTTATTAATTCGAGGATGATTATAGTCATCTGAAACGATCTTGCCTAATGCAAAATGTATTTTATCGGTCATTAAAAATGCCATAAAAAAAGCCACCCGAGGGTGGCCTTTCGTTTCGAACTAAAACTTATTTAGTTTCGTAAACTGAGATTTCTACGCGACGGTTTTGTTCACGACCTGCAGCAGTTGAGTTATCCGCAACTGGAGAAGTTGAACCATAACCACGTGCAGTAATACGAGTTGAAGAAATACCTTGAGACGCTAGGTAGTTTTTCACTGAGTTTGCACGGTTTTGAGAAAGTGGGTTGTTGATCGCATCAGTACCAGTGTTATCTGTGTGACCGTGTACAACGATTGCAAGTTTGTTTGCAGTACCGTCTTCACGCAATACTTTAGCAACATCATTCAATGCAGATTGGAACTGAGATTGAATAGTTGAAGAGTTAGTTGCGAAAGTTACTGATGGCATAACAAGGTTGATCGAACCATCTGGATTACGACCTACGTCAACACCAGTACCAGCCAATTCTTGTTTAAGACGTTTTTCTTTCTTATCAAGAAGAAGACCTGCACCACCACCAACTACAGCACCAATTGCAGCTGCTTGACCCATTTTGTCTTTATCAGCATTAGAATAAGCAATACCAGCGCCTAAAAGAGCACCTAGACCAGTACCGATTGCTGCTTTGTCATATTCCATGTTTTGACAACCAGTAAGTGCCATTGCCCCAACTACTGCCGAAATTACTAGTGCACGCATTGCATGCCTCCTTCTTTGTGTTTTGTTGTATGGTTGAAATGATGAAGTAAAACAAATGGCTGAACCATTGATTTTTTGTTAATAATAAAACGTTTAGTTACAATTTGTAATATGAATACGAGATTTATTTGTTAATTCCATCACAATTTCTTCACAGTTCTGCAGATGCCCTTTTTTATTTAATCAACTCGAACTATATTTATTAGAATCAATCATTATTTGGACAATTTCCGCTAGGACTTTTTATATGTCATCTCAAACAAATAAGCAACCGACACTAAAAAAAATTAGCAAAGGACTTACCGTCGGTTCAGTTATGACAGGCAGTACTTTTTTCCATGGTCCTCCTGTACTAGCCCTTGGTCTAACCAAACTCTTTAAAAAATCAAAAAAGGTTGATGAAACCAACATAAAAATTACCAACAGTTGGCTCACGGTCAATAACTGGTTAATTGATCACGTTTTACCCAACACAAAATGGGATATCACCATCGATGAAGGCCTCGACTTAAATTTGCAGGGTCGCTATCTCATGACCTGTAACCATCAGAGTTGGGTCGATACAACAGTTAACCAATATTTTGGTTTAACCCGTATGCCACTGACGCGTTTCTTTACCAAATGGGAACTCATTTTCATTCCATTTGTTGGACAAGCTTTTAAAATTTTAGGCTTTCCAATGATGAAACGACACAGCAAAGAACAAATCGCGAAAAATCCTGAACTTAAATATCGAGATATGGAAGAAGCGCGTAAATCTTGTGAACAGTTATTGAGCCAGCCTTTTACCCTGCTGAACTATTTGGAAGGCACTCGCTTTACCCCTGAAAAACATGTGCAGCAGCAATCACCGTATCAAAACCTTCTTAAGCCGAAAGCGGGTGGTTTAGCACTGGCACTCAATATTTTAGGGGATCAAGTTGATGCTCTCGTAGATATGACCATCGTCTATCCAAATGGTGCACCAGGTTATGGCGAATTTTGGCTCGGTGAAGTTCCACGTATCGCCGTGGATTTACGTAAAATTGAAATTCCAACGTGGGTGCATGGCGGCAACTATGAAGATGATGCAGAATTCCGTGAAAAATTTCAGCATTGGGTAGATGAGCTGTGGACGGAGAAAGACCAACTCATTACTCGTATGAAAGCTAAATACTCAGTTACTGAATAATTAAGAAGAAGTTTTATGTCGCAGAACAGCATGCCGCAAAACAAGAAATCTAAATATCATCATGTCAATCCAAACAGTTGGTCATTCAAACTGTTTTTAATTTATGACATATTCATGGTGTTTATTATTGTTTTTAACTTGTTCTGCCTGTGCATGAACTTTTTCCTCATGAGCAATCTTGGCAGTTGGTTCTTTAACAGTATCCACCTGCCCGATGTGCTGAGTTTTTACCGTGAACATTTGCATCCATGGGTGATTACCACCGAAGCGTGGTTTATTATCTTTTTGATTGTAGAATTGTTGGTGCGCTGGGCGATTGCTATTATCAACAAGCACCATCAGCGCTGGTTCTTCTTCCCGTTTATACATTGGTACGAAATTTTAGCCATTGTGCCGCATTTACGTTTCCTGCGTTTATTTCGCGCGGGCGTGATTGCCTATCGACTGTATGAAATGGGTTATCAGATCGTGCCATCGGCATGGCAGAAAAAGGCATTGTTCTACTATCGAGTCGTGATGGAAGAACTGTCAGATCGCGTGGTACTTACCGTGTTAGATGGTGTTAAGCATGAGCTCAATACCAGTACAACCCATAAAGACCTAATTAGTAATCTTGTGCAGCATCACCGTGAGATGTTCACCCAAGTTTTAGCTGAGATTTTGCAAGAAAATTTAAGCAAAGAACTCCGTACTGAACGTGAATTGATCGCCAAAAATGTCGGACAAATCGTCAGTCAGGCCATCGAAGACACTCCAGAACTCACGCAGCTATTGCGCTTAGTGCCAATCGTTGGCAGCCGCATTGAACAGCAGATTCAAAGTATCGGGCAACGTTTGGGTGAAAATATTACCCAAGGTTTAATTTCCCCGTTGGCTTATCCCAATACATCGACGGCTCAAAAACCCAATCTATATTTAGACATTTCACAGCGTGTTAGCCGTATTGAAATCGAAAATAATGCCCAGCTGGATGAGTTGGTTCGCTCTGCGGTTTTTGAAAGTCTAGAGGCTATTCGTAAGCAAGTGAAAGTAAAACAGTGGCAGCAGATTATGCAGGAACAGGACCAAGCTACAGAATAAACACTTAGTCAAAAATAATTGCGAACTCCGCTAGAGTATTCATGCAAATTGTTCTAGGATTTGCTCTATTTACAACATAACTACTTCGGCACAAAAGTAATAGTTAGAAGTCTCAAGGATTCAATATGGCTGATATACGGATAAAAGGCAAAATGGTCAATGCGATTCGCATTCACCTCGATACCAATGATCATGATGCGATCCGCCAGCAACTTACTCCAATGTTCCAAAAGGCTTTTCCACCCGGAACATTAGCCGTGATTGAAAGTACGGTTGATCAAGAACTAATTGCACTGATTCAACTACTTATTAGTATTGAAATTCAACCGATTGGTGTCACTGAAGGTCCGCTATCAGACCAAGCACGTGCTATCCAATTTCCCGTAGTTCCTGCGGATCGCAAACTACAACAAGTTAAACCGACACGCGAACAAGTGGTTGAAGAACCCGCGCCTGCAGAAGAAAAAACCGAAGATAAAATTGCTGCAGTCGAAGTACCGACCATTCGTCATGCTACGTCGTATCACAATGAAATCTTGCGTACAGGTCAATGTTTAGTCCAAGACCATGGCGATATCATTATTAATGCTGGTATTAATAGCGGTTCAGAAGTAATTGCTTCAGGAAATATACATATTTATGGTAGTGCTCGTGGTAGAGTCATTGCCGGAGCTGGTGGGAACACGGCTGCACGTATTTTCTGCCATTCATTAGAAGCTGAATTGGTTTCAATTGCAGGGACTTACTGTGTCGCTGATGACATTCCACCTCATGTGGTCAAACAGCCAGTACATATTTATTTGAATGACCATCAAGAGCTAGTATTTGAAGCTTTGCAATTTTAATGTATAAATAATCACCAAACCCCTAATTAAAAAAGGGGATTTAAACCATAACAGGAGTGGATTCGGTGGCGAAAATTGTTGTCGTAACATCAGGTAAAGGTGGCGTAGGTAAAACAACTACAAGCGCATCTTTTGCAACAGGTTTAGCCCTTCGCGGCCACAAAACTGTTGTGATCGACTTTGATGTGGGTTTACGTAACCTTGACTTGATCATGGGCTGTGAACGCCGCGTTGTATATGACTTTGTAAACGTATTGAATAACGAAGCTCGATTACAACAAGCGCTTATTCGCGATAAAGATATTGAAAATCTCTACATTTTGCCAGCATCTCAAACACGTGATAAAGACGCGTTAACAGATGAAGGTGTAGCTCGTGTAATGGACGAACTTTCTCAAGAGTTTGATTACATTATTTGTGACTCACCTGCGGGTATCGAACGTGGTGCAATTTTAGCAATGTATCATGCTGATGAAGCGATCATTGTGACGAACCCAGAAATTTCTTCGGTACGTGACTCTGACCGTATTATTGGTATGCTCGACAGCAAAACCAAAAAAGTAGAACAAAACGAAGGTCGTATCCGTAAGCATCTCTGTATTACACGTTTCAATCCAGAACGTGCGGATAAACAAGAGATGTTGACGATTGATGACATTTCAAAAGATATTTTACGCGTACCGACTTTAGGTGTTATTCCTGAATGTAAAAGCGTTTTACAAGCATCGAACGAAGGTAAACCAGTGATTCTGTTTACAGAAGAAGCGGCTGGCCAAGCGTATGATGACCTTGTTGCACGTTTCCTTGGTGAAGAGCGCCCTTACCGTCATATTACGGTAAAACCTAAGGGTTGGTTAGCACGTCTATTTGGAGCGTAATCATGGCTGGATTCTGGAGCAAACTTTTTAGCAGCGACGAGAAACCGTCAAGCGCACAAACGGCAAAAGACCGTTTAAAAGTCATCGTGGCATCTGAAAATGGTTTAGGTAAACGCCTCAGCCAAGATAAGATTGACATGATGAAAAAAGAAATCATGCAAGTGGTAAACCGCTATGTTCGTGGTGTAGATGAGCAACATATTCAAATGTCTGTTCGTTCTGAAGCGAATATTGAAATGCTTGAAATGAATATCAATTTGCCTGAAGAACGTTAATCTGAATTCTGATTAGCCAAGTAAATTGAATCAAGGCAAAATGTGAGGCTGGATCAGTAAAGCGCTGCTTTACCCAGCCGCAAGACGAGAAGCTTTGCTTCGAGTGGGCTGGATTAGTTTTATTCCTGTGTTAGATCAAAAGCTTTGCTTCAAGTAAACGGGATAAAAAATAACTTTTGATCCAACCATAAAATGAGTCGCTTAACTTAGAGGTGGCGAATAAAACTATTTTACTTGCGTACTCATTTTTGCCTTTTTGTATTTTAAACCAGCAAGGAGATTGCGATGGCATTATCTCAGCCAGCAACGTTCAACGAAGAATGGTCAGATGAGCGTGTATTTGCCTACCTTACTCAGCTTCCTCCTGAAGGAGTGAATGGCGACTTTCACGTGCTTTACCATGCTTTCAAACATATGCGTCCAAATGACTATGAGCGTCTTTTGACTCAATTCGTTGCCGATGGCCGTGATGTGAACGCAACTAATCCTGAAGGTCAGCGTATTCATGACGTGATTGCTCAATATCCACGTCAAAGCGCAGGTTTCCTCGAAGTATTGGCAAAATTTGCTTAATTTCGAGTACCGAAAAAAAAGCCCGCATCATGCGGGCTTTTTTTATCTTATTTAATATCGGCGTAATTGAATATAATCATGATCAATGCACGATCAACATGAGCAATGGAAACATCAAACCAAAACCAATGGTTTGTACACTAATAATCGCCGCCATCAGTTGTGAATCGCCCTGATAATAGCGTGTCAAAATATAAGACGATGATGCAGTCGGCAAAGCAAAAAAGACCACTAAAATCATTCGCTCAAAATCAGTCAGCCCCATCCAAGTACTTAATAGATAAGCAATACATGGCATTAACATGAGACGCCCTATCGTATTTAAACTTAAACGACGTAGATCGGCACGCATTTGCTGAAACTGTAATGCTGCCCCAACAGAAAGTAGTCCGAGCGGTAAACTCATGGCTGCCAATATTTTTAATAATTCAGGTAAGCCATGAAACAGACTCAAGCCTGATAAATTAAACAATACCCCTGCCACACAGCCTAAAATTAAGGGATTTTTTGCGATGGACTGACAGGTCTGCCTCAATTGCTTCACACTTAAATTTGAGAAGGCCAATACTGAAATAATATTGACTAAGGGCACTGCAACGGCAATTAACATGGCAAACATCTGCATGCCTGTCGAGCCAAATAAAGCGCCCATAAGGGATAAACCAATATAGGTATTAAAACGGATATGACTTTGGATATACACGCCAAAACGCTGCACGGGGATATGCATAAACTGCTTGATCCCCCACAACACGATGCTGATCAAACAGGTGCCCGCAACCAGTACTGTCAACATTCGTGAAACAGTGTTCATATCCAATTGCACGGCTGATACATTCAAAAATAGCAGCACAGGAAATAAAACGTAGTAATTGAGTTTTTCTGAATTTGCCCAAAATTCATCCTGAACAAACTGTGTGTATTTAAGCACATAGCCCATCGCGATTAATGCAACGAGGGGAAACAATGCGACGACGATATTCATGCTGTACGCCTTGAAATAAAGTAGCTATTTCATCTTTAACCATTTATGTAGCACAATATAATCCTCATCTAGACTCATAACAAAATGAGTAATTACTCATGGCAATGACATTTTCTCAGCTTGAAATTTTTATTAAAGTCGCAGAACAACAAAGCTTTACTCTCGCTGCTCGACAGCTGGGAATTACTCAGTCAGCTGTCTCTCATGCCTTAAAGTGTTTAGAGGAACATTGGAATGTCAGCTTATTTAGTCGTGAACAAGGCGAAATTAGCCTGACCCACATTGGTCAGCAGTTATTGCTGCATGCCAAAGAAATCATCAATACGGCACAGATCATGCAACAAGAAGTGCATGCCGCACATGGTATTCAACAAGGAACGCTGAGAATTGGCTCTTTTGGTTCTTCTAGTTCGATTCATCTGCTTCCAGAGCTATTAAAGGCATATAGAGAGCGCTATCCACACATTGAAATCTATGTCGAAGAAGGTACTGATGCAGAAGTGTCTCGTTGGATTTCTGAACGTCAGATTGATGTTGGTTTTGCCGTACTCCCCAAGCCGCAGCTGTTCACCTTCCCCTTAATTCAAGACATTTTCATTGCCTTGATTCCAGATAGTTATTCAGTTTCCAAACACAGTCATTTAAATATCCAAGACCTGCAAAATTACCCCTTTATTATGACCCGTGCGGGCAGCCAGTCCCATGTCGAAAAACTGCTTAAACAACACCACATACAACCTAAAATCACCTATCAAATGTCGCAACTGTTAACCATTTTAAATATGGTGAATTTACAGGAAGGGATTGCTATCGTTGCAGATATGGCGATGCCTGCTGAGCTGTTGGCATTGCATCCACATGTGGTCAAACGTCCACTCTTTCCAAATACCCAACGGCAAATTGGACTCGCCGTAAAAAATCAAAAACTCATGAGCCCTGCCTGCAAAGCCTTTATCGAACTGGCCCAGTGCATGTTCTACCAAGATGAGTTCTCAATCTAAAAATAAAAAAACCTGCCGAAGCAAGTTTTTTGTTTTAGAACTTAGACCAAGATATCTCGTTTACCATTTGGCCCCATACTACTTACGATACCATTTTCTTCCATTTGGTCGATGATACGTGCAGCACGGTTATAACCGAGGCTAAATTTACGTTGCAGCGAAGAAGTAGAAGCTTTACGAGTTTCCAAAACGAAACTAACACATTGATCATACAGCGCATCACGGTCTGATCCACCATCACCATCTTCAAAACCGCGAGATGTCGGCTCTTCATCATAAGGCGTTAGGATTTCATCGACATAATTCGGTTCACCGCGCTCACGCCATGCATCACAAATACGGTTCACTTCATCGTCTGAAATAAACGCGCCATGTACTCGTTCAGGCTCAATTTTACCCGGTCCGAGGAACAACATATCACCATGACCCAGTAAGTCTTCCGCACCACCAGCATCTAAGATAGTACGTGAATCCAGTTTACTGTTAACACGTAGTGCAGCACGCGTTGGAATATTGGCTTTGATCAAACCTGTGACCACATCTACGGTTGGACGCTGCGTCGCCAACAGCAAATGAATCCCTGCTGCACGTGATTTTTGTGCAAGACGGGTAATCATTTCTTCAGCTTTTTTACCCACTTGCATGATCATGTCAGCAAATTCGTCGGCAACAATTACGATCAACGGCATCGGCTGTAAACGTGGCGCACGACTTTGGGTTGCAGAGTCATCTGGCTTCCAAGTTGGATCAATGAGATCTTCACCATTAGCCATTGCTTCTTCAATTTTGCGGTTAAAGTCAGTCAGCTTACGCACTTTCATCAAAGACATCAGCTTATAACGGCGCTCCATTTCATTCACACACCAGTTCAATGCACTCACCGCATCTTTCATGTCGGTTACAACAGGCGTTAACAAATGTGGAATATCGTTATAGTTGGCAAGTTCCAACTGTTTCGGGTCAATCATGATGAGACGCAGTTGCTCAGGTGTGTATTTCAACAACATCGACAACAACATGGCATTGACTGCGACTGACTTACCAGAACCCGTAGTACCTGCCACCAACATATGCGGCGCTTTCGCCAAATCAGCCAAGACAGGATTACCGGAAATGTCTTTACCCATCGCCATACTAAGTAAGGCATTTGGATCACGGTATGCCGGCGTTTCTAACAGCTCAATAAGTCGAACCATTTCACGTGAACTATTCGGGACTTCAATCCCGATATATGGTTTACCTGGAATCACTTCCACCACACGTACAGAGGCCATAGACATTGAACGCGCCAAGTCTCGTGAAATATTGGTCACTTTTGACGCTTTTACACCGGGTGCCAAGTCTAGTTCAAAACGTGTCACGACAGGGCCCGGCTGTGCCTCTACAACTTTAGCTTTGACATTAAACTCTTGCAGCTTAATTTCTAACAGTTCAGACAAACGAGACAATTGCTCTGCAGTGAAATTAACTTTCTTATTCGGATCTACAGGATCTAATATTTCCAATCCCGGCAAAGTCGGTAAATCCAAACGTTTTTGTGCCACTTGCATTGCACGTGACATGGGACGACCAGAGGCATCGGTTAAAGGAGCATCAAAGTCAAAATCATCTTCGAGATCTAAATCGATGTCTTCAGGTTTACCTGCCGTTTCTTGCCACACTTCACGGAATGCATCTTTATTCGAGCTGATTAAGGCTTTTTCATCATCAGATACAAAAGTCTGCGGCTGTGTATTGATTTCAGCACGAACCAAAGGCGTAGATTGCGCATAACTACTGGTTGTACGAACTGGCTGTACCTGTTCTATCGCTCGCTCTGCTTCTTCAACCAGCAAATCATCGAGATCATTAAATTCAGTTTCAACACTGATATTTTTCGGTGTGGTGAGCGTTGTCGTTTGTGCAGCAGCTACGCCTAAACCTGCAACGGTTGCAGCAGCACCTGTAGCAAATTCATTTGAATGCGTTGCAGGACTTTCACTTTGTGCTGTATTAAATGGGCTATGCACATCAGTCGCTGTTTTACCATTTGGAACGGCGGCTAACAGCTCATCGAAGATCTCATCATCATCCCAATCCACAGATTTTTTAGCTGCCGGCGCCGCTTCTGTCGGAGAAGTCAAATGCACATCTGCTGCTTTGTTGAAATATTCAGTTTGATTGGCAGGCTGCTCTTCTTCTGCAGCTTTTAGTAAAGCATCAATATCTTGTTTGTGCCGTTGGTCATCATTTGAATGCAAGGCACGCCAAACCTCTCCCGTCGCAACAACACGTTGTTGATCTTGCTCA
This sequence comes from Acinetobacter sp. YH12086, assembly GCF_013419345.1. Classification (NCBI taxonomy): domain Bacteria; kingdom Pseudomonadati; phylum Pseudomonadota; class Gammaproteobacteria; order Moraxellales; family Moraxellaceae; genus Acinetobacter; species Acinetobacter sp. YH12086. The sequence goes on from NZ_VPAF01000005.1 coordinate 112,052, forward strand.
AGCTGACGCACTTTCGCCAAAGTATGTTCAAAATCTTCATCGGATGGTGTAGCAGTCTCCGGCGAATTTACCGTAGATAAATGCTGTGCATTGCCTTCTTTGTCTGCACATTCTTTATCAGCAATATCATCAAATAAACGCTCAGCAACACGATCGCGTACTACAGGGTCAACCTCTACAGCATGATGCTCATGGGCGGGTGTAACTGGTGCAACCACTTTTGATACATTAGTAGCCACACTGGCTTTTTTAGCGGATGGTACTGTACGGTCAAAAGCAGTATCCCCTTCAGGGATATTGCGATAGAACAAATCTTGGAGATAAGCCGGTGTGGACTTCATAGTTGCCCATGTCTTATTCCACTTGATGCCAAAGGCCAAAGTGAACAACATGATCCAAAATGCGATGAGAAATATAGCTGCACCATAGACCGTTAATATTTGTTCAAGACTTTGACCCAGTTCATAGCCAATGATCCCGCCCGATGCATTTTCTAAGGTATCTTCAGGGACGTTCCAAAATAGGAAAAGTAAACTTGAAGTTGCCAGTAAAATAAAGAACTGAGCGGCATAGCGAAATGGACGGTTTAGAAAACTACGCGGCCACCATACTTGAATTGCTTCGAGAAATAAATAGACAGGTATCAGCAGACTTGCCCAACCTAAAAATCCATAGAGTAAGTCAGCGATCCATGCGCCTGCGACGCCGCTGGCATTTGAAACTTGCTGAGTATCACTGGATAAGTGCATCCATCCCGGATCAAATGGCGTATATGTGACTGTTGCAAGGAACAGATATATCCCAAATGAAACAAGGAATAATGTCATTATTAAGCGCTGTGCATATGCACCCGACACCGCTGTCATATACGTTCCTGTAACCAATTCTTCATGAATGTTTTTGTCATTACCCACAACAAAAATGGGCTGAATCTAAACCTGTTATTATGCACCTGTTCAATAAAAAAGATGCAAGATAATTTAAGTATAGTTGTTAACTTTATTGTATATAGCTCAAAACGATTTCGATGATCAATAATATCGACTTTAATCTCACACAATCGTTTCAAACTTTGACGTATAATTCCACAAATTATCATATAAAAAAAGGATTCTACGGATGAGCGCTCGTCACTCACGTCTAATTATTTTAGGTTCTGGTCCTGCAGGTTATAGCGCTGCGGTATACGCTGCCCGTGCGAACCTGAAACCGACACTCATCGCAGGTATTCAATTAGGCGGTCAATTGACTACAACGACAGAAGTAGACAACTGGCCAGGTGGTGCAGAAGGTTTAACAGGCCCTGCCCTAATGGAACAAATGCAAGCTCATGCTGAACGTTTTGGTACAGAAATTGTGTATGACCATATCAACGAAGTGGACCTCAATGTTCGTCCGTTCGTGCTTAAAGGCGATATGGAAGAGTTTACTTGTGATGCATTGATTATTTGTACAGGTGCAACTGCACAATATTTAGGTCTTGAATCAGAAGCTGCTTTCATGGGTCAAGGCGTGAGTGCATGTGCAACATGTGACGGGTTCTTCTACAAAAACCAAAAAGTTATGGTTGTCGGCGGCGGTAATACTGCTGTGGAAGAAGCGCTTTATCTTTCAAACATTGCTTCTCATGTCACTCTTGTACACCGTCGCGACACTTTACGATCAGAGAAAATTCTGCAAGATCATCTTTTTGCAAAAGAAAAAGAAGGTAAAATCAGCATCATCTGGAATCACCAAGTGGATGAAGTGATTGGTGATACGACGGGTGTGACTTCTGTACGTATTAAATCTACGCAAGATGATTCAACTCAAAATGTTGATGTCACTGGTATGTTTGTGGCTATTGGTCACAAACCAAACAGCGGTATTTTTGAAGGCCAATTAAACTTACGTGACGGCTACATCCAAGTTCAAAGTGGTACTGCGGGTAATGCAACACAAACGTCGATTCCGGGTGTATTTGCTGCGGGCGATATTGCCGATAGTATCTACCGTCAAGCGATTACTTCTGCAGGTTCAGGCTGTATGGCTGCACTCGATGCTGAAAAATACCTTGATGCACTCGGCGAATAATCTTTTGCTTAAGTCATTTGCTTAGCTAAATAGTTTTAAAAATTAGCCGACCAGATGGTCGGCTTTTTTATGTATGATAAAAATCCGTATACCTCAATAAGATGCTTGGCATGCCGATACTCCCTCCTTCTGAATTTACTTTCCCCGATCCAGTTGAATGCGATCCCGAAGGTGAAGGCTTAATTTGCATCGGTGCTGACCTCTCCCCTTCCACACTGTTTGAAGCCTATAGTCACGGTCTTTTCCCATGGTTCAGTGAAGGTGATCCGATTTGTTGGTGGTGTCCTGAACCCCGCTGCATTATTCGACCGCAGGACTATCATCCGAGCAAATCGTTATTACGCAGCATGAAAAAAATGGACTATAAGATCACCATTAATCATGCGTTTGAAACTGTAATTCGCTCATGTTCACTGCCGCGTAGTTATGCCAATGAAACATGGATTTCAGAAGATATTATTCAGGGATATTCTGCGCTATTTGACGCAGGCTATGCTTATAGCATTGAAGTTTGGGAAAACGAGATCGTTGTCGGTGGCCTCTATGGTGTCAATATTGGCCATGGCTGCTTTGGCGAGTCTATGTTTAGTACACGAACAGATGTCTCTAAAATGGCGTTTTACACCTTAATGCTCATCGGGCAAGAGAATCAGTTGCCATGGATTGATTGCCAATTGGTCAACGATCACCTCTTAAGCTTAGGTGCGAGTACACTTTCTCGCCAACAATACCTTAATTCGTTACAAGATGTTGTTAAACAACCCTCTATCGATTGGAAAAAGTATCAGGACAGTGTATTTTCAAGTAAAACAATAGCGCAATGGGCGAGTCTCAGCGCATGACAATAAAAGAGGGATATTACGATGAATTCCTATCAACCAAAGTCCCTGTTGAACGAATTACAGTACTACATCACGCCTCCGCATGATTGTAGCTACTTAGAAAATAAATCTGCTCGGATGGTCTTTTTGGACCCGGTCCATCGTATTGATGTGGTCACATTATCTGAACTTTCCCGCATGGGTTTTCGTCGTAGTGGTGATTTTGTCTATCGCCCTGAATGTCATCTTTGTCGCCAATGTTTGTCCTCTCGCGTTCCTGTTCATGAATTTCAAATGAACAGCGTGCAAAAAAAAGCGTGGAAACGGAATCAAGATTTAACGGTGAAAATTAGCCGCCCTCAAGATGCCGATGCAAAGCATTATGCGCTGTACGAACGCTACATTAATGAGCGGCATGCTGATGGTGATATGTACCCACCTAGCCAAGATCAATTTGAAAAATTTTTAATTAATAGCTGCACTGACAGTTTCTTTTTAGAGCTGTGGTTAGATGAGCAACTGATCAGTGTATCTACCTGTGATCCACTTGATGATGGTATTTCAGCGGTATATACCTTTTTTGATCCTGATGAAAGCCGTCGCTCACTAGGTACTTTTGCCATTCTGAAACAAATTGAGCATGCACAAAAGCTTGGACTGCAATATGTCTACTTGGGCTATTGGGTGCCCGATTCGCAAAAAATGAATTATAAATCTCAGTACATTCCACTGGAACTTCTGCTTGATGGACAATGGCGTCGACTCAACCGACCACTGACCCAAGAAGAAATTAGCCAACTGGGGGATTCCCTGATGACCACCTTACCTTCCGGCTGGAACAATCCTATTATTAAATAAACGGGATCAAACAAAAGATATTCAATAAAATAGCATCCGTTTATTCACGAATGCTTTCTTTAAATTTGATCACTCTTCACCGCTTTTATTTAAATAAAGCTGCAAAATCATCACCACAAGTCTTCACCATAATAATGGCGTGCTCATGAGTTCCATCGGCATTTGGATAATAATTCTTTCGCAAATCGATTTGATGAAAATCCGCTTTTTCATATAAACGGATCGCTGGTTGATTACCTTCTCGCACTTCTAAGAAGATTTGAATGGGGTTATTTTTGAGTAAGGCAATAGAATCATCGAGTAATTGAAAACCTAATCCTTTGCCTTGCTGGCTCGGATCGATCGCCATTAACAATAAATTTGCTTCATCTAAAACGGGTTGTAAAATGCAAAAACCTACAACTTTTCCTTGTCGCTCAATCACCGTACTTTGATAGGCAGCAATCGATTCTTGAAATTGTTTTATGGTCCAAGGATGGCTTTGTACGCGGCGCTCGATATCGTAAACCTGCTGGACATCAGCGTCTTGCATCAAACGAATCATCTTCGTTTATCTTTCTATAGCTAGGGTATGCGCATTATAAAAAGTTTGTCTATAAAGTTGAATAAAAAAAAGAGCGATTTACATCGCCCTTCTGAAAAAGTCACCACAGCGCTGTGATTAGAGCCCCAAATATGCTTTCCACGTTTTTAACAAACCAGAAGTATCTAAATCATTCGGGTGAAAACCTGGTTTAAAATACATCAGCATTTCTTTACCCATACCAGTGATGATGCCTTTTGAAGGGCTATAACCATAGGTATAAATATCTTTTAATGCTTCAAAATTAAGCTTGTTATCTTCTTTTAATAAACGAGCGACAAAATAACTTTGTACGAAGAATAAAGTCACCATTGCGCCAATCAATGAACCTGTACGGAGTGCGTAGGCCTTTATTCCCTGACCAAAGACACCTTCAAATACATCATAAGCTACGGCTTTATGCTCATTTTCTTCAATCGCATGCCATAACCACATATTTTTCATGGTTTCATCAGTCATTAAGGCTTGAATATGTGGGTTTACCAATAACTGTGAAGCAATCGTTGCAGTGAAATGCTCAAGTGCCGTAGTTGCAGTAAGATCCACCATTTCTTGAGTAATACCAACAGGTTTACCAATACGTGCAAAGACTTTACGTACACCTTGGATAACACGACCCGTTGCCTTATCAAGTGTTTCGACATCATGACCGTATTTTTGTGCAGAAGCATTAAAACCCTCATGCTCTTGCGTATGCATTGCTTCTTGACCAATGAAAGCACTAATTTCTTTTTGTAGGGCTTCATTATTTGCGATCGATGGGTGTTTACGTACTGCACGCACACTATCAATAAAGAACATTTCACCCGCGGGAAATAAAGCAGACAATGCGGTCATAAAATGTGTCAAACCTGCTGAGCCATTCATCCAGTACTCTGGTACCGCATCAAAATCAAAATTCATGCGACGTACAGGGAAACTTGCACCTGCTCGATTAGTAATCTTTACTTTAGCGTTCATGCCTAACTCCTTTTTGAGTTATGAAATACTCAAACTTTTATTGGTTTTCTTGAGTTCATATTACGGTTTTATTGACACGTAATTATTTCAGTTAAGGACAGTGAATTATCACTAAAGGACAGCTTTAAAAAATATTGTCAGACAATTTCCCTATCACATTGAATAAGCATAAAAAAAAGCGCCTCAAAGAGGCGCTTTTTTACACACATTTAGTGATTATGCAGTTACTTTAGAAACTACACCCGCACCAACTGTACGACCACCTTCACGGATCGCAAAGCGTAAGCCAGCGTCCATTGCGATTGGGTGGATTAATTCTACTGACATTTCTACGTTGTCACCAGGCATAACCATTTCAACGCCTTCTTTAAGCGAGATCGCACCAGTTACGTCAGTTGTACGGAAGTAGAACTGTGGACGGTAACCGTTAAGGAATGGAGTATGACGGCCACCTTCGTCTTTAGAAAGTACGTATACTTCTGCGTCGAATTTAGTATGCGGTTTGATTGTACCTGGTTTAGCAAGTACTTGACCACGTTGAACGTCTTCACGTTTAGTACCACGTAGAAGAACACCACAGTTCTCGCCCGCACGACCTTCGTCAAGAAGTTTACGGAACATTTCTACGCCAGTTACAGTTGTTTTAACTGTATCTTTAATACCAACGATTTCAACTTCTTCGCCTACTTTCACGATACCAGTTTCAACACGGCCAGTTACTACTGTACCACGACCTGAAATTGAGAATACGTCTTCGATTGGCATAAGGAATGCTTGGTCGATAGCACGTTCTGGTTCTGGGATGTAAGAGTCAAGAGCTTCAACAAGAGCAACTACAGCATCTTCGCCGTATTGACCAGCTTCACCATTAAGCGCTGCAAGAGCAGAACCACGGATTACTGGAGTGTCATCGCCTGGGAAGTCATAAGTAGAAAGAAGTTCACGAACTTCCATTTCTACTAGTTCAATTAGCTCTTCATCATCAACGATGTCACATTTGTTCAAGAACACAACGATGTAAGGTACACCTACCTGACGAGAAAGCAGGATGTGTTCACGAGTTTGTGGCATAGGACCATCAGTCGCTGAACAAACCAGGATCGCACCGTCCATCTGAGCCGCACCAGTGATCATGTTTTTAACATAGTCGGCGTGACCTGGGCAGTCTACGTGAGCGTAGTGACGGATTGGAGAATCGTATTCTACGTGTGAAGTATTAATTGTAATACCACGTGCTTTTTCTTCTGGTGCAGAGTCGATTGCAGCGTAATCTTTCGCTTCACCACCGAATTTTTTTGCACATACAGTTGCAATTGCAGCTGTTAAAGTAGTTTTACCGTGGTCGACGTGACCAATTGTACCCACGTTAACGTGTGGCTTATTACGTTCGAACTTAGCCTTAGCCATGAGATCTTCCTTTTTAAACTACTCATGCAGGGATACTGCATGAGCATTTGGTTTTTAACTATGAATTAGTTTGGGCTTATAGTAATCGAAAGATTACTCGTCGTCACCTTTTTTACCGCCAGATTGGAACTTAGCGATGATGCCTTCAGCCACGTTACGTGGTGTTTCAGCGTATTTAGCGAATTCCATAGAATAAGTCGCACGACCTTGAGACATAGAACGCATATGAGTTGCGTAACCAAACATCTCAGAAAGTGGAACTTCTGCACGGATAGCTTTAGTACCACCAGGTAAATCGTCCATACCTTGAACAAGACCACGACGACGGTTTAAGTCACCCATGATATCGCCCATGTAGTCTTCTGGAGTTTCTACTTCAACTTTCATGATAGGCTCAAGAAGAACAGGATCTGCTTTCATGAAACCGTCACGGAATGCGTAAGAACCAGCCATTTTGAACGATAATTCGTCAGAGTCGACGTCATGGTAAGAACCATCGAACAATGTCGCTTTGATGCCAACAACTGGATAACCAGCTAGGACACCATTCTTCATACGTTCTTGGATACCTTTGTCAACCGCACCGAAGAATTCTTTAGGTACTACACCACCAACAACTTCTTCAGCGAACTCGTAGTCTTTGCCAGCATCTTCAGCAAGTGGTTCTAAACGTACGTATACGTGACCAAACTTACCTTTACCACCAGTTTGACGTACGAACTTACCTTCTTGTTCAACTGACTTTTTAATAGTTTCACGATACGCAACCATTGGTTTACCAATGTTCGCTTCAACGTTGAATTCACGCTTCATACGGTCAACAATAATGTCAAGGTGAAGCTCACCCATACCAGCAATAATTGTTTGACCAGATTCTTCGTCAGTACGTACGCGGAATGAAGGGTCTTCTTTCGCCAAACGACCTAAAGCAACTGACATTTTTTCTTGGTCTGCTTTAGTTTTAGGCTCAACCGCAAGCGCAATTACTGGCTCTGGGAATTCCATACGCTCTAGTGTAATTACATTGTTTTCATCACATAATGTATCACCAGTCGTAGTATCTTTAAGACCTACACATGCTGCGATATCACCCGCACGAATTTCTTCAATATCGTGACGGTCATTTGCGTGCATCTGTACGATACGGCCAACACGTTCGCGCTTCATTTTAACTGGGTTATAGCAAGGGCTACCTGCTTTAAGCACACCAGAGTAAACACGTACGAATGTTAAGTTACCTACAAATTTGTCGTTCATGATTTTGAACGCAAGCGCAGAGAACGGAGCATCATCAGACGCTTCACGAGAACCTTCAGTTTCGTCTTTGTCGTCAAGGATACCTTTAATCGCCTCGACATCAGTCGGCGCAGGTAAGAATTCAATTACAGCATCCAACATACGTTGAACACCTTTGTTTTTGAACGCTGAACCACAAAGCATTGGTTGAATTTCATTCAACAATGTACGTGCACGTAAACCTGAAACGATTTCTTCTTTAGTTAACTCACCTTCTTCAAGGTACTTGTCCATGAGTTCTTCTGATGCTTCCGCAGCAGCTTCAACCATGTTAGTACGCCATTCGTTAGCTAGTTCAACTAATTCAGCAGGGATTTCGCCATATTCAAACTTCATACCTTGAGACGCTTCGTCCCAGATAATCGCTTTCATTTCGATTAGGTCAACAACACCCTGGAAGTTTTCTTCTGCACCGATTGGAACAACGATTGGCACTGGATTACCACCAAGACGTGTTTTAACTTGTTCAACAGCACGGAAGAAGTTCGCACCAGTACGGTCCATTTTGTTCACGAATGCAATACGTGGAACTTTATATTTATTTGCTTGACGCCATACAGTTTCAGACTGAGGTTGTACACCACCTACAGCACAGTAAACCATGCATGCACCGTCAAGAACACGCATAGAACGTTCAACTTCAATAGTGAAGTCTACGTGTCCTGGGGTGTCAATTACGTTAATACGGTGCTGTTCGAATTGGTTACCCATCCCTTTCCAGAAGCATGTTACTGCCGCTGAGGTAATAGTAATACCACGTTCTTGCTCTTGTTCCATCCAGTCTGTAGTTGCAGAACCTTCGTGAGTTTCACCAAGTTTGTGACTCTCACCTGTGTAGAACAAAATACGTTCTGAAGTGGTAGTTTTACCAGCATCAATGTGCGCAGAGATACCAATGTTACGATAACGAGAAATTGGGGTTTGACGAGCCATGATTTCTAGCATTCCTAAATTTTGTTGTTTAAAACAGGACGCTTTAAGCTGCATAGCAACTTAAAGCGATTCGATGACAAAACAGGACAACTGATTTGTCACCCTCCTGAATAGGGGCTGTTTTATCCGCTTAGAAACGGTAATGAGAGAAGGCTTTGTTGGCTTCAGCCATACGATGCACATCTTCACGTTTTTTGATCGCTGCGCCTTTACCTTCAGCTGCATCAAGCAACTCACCAGCAAGACGTAAAGCCATAGTTTTTTCAGAACGCTTAGCAGCAGCATCTACTAACCAACGCATAGCCAAGGCAGTACGACGGGATGGGCGTACTTCCATAGGCACTTGGTATGTAGCACCACCAACACGGCGTGCTTTTACTTCGACCATAGGACGAACTTTTTCAAGAGTAGTCTCGAAAAATTCAACTGGGTCTACTTTAGATTTTTCTTGAACGCGGTCTAAAGCACCGTAAACGATACTTTCAGCAATAGATTTTTTACCATCTTGCATTACGTGGTTCATGAATTTAGCGATTGTTTGGCTGCTGAACTTAGGATCCGGAAGGATTTCACGGGCAGCAACTACGCGACGTCTTGGCATTTTAATACACCTAATAAATATGACACTTCAGGTTACTCCAGCAGGTGCACAAAGTGTCATGTGCTTTCGCTGGCCTTACTATACGTCGCTTGGAATTTTCACAAAAAATGCAGAAATCAGACAAGCGAGACGATAAAGGATTGCAGTTCTAAGGAACTAAGAAGTTAATCTTTTCAGATTATTTCTTAGGACGTTTAGCACCGTATTTAGAACGAGACTGGTTACGATCTTTAACACCAGCACAGTCTAAAGAACCACGAACGGTATGGTAACGTACACCCGGTAAATCTTTAACACGACCACCACGGATAAGAACAACACTATGCTCTTGTAGGTTATGGCCTTCACCACCGATGTAGCTAGAAACTTCGAAACCTGAAGTTAAGCGAACACGGCAAACTTTACGCATTGCTGAGTTAGGTTTTTTAGGTGTAGTTGTGTAAACACGTGTACAAACACCACGACGTTGTGGACAAGCCTTCAACGCAGGAACTTTAGATTTTTCAACTAAAGTTGTACGACCCTTACGGATCAACTGATTTGTTGTTGCCATTTGGCAATTCTCCCGTTAATAAAAAGCCCCAAAAAATACTACTTTTTGAGGGCATGCAATTGTAAGCGAAGACTTAAAATTGGTCAACAATATACGATCATCGAAAACATTTATTCATCATGATTTGCGCAATTTTTCACCCACAAATAAATAGTTTATTTTTCAGAAGAATCTGCTAATTTTTTTGTAACTTTATCTACGGCTGCTGTTTTGGCTTTACGCGGCTTAGTTTTAGGTGCAGCTTTTTCCACTGGGACATCCTCCTGCTGTACAGATTCCAACACATCAAACTCATCTTTTTCAGCTAAAGCAGTTTTTTGCGCAGCCCCGGGTGCATGAGGCTCAACAACTTTCTCCGCAAGTGCCTCCAAACCTTCTGAGACTTTTTGTTCCTGCTCTACTTCCACTTCGGCTGCATCAGAGTTTTTAACTTGTGCTTTTTTAGTGACTTTTACTGCGCGGATACTCTCATGACCTGTAACATCTATGGTCTGATCTAGTACTGGCTCAGCCAAATCAATATCTTTCGCCTTAATACCTTCTAGTAATTTAGGTGTTGCTTGAGCAAGCAACTCAAGAGAACGCTCATAGGCATGTAAAGGTGACAAGCTAATATCCTGATGCTGCAAAATATATTGGCGCGCATTAGAAAAGACTTGCTGTGCCTTCTGATTCACTTCATCTACTAAACGGCGACTATACACCACACTTACACCAACACTCGCCACAGGAGATAATCGTGATAGCTGATTTAACAATGAAACTTTTGGCATTTGATTGAGCCATGCCCACTTAAACTGACCATTTTCATCTAGTACATATTTTTTCAATGCTGCTGCATCAGTATCTGAACCCACCAATTGCTGCAACTGATGCAAATCACTATTTTGTAGCGTACTACTCAGAGCTTTTATTGCCATAAGCAAAGTTTGTTTTTCTGCAATTAAACTCAAGTCGACCTGTTTAAAAATAAACTGAACAATATCTTGGTCACTTTCTTTGCTTAAGTCGAAACCATAAGAACGTCCAACTTGATAAATCACTCGCAGAGTCATAATCAGTGAAGCAGGGATATCAATACTTGAACCAATGACACCTGTCGCACCTGTTAAAGCCCCTTGAATCGAAGCAATCCATTTATTTTGCTCACCCAGAGCCTGACTAATACGACGCGAACGATCGACATCTTGTGTCAACTCTTCTAAATCACGTACCCCAGCTTCATCCAGTACAGCATCTACAGATGAAATATCCGAACTAAAATGATTAAGTCGATCAAATAAATAATCAGAAATTTTGTCACTAAATTGAGGAGCAACAAAATTAGCCACATTATTTACAGTATTAAAATGTCGACCGAATAATTGTCTAGAAACATTTGGAACGTGTTCACGTAAGATTTGCTGAGGATTATCATATTTTTTTACATCAAATACGCCCGCTTGCCTTGACTGACCCTCCAAGGTTTGACCATTTTTTTGAGGTTGAATGACCTTAGTTACGGATTCGGGTGCGACATGATTAATGATGGACACCCCAGTAGAACTGAGCTTTTTAGCCACTCCAAAGGCGTTTGAGAGTAGACCTGCCGTTGGTTTATTATTCGTTTTCACCATTCCCTACCTCATTAAAACTATTCTTGAAATTATTGATAAATACTAGGTGTAGCCAAACTTTATCACAACTTGAATATGTATCTTTAAGTTAAGTTTTTTGCTGCAAAGTTGCAAACTAGCTCAGTCAACAATAGGCATAGGATTTGCCATAAGAATTCAAAAAGCTTTCTGCTATCATTATTCCAATCAAATTATATGAGTTCGCCTATTTAGAAAGTTTCCTTCGTATACTTTCTATAGCTTGCTCACACACTACCTATAAAGGATCTGTAGATGAAACGTGTTGTAATCACTGGTATGGGCATCAACTCATGCATTGGTAATACATTAGAAGATGTCACTCATTCTTTGCAAAACGGGATTTCTGGAACACGTTTCAACCCAAGTTATGCTGAACTTAATTTTAAAAGTCATGTCAGTGCGGCTGCAGAACAAAACTTTGACGGTATTGACCGCCGTTTAAAACGCTTTATGGGCGTATGCGCAATGTATGCATACAACTCAGCTTTGGCTGCGGTAGAAAATGCAGGCTTAACAGCAGAACAAATCGGTGGTAATCCACGTTACGGTATTGCGGGTGGGTCAGGTGGTGGTTCAACTGCATCTGTTGTTGAAATGAAAGAACTTCTAGACACCAAAGGTGCACGTAAAGTTGGTCCATTCTTTGTACCACGTAATATGACCAACACCATTACTGCAAACGTGGGTGTTGCATTTAAAATGCAAGGTATTGCACACACCATTACTAGCGCATGTGCAACATCTGCAGATGCCATTGGTTATGCATACAATTTGATTCAATTAGGCAAACAAGACTTAATGCTTGCTGGTGGTGGTGAAGAAGACCATTGGTCACAAAGTCTTTTATTTGATGCAATGGGTGCACTTTGTTCAAAATACAATGACACTCCAGAGACTGCTTCACGCCCTTACTCTGCTGACCGTGACGGTTTCGTGATCGCTGGCGGCGGTGGCTTCGTTGTACTAGAGTCACTTGAACATGCTCAAGCACGTGGTGCAAACATTTTGGCTGAAGTTGTCGGCTATGCAGCAAATTCTGACGGCGCTGACATGGTTGCGCCATCGGGCGAAGGTGCGACGCGTTGTATCCTTATGGCTTTAGAAGAAGCTAAACAACATGGTGTAGATACCATCGACTATGTTAATACACATGGTACATCTACTCCGGCAGGCGATGTCACTGAACTTAAAGCGATGGAGCGTGCTTTCGGTGAAGGGCAAGTTCCTCCGCTCAGCTCAACCAAGTCGATGACAGGTCACAGCCTGGGCGCTGCAGGCGTACAAGAAGCGATTTATTCTATTTTGATGATGCAAAATGACTTTATTGCACCGAACATCAACGTGACTGAACTTGACGAAGGCGCAAAACCTTTTGATATCGTACTTGAAAAACGTGATGCAAAATTGAATACTGTGATGAGTAACAGTTTTGGTTTTGGCGGTGTAAACGCTTGCCTCGTTTTCAAAAAATGGGAAGCTTAATATAAAGTTTGCTGCTTTGGCGCTTTGCTGCCAAAGCACACACCCACCGCCCTTTTAAGGGTTAATATATGGATGCTCCATCAGATGCTTTCCTCTGGGTAAAAGCATTGCATATCATCGCAGTTGTTTGCTGGTTCGCAGCGCTATTCTATCTCCCTCGCCTTTATGTCTACCACGCTATGAGTGATGATGCTACGAGTCATCAGCGCTTTCAAATCATGGAACGTAAGCTATACCGCGGCATTATGTGGCCCGCTATGATTGCTACATTGATCACTGCGCACTTCCTCGTCGATTGGGGTGATGCAACACGACACTACCATGAAGCGCTTTGGTTCTATTTAAAAGTTGGATTGGTTGGACTATTGGTGATTTATCATTTTGTTTGTGGTTATTACCGTAAAAAGCTTATCGAAAATGCACATTATAAGTCGCATAAATTCTGGCGTTATTTTAATGAAATGCCCACTTTGATTTTATTTGCGGTTGTCATTTTAGTTGTAGTGAAGCCAAGCTTCTAAACGACTGTAAAAAAGCCCCTACTCATTGGGGCTTTTTTATTTCTATATCAAAATGTTTATATACAAAAACTACAACTGCACACAGCTATCTAAAATATTCCAATTGTGTGCTCTAAATTGCTCACGCGGATACGGTACTTCAGCACACAACATCCCCTCTTTCTTAAAGAAACGTCGGCCGTAGCTATTTTGATTCAACTGCATTAAATCAGTCGCACCCTGATTCAACAAATTAAAAATCATAATTCGATCATTCAAAATGTGCCCCGCAAGTACATAGCGCTCCCAAGCCCCCCCCTCTATATTGGACAAAGTATTGCCCAAATAGTTTTTGATATGCCAAGATGAATACTGTCCCTGTTTTTGACCAGCCTGCATCCTAAACGAATCATAAGAAAGTTCAGATAGCTGTGCCGCCTCTTCATATTGCTTAAACAATTGATTTGCAGTTTGATTTGGCAAATACAACCAATACATCAAGGAGGTATTCCAGCCCGATGATTGCTGCACCTGCTTCAACACCGCATATACGCCATAGGCTTCCAATTGTGCTGCTGAGCGCAAACTCAACTGACTGGCACTTAAAGGCTCCAAATAAACTACTTGTCCAGTCTTTAACTGCTCATTACGTATAATTCAAACATAACGTGCCAGCCAGCTTTGAATCAACATCCTTTCAACCAATGAGATCGGGCGCTCAAGCATCTGCTGCAATCTTTGATATTCAGCCATATATGCATCCAGCTTATCCTCTTTATTTAACGCAATATTGATCTGATAAAGGATCGCCAACTGATTTAAATACTTAAGTCTGGATATGTGGAATTGCTCGGCATACTTAAACTGCGGTATTGGTCTGCATGCTGCAACCATGTGTTAAAGCGCTGCAACGGCACCTTTTCTTGCTGTATCAACGCACCAAGCACTAGACGATGCTCAACAACAAATGCGCTAGCCGCCTTAGGATCATCGACCAGCAATTACTGAAACTCCGCAACTAAATTCATCTGTTCTTCTGACCACTTTTCACGTATTAGCTTCGCATTCAATGGCTGGCCCAAAACATTCTGATGCTCTTACCCAAACAAACTAAATGACCAATCTTGATGATAACGATAGCGCCCAATATTCAATGCCGAAAACCGATCTGCAGCATTCAGCCCAAGCAAGTTAAAATACGGCTCTTGTGTGTAATTTGAAAGATAAGAAATTTCAGACTGCTGCCACTTGAGCACCCGAGGATCAATACGCTCACCCCACCGCAGCCAAAGACAAAAATACACAACAACTGCTAGCAGCAGCAAGATAATAAAGATGATTTTTTTGTTTCATTGCTTTCTTATTTTGAGTTATTTCAGCCGCATTATATTCAACCTCACCATTCACGCATACAAAAAAAGCCATCGAAAGATGGCTTTTTCACTTTAAACACAAATATTTATGCAGGAATACGCAGCACTTGCCCTGGGAAAATGTCATCGGCATTTTTTAACAAAGGACGGTTCGCTTCAAAAATTTTATTGTATTGATTTGCATCACCATAAAATTCTTTAGAGATTTTAGACAAATTATCCCCTGATTTAACAGTGTAGAATTTACTTTCAGGCTCAGGACTCGTCACTGTTAACTGATCATCCACTTGCGCTACATGATCAATATTTCCTACTGCTAAGATAATCTTTTCACGATCTGCTTGGCTTTGTACCTGACCTTTCACTGTTGCTAGATCTGAAGTCCCGTTATAACTCACAGACAAGCCTGTTACAGGTAAGCCCAGTGCTTTGATATGACCCAATAACTTATTGGCAATTTCTTGTGCAGATGGTTCAGAAGGTGTTGCTGGCGCTGCCTGAGGTTCTGCAGGCGCTGTATTTTTTTTACCAATACCTTTTACAAAATCAAAAAGACCCATGTTTTTCTCCGTTGTTTTTACTGTTTTAAATCATTTAACTATTGTTCAAACTCTATTTTTATAGCTAAAAAATAACCGCTTTTGAGTTGTTGTTGGTGACAGAAACGTAAGCTAATGTAAAAACAAAATATTCGGCATAAAAAAAGCCACCGAATGGTGGCTTTTTAAATCAGCATCGCTGAAATCTAAAATTAACCTAGTTTCTTAGAAACGTAGTCAATTGCAGATTGTACAGTAGTGATTTCGTTTGAATCTTCATCAGGAATAGTGATGTCGAAATCGTTTTCGAAAGACATAACTAATTCAACTAGGTCTAGAGAGTCTGCACCTAAGTCATCCATGAAAGAAGCTTCGTTTTTGATCTCGTCTGCTTTAAGACCAAGTTGTTCAGCTACTGCTTGTTTTACGCGTTGTTCGATATCGCTCACAGGAATTCTCCTCATTGCTTGTGGCGTTTTTAATGCCGTTAGTTTAATTGAATCTAAATCGTTTTGAAAGTTTATACTTGAGCGCTTAGCTCATGTATAAACCACCATTTACATGTAATACAGTTCCGGTAATGTAACTTGCCTTTTCAGAAGCAAGAAAACTTACGGCATTTGCGATATCTTGCGGCTCACCTAAACGGTTTAAGGCCACTTGATCACTCATCTTTTTACGAATTTCTTCGCTTAACTGTTCTGTCATTTCTGTTGCAATAAAGCCCGGAGCCACTGCATTTACAGTGATTTGGCGGCTTCCCATCTCTTTTGCAAGGCTGCGACCAAAGGCCTCAATCCCTGCTTTTGCAGCAGAATAGTTTGCTTGTCCTGGGTTAGCAAAATGTGCAACCACAGAACTAATATTAATAATTCGGCCAAAACGTGCTTTGGTCATGCCCTTTAAAACACGTTTAGAAAGTCGATAAACGGCTTTCAAATGAATGTTGAGAATGTCATCCCAATCATCTTCTGACATACGAAGTAACAAATTATCTTTGGTAATACCAGCATTGTTCACTAAAACCAATACTGAACCAAAGTTTTGCTCAATGTCTGATACCAATGCATCAATTGCAGTTGCATCACGTACATCTAGAACTTTACCCGCACCATTTTCAGCAAAAGCAGCAGATAATTTTTCCGCACCCGCTTCTGAAGTTGCAGTACCTACAACAAAATAACCGTCTTGAATCAATTGCTGAGCAATTGCTGCTCCAATCCCTCGGCTCGCACCTGTTACTAAAGCAACTTTGCGTTCTTGTGTCATGCAATTTTCCCTTCTGCCACTAAAATGGCATTCAGTGCATCTTCCATACGACCTTTCGTGTCGAGTGGGAATGCTTTTTCAATATTTGGCAAACGTTTTGCGAGATTCGCAAGGACATTACCCGGACCACATTCAGCAATGTACTGAATACCTTGGTCTTGCAAATACTGCATGGTCTTTGTCCACTGTACAGATTGGTATAACTGTGCAGTTAACGCCTGACGTAATTGCGCTACATCAGTCGCGATTTCAGCGCCTACATTTTGTATTACAGGTATAGTAGGCAGCTCAATGGCAGTTTGTTCCAATGCTGTCGCAAACTGTTCAGCAGCAGGTTTCATCAATGCACAATGCGATGGCACAGAAACCGGAAGTGCAATTGCCTTACCGCCATTATCTTTAGCAGCAGCCATAACCGCTTCAACCATGGCTTTATCACCCGCAATGACAACTTGACCTTGTGCATTGTAGTTTGCAGCATCTACTGAACCTGGGCCTTCTGCTTGAGCACAAAGTTCAATGACTTTGGCATCATCTAGACCCAAAATTGCCGCCATTGCACCTTGACCTTCAGGTACAGCACTTTGCATTAACTGACCACGTAGGTTCACCAGTTTAACGGCATCACCTAGGCTCATCGCACCTGCAGCAACCAAGGCGCTGTATTCACCTAATGAGTGACCTGCAAGGTATTTCGGTGCAACACCACCTAACTCTAACCACACACGCCATAAAGCAATACTGGCAGTCAGGAGTACAGGTTGAGTAAATTCTGTTTGGTTTAACCCTTCACCACTTTGAGCAATTTGCCAAAGATCAAAGCCAGCCGCTTCTGATGCTTCTGCAAATGTTGCTTGCACACTACTAAACTGTTCTGCAAGTTCAGCGAGCATGCCGACTTTCTGTGACCCTTGACCCGGGAACACGAATGCAGTTTTAGTAGCTTGAGCTGCTTGGTCGAGTTGTTTAGCAGACATAAAAAAATCCTTTATCAAGACTGGTGAATTTATGCTATTTGGACATTTATTCAACACAATCCCATGTAAGCTTGTTTCAGGGACGGAAATTTAACACTTAATTTTTGTCTTGGTAATTGCCAAATGCAACAAAAAATCGGTACAAAAAAAGGGAGCTTAACGCTCCCATTTTTTCTACTAAGCTTGACGCTTAATACATCACCAATTATTCAGCAGATGCTTTAGCGAATAATTGACGACCACGGTAGATACCATCTTTAGATACGTGGTGACGACGGTGAGTCTCGCCAGTAGCTTGGTCTACAGTTAATGCATTCTCGGTTAAAGCGTCATGTGAACGGCGCATGTCACGGCGAGAGCGACTTTTACGGTTTTGCTGAACGGCCATGATGGCTCCTTACAAAGATCGAAAAAATGGATCAGAACAAATTCGATTGTCTTATACTCAAGAGTATAACACAAAAATTAGTTAAGTTTACCCTTCAAACCTGCCAAAACATCAAACGGGTTGTCCCGTTTTTCTTCAACAAGCTCTTCAGCGGCAGGTTGATGCTTATGTTCACAAGCGTCATGCTTAGGTGACAAAGGCATCAACAATAACAATTCATCCTCTATCAGTGAGAGTAAATCAGCAGTCGCAGGCGCATCATATGAACCTTTGGTTGTTGCTTCACTTTCACCTAAAACGATGAAATCAGCATCCTCATCCAAGCGCTCTATCAGTGACTCGTCATCTACAAGAGCTAGATGAAAACTTGAAACAAGTGGGATCTCAACAGTATCCAGACAACGCTGGCATTCCATTGGAACATTTGTTTCAACATGACCATCTAGCCATACAATGCGATGATAAGCATCCATTGATAGCTTACAGTCTATGTTAATCAATTGATCATCAATTGATCCAACAGCTTCACGAGCAATACGAACAAAGCGAGATAATGGCAGTGTTCCTGACCATTTAAAGCCCTGTTCAGCCCATTTAAACGGCTCAATCTGTGCCGGAAAGGTATTTGCTGACATAATTAAGGCGGCAATTCTACAAATTCATCAGTACTCTGTCAAAGATTAAGATACAATTTTGTACTTATTTAGACAGACCATTTGGGTAACTTAAGTTATGCATCTGTTGCAGCCGCAAACAGAAGTGAATGTTTCATCACTTATGAGCACAATTTCAACGCTTGATTCTGACATTTCAACCGACCAAGTGCAACTCTCGGCTTGGGAGAAACTTTCCACAGAAACAGAACAAGTCGAATGGCTCATCTTACACTTTAATCATTGGTTTTCCCACCTGAATGTGAGCTTAGTGAAAGGGGACTTTGAGCCAGAGTACTTTCCTGCCGATTCAAACGGCCCTGCCCGTATTCAATTTGCTCATGGTTATTTCAATAGTGCCTTGCATGAAATTAGCCATTGGACTATTGCTGGCGAGCAACGCCGTTTACTTCCCGATTTAGGCTATTGGTATGCACCAGATGGTCGCAGCAAAGAGCAACAAGCCCTCTTTGAACAGGTAGAAATTAAGCCCCAAGCGATCGAATGGTTATTTGCCAAAGCCTTTGGACGTAAGTTTCGTGTATCACTCGATAACCTCACTGGTGAAGGAGGAGATGGCAGCAGCTTTAAAGATAATGTCTATGCACAATTACAGGCTTATTTTAAGGGCGAAGCCAAACTTCCACGCGATGCTTGGCGCTTTATCCAATGCATTTGTCACTGTACACGTGCTGGCAAAATGTTACAGGCGAATGAATTTCAACGTGAAATGCTTGATTAAATTATACAATTTGACTGCATTTCGCATTGCACAAAGCAAATAGACCGCGACATAATGTCTAGAGCTTTTAATAATAAGAGGAAAACGACATGTTGCATTTAAGAATACATCCGGAAAATCCTCAGCCCCGTTTAATTACGCAGGCCGTTGAACGGATTCGTGCCGGCGATGTGGTGGTTTATCCTACGGATGCCGCCTATGCCATCGGTTGCCAGATTGGGAACAAAAATGCCATGGAACGCATTGCCCAAATTCGTCAGCTCGATGCTAAACATCAATATGCGATTATTTGTGCAGATTTATCTGACATTGCCACTTATGCCAAAGTCGACAATGCCATGTATCGTTTATTGAAAAATAACACCCCTGCTGTCACTACCTTTATTTTGCCTGCGACCAGTGAAGTTCCTCGCCGTTTAATGCATCCTAAAAAGAAAACCATTGGACTACGCATTCCGAGCAACCCGATTTGCCAATTATTACTCAAAGAATTGGGTGAGCCTTTATTAACATCGACCTTAATTTTACCAGGTCAAAAAGAACCGATTGATGATCCTTACGAAATTGAACTGCAAATCGGCAAACGCATAGATGTATTAATTGATGGCGGTTTAGGTACTTTAAATACCACTAGCGTTGTAAACCTTGCAGGTGAATACCCTGAAGTGATTCGCCGCGGTGTCGGTGATGTCAGTGCCTTTGAATAGCATGTACTGTAAAATGTATGCTGTTACCTATCAGAGGCACAGCATGTAAAGGTCATTTGCTCAAAACGCGGTTAAAGCACCTTTCGATAAAGGAATCGACCTGATGACTTTATTTCAGATTTTACTCAAACTCCAAAATGCGACAGACCTCAGTGTCTCCGAGCATAGCAGTCTCAATCATTTTGCTATATATGCCACTGAGCCTTGGACTTTAGAATCCACGGCTCAACTAAGGGCAATAGATAAGAATTTAATTTCACCAATAGCGACAACACAGCCGCAAATTTTTCATTATTTTCTACATACATCAACTGTGAAATCGCTGTTTAAACGACGATCCAGTCAAAATCTCTGCTCGCAAGCACAGTGCCAACACATTATCGAATTTGCACTTGAACAAAGGGTCTTACCAACAGGCTCAAAACCTTCATAGTGTGCTTTTCCTCAAGCGCTATAAAGCTGCATAAATTCTTTTAAATGAATTTTTTGTTGTCCCTGCTCATCAAAATTATTTGTATTGAGCCAAGCTGCATATGCTTGAGACAACATTAGCCAATCCTGATCCAACATCGCAAACCAAGCAGTATCACGATTACGACCTTTCACTATCACATGTTGACGAAACAACCCTTCAAATTGAAAGCCAAAACGTAAGGCAGCATTTTTCGAAGGCGTGTTCAAGTCATCACACTTCCACTCCACCCGTCGATATCCCGCTGCAAAGCATGCTTTTAACAATAGATAAATGGTTTCAGTTGCGGCTGTTGATTGCTTCATTAAACTTGAAAAATAGACATTACCAATTTCGATGACGGCATGTGCTGGGCGTACATTGAGCAAACCAACCCATCCTACAATGGCATCACCAACTTCAATGACATAATGCATGGAACCCGCAAAATGAAAGGAATGCTGAAAATAATCAAGCAATTGCTGCATGCTTAGAATTTGAGAATAAGGCAAATACGTCCAACAGCGTTCATCAGGTTCTAGTTGTACTGTCTGCCATAGCCGCTGTAAAAGACTATCATCAAGCTGATCGGGCAACATCGGAATAAGTCGAACAGATTGCCCCTCTTCGGTTTTACATCTGAACTGGCAAGGTACAAACTGCGCCAACGTCATCCCTACGGCCTGACCCCATTGATTATATTGTTGTGGCATAGCAAATATTCTTTTAGTCAATTCAATCAAATCATTTCATGCTGGACGCCCATCATCCAGATATCACAGCTTAAATGAGTTCACGGTTTGATGAGTGTATTTTTTATAATTAACACAAGATGTGATCGATATCACAGCTTTAAAATTTTACATGTGTATAAATAAAGCCTATTCCCTATAAATTTTAAGTTTTTTACCCAATTCAACCGTTCAGTAATTTCTTTAAACGCATTTTTCCATTACACTATTCCCTATAACTTTTGTGCTTTTACTTTCGATGTGAGATCGAAGCGAAAGCTGTCTGCATGCCTTTGAAAATTCGCGTGGCCTATAATTGCAATGAACCAAACTGTCCATAATTCTATGGAAGATGCTCCACACATTCGCGTTTTGGATGAGTGGCAAGAAGCTATTCCAGAAGATTTGTACATTCCACCCGCTGCATTTGAAATTCTATTAGAGCATTTCGAAGGACCACTCGACTTTCTGATTTACCTGATTCAAAAAAATGGCTTCGACTTATTACAAGTCGATATTGCCCCGATTGCATCCCAATATTTGTCTTATATGGATGCAATGAAATCGCTAGATATTGAATTAACCGCAGACTATATGGTGATGGCAGCCCTATTGGCCGATTTAAAATCGCGTCTATTATTGCCAAAACCTAAATCGACCGCGGCACATGAACAAGATCCTAAACAAGAATTGATTGACCGTTTAGAAACGTATTTGCGCATCAAACAAGCTGCGGAAAGATTAGGTCAAATGTCAGTGTTGGATCGAGATACTTTCGATACCAATGTCAGTTTAGGAACGATTGTCGAAACCAATGACGGTTATGACATTCAATTACTCCGTGATGCCATACTCTGTGTCTTTAATCGACCAGAACCGGTTACCCACCAAATTTTACAAGAGCCTGTTTTACTCGAAGAACGTATTGCTTATATTGAAACTAAGCTTGAGTCAGGTGAAGTATTAGATTTTGCGGACTTACTCAAACCAAGCCAAGGCCGCATGGGTGTTGTCGTGACATTTATGGCCGTGTTGGAACTGACACGCCAACAAAAAGTCCAAATTGTCGCATCAGGTGTAGAAGCACCGCTTGCAATTCAAGGAGCACGTGCATGAACACTGAAC
This sequence comes from Acinetobacter sp. YH12086, assembly GCF_013419345.1. Classification (NCBI taxonomy): domain Bacteria; kingdom Pseudomonadati; phylum Pseudomonadota; class Gammaproteobacteria; order Moraxellales; family Moraxellaceae; genus Acinetobacter; species Acinetobacter sp. YH12086. Next base: position 134,711 of record NZ_VPAF01000005.1, read on the forward strand.
TTAAACAAATGACTGCGGTGTCTTCAGAAGATAATCTGCATGAAATTTTGATGCAGCTTGAAGCCATTATTTTTGCCAGTGAAGCGGCAGTGAGTATTGCCCGTTTAAAAGAGGCTTTCCAAGACCGTTTCAGTAAAACCGAATTACGCCAATATTTGCAGCAACTTTCAATGCTGCAACACGGCAGATCAATTGAACTTGTTGAAACCGCTCAAGGTTTCCGTTTTCAAGTACGTGCAAAATATCGTAATATTATTGCACAGACCTGGCCTGAACGACCAACTCGTTTATCGCCATCCTTGCTCGAAACTCTTTCTGTTATTGCTTACCATCAACCGGTAACCCGCGCAGATATTGAGCAAATCCGTGGGGTGACCAACAATAGTCAAATTTTACGTACGTTATTTGACTGGAACTGGATTAAAGAATCTGGTTTTCGTGAACTCCCAGGACGACCCGCGTTGTTAGTTACAACGCCTCAATTTTTAAATGCTTTTGGTCTAACCTCTTTGGGCCAATTGCCTCCCCTGCAGGATGCCAAGGAAGCTTTTATGGCCCTCGATGCGAATGCACCGAAGTCATAAATAGGTGAACTGTTGATGATAATTTCTAAGGTTATGCTGTCATGAGTGAAAAATTGCAAAAGGTGCTCGCACGCGTTGGTTTGGGTTCTCGCCGTTATATGGAAGAAGTCATTGCCGCTGGTCGTGTGAGCGTAAATGGGCAAGTTGCCCAAGTGGGTGAACGTATTGAACCGGGTGATGAGCTTCGCATCGATGGTCGTAAAGTTCAGTTCCAAATTGAAGACGAAATTCGTCGCCGTGTGTTGATTTACTATAAACCAGAAGGCGAAATTTGTTCACGCAATGACCCTGAAAACCGTCCAACGGTATTTGAACAATTACCTCAAATTACCGGCGATCGTTGGGTAATGGTAGGTCGTCTAGATATCAACTCTACAGGTCTATTGCTGTTCACGAATGACGGTGAGTTGGCGAACCGTTTAATGCACCCGTCTAGCGAAATCGAACGTGAATATGCCGTTCGTGTCATGGGTGAAGTCACCCCTCAGTTAAAAAACAACATGTTACAAGGCGTTGTTTTAGATGATGGTCCAGCAAAATTTGAGTCATTCTCTGAAATTGGTGGTGACGGTATTAACCGTTGGTATCAAGTGGTTGTAAAAGAAGGTCGTAACCGCGAAGTTCGTCGTATTTTCGAATCTCAAGGTTTAAAAGTGAGTCGTCTTTTACGTACACGTTATGGTTCAGTAATTCTGCCACGCGAACTGCGTACTGGTCGTTGGATCGAGCTAGATAAACAAGATATTGACAACTTAACCAAGTCGGTTGAACTTAAACCACGTCAAGGTACTGGCCTGTTTGGTATGGCGAAACGTCGTACTGAACGTATGCAAGACAAACCAATGGCAGCACGTCGTGGTGGTTACTTACGCCAACAACGTCGTGACAGTGACGAAAACCAGCCACAACAAAGCAATGGTTATCAAGACAACCGTGGCGAACGTCGTACTGGTCGTACTGAAGGAGGTTTCCAAGGCAATGGATTTAACCGTTCAGAGCGTCGTAACGAAGGTTTCAACAATAACCGTAATGATCGCAACAGTGAAAACTTCGGTAACCGTGAACGTCGTAACGACAATTTTGGCAATCGTGAGCGTCGTAATGACTCTGTGCCAAGTCGTGCATTTAGCGGAAACAACAAAGGCTTTAAGAAATTTTAATTTCTTAAGTATAAAAAAACCGCTCATTTGAGCGGTTTTTTTATACCAATACTAAACAAATTGTTCAGTGGTTTGTGGAATCGCACTCAGCAAACGCTTGGTATATTCATGCTGAGGTGATCGATACAACTCATCCGAGTTTGCAATTTCAACGATATCACCATGGTTCATCACCATGATTTGGTCAGAAATATATTTCACCACAGATAAATCATGTGAAATAAAGATATAGCTCAAACCAAATTCATCTTGTAAATCTTGCAATAAATTCAGAACTTGGGCTTGAACCGAAACATCTAGTGCAGAGACAGACTCATCACAGATTAATATTTCTGGCTTTAAGGTCAAGCATCGTGCAATGGCAATACGTTGACGCTGACCACCAGAAAACTCATGTGGATATCGATAAAATGCTTGGGCAGGCAAACTGACTCGCTCTAGTAAATCAAACGCCATTTGCTCGCGTTCTGCATCATCCTTCCCAATCTGATGCACTTGCATCGGCTCCATTAGAATTTGCCCCACAGTAAAACGTGGATTAAGTGAAGCATATGGGTTTTGGAAAATGATCTGTATTTTGCGCTGATATTGGGTAAACTCTTTTTCGCTCATCGCCAAAATATCATGACCTTCAAACAGCGCCTGACCACCTGTCGCTTCCTGTAGACGCATCAGTAAAAGGCCGATTGTAGTTTTACCTGAGCCAGATTCTCCAACCAACCCGAGCGTTTTACCTTTCGCCAGTTGAAACGAGACACCTTTGACCGCCTGATACTCATCCTTACCAAATAAACCCTTGCGGCTATAAAAAGATTTTTTCAGGTCTTTGACATCTAAAATAATCTGTTCATTACCCGTAAGACCACGCGTTCGTTGTCTACGGGTTTCCTCAGATAAATGCACATCCTCAATCAGCTCATCACCATTTTGACGCATAAAATCACTGATCATAGGTAATTTATAAGGACGCTCTGACATCTGTGGACGACACTTAAGCAAAGCTCGAGTGTAGATATCTTTAGGATGATCCAGCACTTCATTGACCAAGCCTTGTTCACGGATTTCTCCATGACGCATGACAATCACCTGATCGGCAATTTCGCTTACCAATGCTAAATCATGCGTAATGAATAGCATCGACATCTCACGTTTCTTTTGCAAGGCTTCAAGTAAATCTAAAATTTGCTTTTGAATCGTCACATCAAGTGCTGTGGTTGGCTCATCGGCAATCAATAACTTCGGCTCACATGCAATTGCCATTGCAATCATGACCCGCTGTTGTTGGCCACCTGACATTTGGCTAGGATAGGCATCAATTTTCGTTTCAGGAGAAGGAATACCCACTTCCTTCAATAATTCCAAAGTCCGTGCTCTTGCCTGCTTACGTCCCATACCTAGATGAAGTCGTAATACTTCGGCAATTTGATCACCCACCGTAAAGACTGGATTGAGTGACGACATCGGTTCCTGAAAAATCATCGCAATATCTTTACCACAGATATTACGCATTTCTCTTGGAGACAGACTCAGTAAATCCTGCCCTTCAAAAACTATTTTACTGCTTGCATCTATACGGCTTTGATCACGTGGCAACAGCCCCATGGTTGCCAACGAGGTCACCGATTTGCCACTGCCAGATTCTCCCACAAGCGCCACAGTTGTATTGGCAGGAATGTCAAAAGATATTCCTTTGACCGTTTCGATATAGCTTTTATCCTCGGCTTTAAAGCTCACTTTCAGGTTTTGAACACTGAGGAGCGTTGGTTTAACAGTTTGATTTTGTTCCGTCATCCTTTACTCCTCCTTATTTCAATTTTGGATCTAATGCATCACGCAGTGCATCAGTAAACATCGAAAATGCTGTAACCAAAACCGCCATCGCTACAGATGCTGCGATAAGCTGCCACCATTTACCTAAAATCAATTCACTTTGTGCTTCATTAAGCATACTACCCCATGACACAACCCCAACAGGAACACCAAATCCCAAGAAGCTCAAAATCACTTCCGACTTAATAAAGGCCACCACTAAAATCGAGATTTGCACCAATGCAATATGACTGACGTTCGGAAAGATATGCACAAAGATACGTCGGAAATGACTCACCCCTATCGCTTTGGCAGCAAGCACATATTCACGCGAAGTATGCTTCATATACTCTGCACGAATCAGACGATATACCCCCGTCCACCCAGTAAGTCCTAGAATGAGGACAATTGACAAGATCCCCTTTTGTTGTAGTACAGCAGCAATCGCAAGAACCAAGAGCAAATACGGAATCGAGGTAAAAATGTTATAGAACCAGTTTAAAATATCATCAACCCAACCACCGAAGTAGCCAGAAATTGCCCCTAAAATTGTCCCAATCACGACAGCAAGTAATGCAGCTACCACGCCAACAATAATAGATGTTTCAGCACCCTTAATGGTTTTTTGCAGGACATCCTGCCCCCATTTATCCGCACCAAACGGTAAAGTTTGTTTTAGCTCACTTTGTTGATCTAACAAATGACCACCCAATTGCTGATCAATCGCCTTCATATCTTCTGCTAGTGGATCGACAACGCCATAGTAGTCAATTGCATTGGCACCACCTTGCTCAGTCGCAATCTCTGCATTCAGTTCAGCAATTACATCTTTTAAAGGATCAACAGGATTTTCAGGCAATGCCATATCTTCTGCTGATGCTTTGGTTTTGGCTGTTTCATTGAGTTCCGCCCCAATAAAACTTGGAGGTGCATAACTCACAGCCACTTCTTTATTCCAATTGGATGCAACCATGCCTGTCATCGACAATAACAACACCACGAAATAGCACAGTACAACGAACAACGACACCATCGCTAATTTATCGGCTTTTAGGCGTCGCATCGCCAACTTCCACAAGCCAGTCGATGCAGGTGTTGATGCCGTTGCTTTGGTCTTATTGAATATTCCTAGCATAGGCCACCTACTTCAACTGAACGCGAGGATCGACAAGTTTATAAATCAAATCCGCGATTAAGTTAAAAATCATTGTAGCCGCTGCAACGTAGACTGTAATCGCCTTAATGACAGGGAAGTCACTGCGTTCAACAGCAATAATGACTTCACGACCAATACCCGGAATACCAAAGAATCGTTCAATCAGGAAAGCGCCTATCAGCAGTGCCGGTAGACTCGACATGACATCGGTAATAATTGGAATTGAGGCGTTACGCAGTACATGTACACCTAAAATACGGCTTTCACCCACACCTTTTGCGCGCGCAGTTCGAACATAGTCTTGATTGACTTCATCCAATACAAAACTGCGGTATAAGCGCAAAGTTGGCGCAATACTCACCACCAACATAATTAAGATAGGCAGTAAACCGTATTTAAATAAGTTTTCGCTAAAGTGATCACTCCAGCCTTGAACCGGAAACCAACTCAACTGATATGCAAATACGTATTGGAAAACAATAATGTAAACCAAAATACTAATCGACATACCAATCGTACAAAGCATCATAATCATACGATCGGTTAATGTGCCACGAACTGAAGCCACAGCAAGTGCCAAACCAATTGAAATAATCGTTTGCAAAATGGTTAAAGGAATTAAAATCGTCAGTGACGGTCCTAGACGGGTCAAAATAATATCTGACACCGACTCACCTGTACTCCAACTCATTCCATAATCAAAAGTTAAAATCTGCTTAATGAAAATCCACAATTGGACATAGTAGGGTTGATCAACCCCCAACTGTTGTCGGATGTTTTCAATTTGCTCTGGGTTCGACATTTTGCCTGCTAGAATATATGCAGGGTCTCCACCTACCCAGTTAAATAAGAAGAATATGAGCAGAACAACCCCCAACATCGTTGGGATCATCTGCCATATACGCCGTATGATATATGCCAGCATAAAGTTGTCCTTACTTCACTCGTTGCCCAGTAATTTCATCAAAGAAAGCTTTGTTATCAGGTTTACGACCTAAGAAATCATACACCAGTTTTTCGGCTTCATATTGACCACCTTGCGATAAGATCGTTTTACGGTAGCGTTGTCCCACTTCAGGGTTATTTAGGTTATCTCCGAAAGCAGACAACATATCGAGTGCCATCACTTCAGACCACATATAGCCATAATAGCCAACTTGGTAACCGCCCATGATATGGTTGAATTGTCCTGGGAATTCAGTGCTTGGGACATAGCCTAAAGCTGTCTCGCCTTCCATTTTCTTCCAGACATCTAAGGGTTTAACACTCAAAGCATCTGATGAGTGAAGTGCCATATCATATTTTGCATACAAGGCTTGACGTGCATAATGCAAACCACGTCCATAGCTATGAACTGCTTTTAATTTATTAATCAGTGCATCATCTACAGGTGGACACGCTGGATTACAGTAATTTGCGAGTGTAGATAAAGTTTCTTTACGACGCGCCCACTCTTCATACATTTGTGAAGGTGCTTCTACAAAGTCACGCTCTACAGAAGTCCCCGATTGAGATGCATAGCGTGTATTCGACAAAATACCGTGTAAGGCATGACCAAACTCATGAACAAAGGTTTCAAGTTCATCACTATTTAAACCTTTACGGTTAAAGTTGGTCACCAAAGCAGAAATCGGTTTACGCTTAGTCAAGGTACTACCACCTTTTACGCCCCAAACAGCCGCATGACCATACTTCCCTTCACGTGGGTATTTATCGATATATAAACCACCAAGCAACTCACCGGTCTTTTTATCTTTTACATCGTAATATTCAACTTCTGACTGCCAAACATCGACTTTCGCAGGCTTAAATTCAATACCATAAAGGTCAGATGAAATGGCAAAAATCCATTCTTGAGATGCTTGGGTTGGGAAATAGTCACGCAATTTTTCTTGATCGATTTGGTACTTTTCTTTGCGAAGTTTTTCACTCCAGTAACTCTCACTCCAGCGATTGATTTCAGCTTTTTCGAGTGGAATTTTCAGGCTTTTCGCTTTGAACTCACGTAAAGTCTCAACTTCTTTTTTCTCTAAAGGTGCCACCGTTTGATGAACATCGGCTAAGAACTTATTCACTGTTTCAGGGTCTTTTGCCATACGGTGTTGCAACACCCATTCGGCATAGCTTTTTTTGCCAAAGAGCTGCGCAATTTCATAACGTAAATCCATTGCTTGCTTTAACAATACTAAGTTTTTCTCAGTACCACGACGCGTGAATGCAGTTTGGTAACGCTTACGCGCATCATCGCTTTCTGCTAGTTCCATAAATGGACGGTATTCTGGGTATTCAAAACCGAGCAAATAATTGCCCTTTTCATTTTTCTTTAAACCCGAAATATAACTGTCTGGCAAGCCTTTCAACTCAGCCGGTGTAAACTCCAGTTTTTCTTTATTATCTCGTACATTACGCGCATATTCTTGTTCAATTTTTGCTAATTCATCAAAGATAGCTTTCAAACGAGCACGTTTTTCAGGTGTAAATTGTACCCCTGTATTTTCAAAACCATCCAAGATGTCTTGACGCATTTTTTTATCAATTTCGTCATTGGTTTTGAGTTTTTTAATTTGCTCGTAAAGTTTTGGATTTTGATAAACCGAAGTTTGAAACTCCATAATTTTAATTTCACAATCTTCCGCCGCCTTACGTAAAGCCTCATCAGGATCGACGTTACTATATAGTCCGATTGGTCCATAAAAATCTTCAAATTTGGCAAAAATTTGATCCCACTCCGCCAAAACAGGTGCTGCTTTTGCATTATTTTTTATCTTTTTTTGCTCAAATGCCGCTAAATCTGTTTTCACTTGCTGAATTTTGGCATCACACAGCGCAGGTATTTCTTTGGCTTGGAACTTTGGCAAAGTACTCCGTATTGAATCTTCGGCTTGAACGAATTGGCTAGCGCCGATCATCAACATACTGAGGGTGGTGAGTTTCAAAGCTTTATTTTTCATAATTTCTCCAGTTTTGTTCCATTTTATTTTTTCGGGTCAATATCGATGTACATCCATTCTGTTGCCAAAATTGGATGCTTTTTATAACCAATCACGCGTGGTTGCGACAACACACTACGGTAACGTGCATAATTAATTTGGACAGGCATGTACACTTCTAATATGCGTGACATTTTCCGATAGATTGCATCACGCTCCGGTCCCGGTTTCATACGCTGCGTCTGTTCATATAAACGGTCGTATTCAGGAATTTTTGAACAGCCGTTGTTGGTGACATTGATATTTTTGCCATAGAACAATTGCATAAAATTGTCTGCATCTGGATAGTCTGCGATCCATGCAGATGCTTTAAACATGGTTTTACACTGTTTTTCGGCTTTTAAAGCTTCTGCAAATGGCATCGACTTTGTTGTCATTTTAATTTTGATGCTATCTAAAGTTTTCTTCCAAAATTCGCCCAACTGCTGACTACGGCTACTATTGCCCGATATCGTCATTTCAATCGTAAGCGGTTTACCATTCGGTTGAGTACGCCAGCCATCTGCGCCGACTTTATAGTTATAACGATCGAGCAATAAATTTGCCGCTTTAACTGAGTATGGAATACTCGATTTATAATTCGGGTCATAGCCGACAACACCGAGTGGAATTGGGCTTTGTAATTTTTGTGCATCACCATTCATCAAAATTTTGATTTGATTATCTGCTGAATAAGCCATCGCCATTGCACGACGTAATGCAATTTTTTCTTTACTAAAACCTCCAACCACAGTGTTTTGCATATTCCAATAGTGATAGTCGATAGAGGGGTCAGAAATCCGCGACATTTGAATGCCTTTTTTAGCCAACTCAGGCTTTAGCTCTCCATCTTTTAAGGCTTGTACCGACAAATCTCCATCTAGTACCAACAAATCCGCTTCATTTTTTGCAAAGGTCAACCAACGTGATTGTGATTCTTCCATCACCTGAATATCAATCACGCCAATTTGCGGCATTTTTTTGCCTTGCATGGCTTTTACAATCTTTTCATCTTTGGCATCTGATGCTTTAAAGTCCCAGACAAAGCCACGATAGTTTGGATTGGCCTTTAAAATAATTCGTGAACCAGGTGTCCAGCGTGTCAAAATATATGGCCCTGTGCCCACAGGTTTACCCATCACAAAACCCGCTTTGTCTCGATATTTTTCGACCACTTCACGTGCCATGGCCGATGCAGGTTGATGAGCTAATAACATTGGAAAGTTTTGATCTGGAGAATTTAAACGAATGACAAGGGTATACCGATCAGGGGTTTGTATGCCTTCAATGGGCGCATCATAATCAAACTTACCTGTTTTTTTTGCCTTTTCTAAAACCTTCTCCATGCCTAAAATACGACCATCAAGTAGCCAACTGTTTGGTGAGCGAAGTTGTGGATCAACTAAACGTCTAAAGGTATATGCATAATCAGCCGAGGTTAACTCTCTTTTCTTGCCCTTAAATACAGGATCATCAGCAAAATAAATGCCTTTTTGCAGGCGAATGGTATAAGTCAAACCATCAGCACTGATTTCTGGCATCGCAGCAGCCGTTTTAGGAACCAACTTTGCCGGCGATGCTAAATAGTCATAGGTATATAAGGTTTCAAAGATTGATGTATTCACATGTGCAGAATACAGATCATGTACGCCAACTGGGTCAAAACCTGTTTCTGCGACAGGGAAAATATGACGTAAAACTTTATTTGGATCTGCAGGATTCTTTGCCAATGCTAATGTCGGCATCGCACTGAACAACACTCCCCCCATCAAACACGCTGTAGCAAATTTGTTTAGCGTAAAATTCGAATTTCGCTTCATTGTAATCCTGACTCAATTATTTTTTACTAGGCTGAATATCGAGATATTGCCAACTGGTGTTCATCATTGGATGTGTTTTATACCCCTGAATTTCAGGGTGAATTAACCAATTACGAATCCGTGTAGAATGGATAATCCAAGGGTTATCCGCTTCAATTTGACGGTTCATTTTTTCATAAAAAGGTTCACGATCTTTAGGTTTCAACACAATAGCTTGCTTATATAATGCGTCATAAGCTTTAGATTGATAACAACTTAAATTCCCTTGTCCTGAATTTGGCCCATATAGTAATTGAGCAAAGTTCTCCCCTTCAGGATAATCTGCAATCCACGCTCCAGACCACATCATATATTTACATTGCATTGCTTCTTTTAAATTGTCAGCAAAGTTACTGACCTTAAACTGTACCCGTATCCCAATGGCATCGAGATTTTTTTTCCATAACTCAGATTGAATCAGCGATTTAGAGCTATTTTCAGTATTTATTTTTAAGGTCAACGCTTTACCATCGGGCAAGGTTCGATAACCATCAGCACCTTTCTTATACCCAAATCGATCCAGTAATTTATTGGCCAGCAATGGGTTATATCCCAAACTACTGCGATATTTTGGATTAAAGCCACTCACGCCTTCTGGTAAAAACATTTCAGCCTTTACGGCCTGCCCTTGATATAACTGTTTAATCGATTCAGCTTGATTGTATGACATGCTGATGGCACGGCGTAAAGCGATCTTTTCAAGGCTTTGACCACCGACAAGCGGGTCTTGCATATTGAACATGCTGTAGGTGATTTCAGCGTCTTTATTTGGATAATGCTTAATGCCGAGCTTTTGCATATCAGGCTTAAGTTTATTTTGAGAATCTAAGGCTTGTGGGACAGCATTTGAGGTCAATTTATCAAAATTTAGCTGCCCTGTTTTAAATGCTAACCACCGTGACTGTTCTTCTTCAATAATACTGACGGAAACCTTGCCGATTTGTGGCATTTTCTTCCCGTTCATTTCTTTAACTAACTGATTGTCCCAAGCGGTGCCTGTCGATTTAAAATTCCAGACAAAACCACGATAATTCGGGTTTGCAACCAATTCTATCTTGCTACGTGGAACATATTTACTGAGCTGATACGGTCCTGTTCCCACAGGATGCTGTGCAATTTTATTGCCATAAAATTCAACAACTTCTTTTGAAATTGCACCAAACGTAACATAGGCCAAAATATATTGAAAATTATAGTCAGGGCGCGTCAAAGTAATTTGCAAAGTATAAGGATCTATCGCTTTTAGGCCGGCAATAGCCGCATTGTAATTAAATTTTCCTGACTTCTTTGCATCCGCAACGACCGCATCCCCTCCTAAGATTTTGCCATCAATAAATGAATAGGTCGGAGAACGGTTAGCTGGATCTAAAATTCGTTGAATCGCGTAAATGTAATCTTGCGCAACTAGCTCGCGTTTTTTTCCCTTAAAGGCTGGATCATCTGAAAAATGGATGCCTCGTTTGATTTTGAAGGTATAGACTTTTCCTTCTTGTTCAATCTTTGGCATCGCTTCAATAGTATTTGGAACAAGAACAACAGGACGTGCTAGATAGTCATATTTCAATAAGGGTTCAAAAATGGCTTCCGCAATATTGCCACTATAATAATTATAGGTTTTGACCATATCAAAACCATCATCCGGTGCTTCAAATGCAATATTTAAAACTTTATTCGATTGTGCAGAAGCTTGAACCTCGGCCATCATCCCTGTTGAAATTAATAATGCAAGGAGCGCTATTTTAAATTTTCTAGTTTCCAAACCTTTTCCTTTCTGATGATTTTTTAATAATACAAAACCGCAAGCAGACTTTAAATAAAGCCACCTTTACTAAAATAAAATGAACCAGTTTAAATTAAGTTTTAAACGTAGAACTTAATACAGTAATTAATATAAAGCGAAATTCATGCCACCACTCCTTGGTTGAAAGTTATCTGAATTAAATATCCTTTTAAATTCTTTTTTTAAGATAAATTTATACTAATAGCGACTTTCCGAGTAAAGCTCGTTTTTATCAAAAATTCAACTCTTGTTGTTGAACGCATCCAAGCATATTTTGCACAAATATAATACATTCCTGATTCATAATGGATCACCTTCAGATGAAATGACAAGTCATCAGCATATAAACCAATGAATTATATGTTTTTATTTTTTATTTATTTCACTGATTAATCTTATAAATCAAACACATAAATATGAATTAATTCACACTTTTTAAGGTTTAATTTGCACCTAATCATATTTTTAAAAAACTTTTGATCAAAAGTTAAATTCCTGATAAAACCTAATTAAAAGGATAACTTTAAAAAAAATATACTTACCGTTCATCTTAAAGTTCTCCACTTTAAACTCAATAATGTAGATATTTATCAGTATTTTATATTTGAAAATAAAATTTAAATATAAATTTGGCACTTGAATTGCTTAAAAAGAATCAAGCAATATCGCTAACTACAACAAAAAGGAATACTTTTACTATGAAAGAGAAAAAAAATGCTAAATCTGTGGGGGGCACACCATTTAGCAAAACAATACTTAAATTAAGTACTCTTAGTTTAAGTATGCTGTGTTTATCTTTAGCGCATGCAGCAGAAACAAATGAAGAAGAAACAGTTAAGCCAACGAAAGTAGCCAAAGTAACTGTGACTGGTTCATCCATTAAAGGGGTTTCTGCTCAAAGTTCTTCACCTATTACAGTCATTAAAGTTGAAGAATTAACTAAACAAGGGGTCACAACGACTGAAGAAGCCTTAATAAAAATTAGTGCGAACCAAGCGGGCTACAGTACAGCACAAAACGTTGGTGCAAGTAATACATCAGGCTCAACAGCGAACTTACGTGGGCTAGGATCAGATAAAACCCTTGTCCTACTTAATGGACGTCGTTTGGCTTATAGCCCATTTAGTACCTCTGAGACCAACTTAAATACCATTCCGCTTGCAATGGTTGAACGTATTGAGGTTTTACGTGATGGTGCCTCTGCAATTTATGGTGCAGATGCAATCGCAGGTGTAATTAACTTTATTACCAAAAAGCAATACACAGGTTTAGGTATTAGCGGTGGTTTGCTCAAACCTGAGGATAAAGGCGGCGAAGAATACGATGTTTCGATTTTTGGTGGCTATGGCGACTTAGATGAACAAGGTTTTAACGTTTATGGCGCAATTGACTACCGTAAAGCCAAAGAAATTATGGCAAAAGACCGTAAAGTCAGCCGTCGTGGTGGCCTTCTACCTGAGTTAGGTATCGATGCAGGTTCAGCAAATGGCTTCCCTGCTAACTTTCTTGATCCAAACGGCGGGCCTTTAGATGCTGACGGAAATCCTGAAGGTGTATTAGCGAACCCGTATGGTGGTGCAGCGAATTGTAATAATTTAACCAATGTCACTGAAGATGGCGGACTCTGCTTCCTCAATACGCAAGCTTTAATTGGTATTCAGCCAGAAACTGAGGACTTGTCTGCAATTGGTCGTGCAACCATCAAACTTAGCGATAACTTCAACGCTATTGGTGAATATGTCTATGCAAAAAGCAAAGTGACGACTTCTATTGCTCCAGACGTATATAGTCGCTCTGTCACGATTCCTAAAAGCAGTCAATATTATCCAGGCGAGGGTATTACCCCTGGTGTTGATGGTCTAAGTGGTGATCCATTACAACTTTACTTACGCTCTCAAGCGGGCAACCGTGTTTCACAATCTATCAATGAATCTCATCGTATTTTTGCTGGACTTGAAGGTGAAGCATACGGTTGGGATATCAACGGTGGCGTAACTTACGCAAAAGGCGAAGCATCAGATAGCTTTGTTAGTGGATACTTAAATCGTAACAAACTACAAGAAGGATTAAATGACGGCACAATCAACCCATTTGGTCCATCTGCAGATGCTAACGTTTGGACCTCATTAAATGTGAGTGGTACAACAAACGAAGCAACACTTGATTCCACAACATTTGACTTTACCGTGAGCCGCCCGATTTACACCTTACCAGCTGGTGATGTTGGTTTTGCATTTGGTGGAAGTTTTACAACTCAAGATTGGGAAGCAAAAGTAAACTCTGAGTTAGTACGCCTTGTACCAGGTAGTGGTATTGACCCTGACAAACCTCTGAGTAAAGGTGACCGAGATATTACTGCCGCTTTTGCTGAGCTTCAAATTCCAATTACCAAAACAATTGAAGCTCAACTTGCAGCACGTTATGACGACTACAGCGATTTTGGCGACACTTTCAATCCAAAAGTCGGTATTCGTTGGGAACCAATGAAGCAACTTATGTTCCGTAGTACCTACAGTACTGGTTTCCGTGCTCCAAGCCTTTGGGAAATTAATGCGCAACAAAGTAAAACCTACACTGGCGCAAAATATAACGACCCTGTCCTTTGCCCAGGCGGTAAACCAACCTCAACTCAATATCAAACCGAATGTAATACTCAGTTCTACCGTATGCAAGGTGGTAACCCAGATCTTCAACCAGAAGAATCTAAAACATTTACAGCCGGCTTTGTTTACGAACCAATTAAAAACTTAGTTTTAGCTGTTGATTATTACAACATTGAAATTGACGAATTAGTTGGCCAAGTGGGTGAAACTTCAATTTTTGAAGATCCTGAGAAATATGCTTCATTATTCGTGCGTGGTGCCGATGGTCGTATTGAATACATCAATACCATTCTAATGAATACAGGGGGTATTAAAACTCAAGGTATCGACATTAGCTTAGATTATCTTTCACCATTAACCGCGACAGGTCGTTTCGGCTTTGGCATTAATGGTACCTATGTCATCAAAAATGACTATCAAGAAGAAAAAGATGGTGCTTGGGAAGGCTTAGTTGGCGTGTATGACGATCCAGCTGTTTTACGTTGGAAACACACAGCAAATCTAAACTGGAGTTATGAAAACTGGAAAATGATTTTTGAACAACAGTTCTTCCGTGGTTATGACGACCAAAACCAAACTGGGAAAGCACAGTTCGACAAACATCGTGTTCCTGACTACACCCTTTATAACATTGCAACAACTTACAGTGGATTTAAAAATTTAGAGCTCACTGGTGGTATCAAAAATATCTTTGCTGAAGAACCTGCAGCATCGAACGTTTTAGATAACTTCCAATATGGCTATGACCCACGTTATAGCGATCCTACTGGTCGTACATTCTATGTCCGCGGTACTTACAAGTTCTAAAAGCTAAATTTGCAAGTACGATTCCAATAGGAATCGTACTTGCACTATTTATTTAATTAATTAGTCAAACATAAAAAATGCAAAAAACACTTATATCTCAAGTGCCAATTTCACTATTGATTGTTTGTCTCACATTTCAGGAGTAGTAATGGGCAAAAGCTTTTCTGAATTAGAAAATAATTCCGGCAAACGCCTGATCGGAATTGGGGCAGTCATTCTTCTGCATCTCATTGTACTCTACGGATTAATTACTGGCCTGTCCAAAAAAGGTGAGAAAACTGTAGAAGAACCTGTTGAATTAATCATTATTCAAGATAAAAAACCTGAGCCAGAAAAACCGAAACCAATTGAAAAACCACCTGAATTACCAAAACTCGTTAAGGAAGTGCTCAAAACACCAGACCCTCAACCTGAACAAAAGGTCGTTGAAAAAGCTGCACCAACTCAAACAGTTAAAGCCGTTTCAACACCTACGCCTACAGCTTCCCCATCTCCTAGTCCTGTGGCAGCACCAGCACCAGCACCTGTAGCTGCAGCAGCTCCAGCACCTGCCCCTGCTCCAAAACCAGCTGGAGAAACACGTGGTGCTTCTGAAGGAAGTGTTGGATGTAAAGAACCACCATATCCACGTGAGGCCGAAATGGCTGGAGAAATAGGCACAGTCCATATTTCTGTTCTTGTTGGTACAGATGGAAGTGCAAAGCAAGTGAAGGTTAAAAAATCGAGTGGTACTAAATCTTTAGATAAATCCGCAAGTAAAGCATTCAGCTTATGTACTTTTAAACCTGCACTCAAAAATGGTGAGCCAGTTGAAGATTGGTATGAACTTGAATACGAATTTAAACTTGATTAATAAATCTACAAAAATTTGGAGAATATGAATGAATAAAATGATGAAATCTGCACGTATTTTTGCATCTGCTACAGTTTTAGTAACAAGTACATTACTCCCACTGCAAGCAGCATTTGCTGAAGAATCTGCAAATACTGCAACAACACAAGTAGAAACTACGAATACAACAAATACACCTGCACCGCCACCAATGCCTACAGCAACCAAAGAAGTCTATAACCCGTATGGCTTAGAAGCACTATGGCGTGAAGGTGACATCGTTGCTAAATCGACACTCTTTATCTTGGTCCTGATGTCGATTGGAACTTGGTACATCATGGTCACTAAATTTATTCAACAAGCTAAAATTAAACGTCAAGGCAAAGAAGCCGAAGCTAAATTTTGGGATGCTGCTTCAATTGATAGCGCAGCAGAAACCTTAGACGAATCGAGTGCATACCGCTTTATTGCAGAAAAAGGCATTAATTCAACCAAAAAACATGGCGGTAATCTGCTGGAACGTATCGACTTCAACACATGGGTGACTATTTCAATCCAGCGTGCTATCGATAAAATTCAAAGCCATTTAAGTGGTGGATTAGCTTTTCTCGCAACTGTCGGTTCGACTGCACCATTTGTGGGTTTGTTCGGTACAGTTTGGGGTATTTACCATGCTTTAACGGCAATTGGTATTTCAGGTCAAGCATCTATTGATAAAGTTGCAGGCCCAGTCGGTGAAGCCCTAATTATGACGGCAATTGGTTTGGCTGTAGCAGTACCTGCGGTTCTTGGCTACAACTGGTTAACGCGTCGTAATAAAGCAGTTCTAGATAATGTTCGTACCTTTGGTTCAGATCTACACACCGTACTTTTAAGCGGTGAGATCAAAAACAATAATAACGACACAAAATAAGAGAGGCATCAGCCATGGGAATGATGGTCAATTCAGATGGTGACGAAGATGATGTAATTTCAGCCATTAATACAACACCTTTGGTTGATATTATGTTGGTGCTGCTCATTATTTTCTTAATTACAGTACCTGTTGCAATCCATACAGTTCCGGTGAAGTTACCTGAGGAAAAAAACACACCTTATGAAACTAAACCGATCAATATTCAGATTGCTGTCAATAAAAATGGCGATATCTTCTGGAATGAAAAATACATTGCAGATAAAGACACGCTGATCAGTCGACTACAAGCGGAAGCTAAAAAGCGTCCGCAACCTGAAGTTCATATCCGTGGCGATCAGGTGACAAAATATGAAGCGATTGATGAAGTCATTAGTGCAACACAAGCAGCAGGAATTGGCAAAATTGCTTTTGTCACGACTCCTGTTGCCGCACCATAATCGGATGAGGGACAAGGTATGGGAATGAATGTCGGTTCCGATAAAGACGATGATGTTATGTTGGACGTTAACATGACGCCATTGATCGATGTGATGTTGGTTTTGCTCATTATGTTTATTATCACAATTCCAATTCCAAATAACTCGATCAATATTGATTTGCCAAATGGTACGCCACCGCCAACCAATGAAAAGCCGCCTGAGCCGGTCACCTTACGCATTGATGCGCAGGGTAAATTATTTTGGAATGGTCAACCCGTTGCCAATAAGCAAGCTTTAGAAACACTTTTTGCTGGTGTTGCACAACAAGCAGATCAAGATACGATCAAAGTGCAACCTGACAAAATGACAGAATATAAAGATGTCGCTATGGTGATGGCAGCAGCACAACGTTTGAATGTCAAAAAAATTGGTGTCTCAGCAAATCAATAATTGCTCTCCAACAAAAAAAGCCAACTGATCACCTCAGTTGGCTTTTTTAATTCTTCACAGAAATCTATACAGTTAGTGACTCAGAAAGAAACTCTTATTATTTATTAAGTATTTTTCTGCTTCCAAAATTCATATAGCTCATGATCACAGTTTGGCTTTAACTGACTAAAACTCAACCCTTGCTGTTCATGTGGTTCAAGTCTTAATTTTTCGGCAATCTCTGCTGTAGATAAACCATAGGCTTCTGCATCAGCATTTGAATAAGCATATACAATTTTTTCAACTCCAGCCATTCGCAGAGCCGCCAAACACATTGGACATGGTTGTCCGCTCGCATAAACGACACAGTCCTTCAAAGACGTCGTATTTAAATTTTGTGCGGCTTGTCTTAATGCATTTAACTCGGCATGAGATGTCGGATCGCCCGAGATTAATATTTCATTCACCCCTGTACTCACCACAGCACCATGCTTAACGATCACAGCACCAAATGGTCGGCCACCTTGCTCAATATTTTCTTTCGCAAGTTGAATCGCAAGTTCTATAAACGCATGATCCGTCATAAATACGCCCAATTATTGTCAATATAAAGAGTTAGCCCATTATGCCAATACAGGAACATCAATCCATAACGCCTCTGGAAAGTGTTTGGCTAAATATGCTTTTAAATATTCCGCAGTATCTTTAGAAATCAATGCATCTTGCGATTCATCATTTAAATTATAAGCCAGTGCATAAAGCACTAAGCCACGACTTTTTAGTGCTTCCAAACTTAAAATCGTATGGTTAATGCTGCCCAAACGACCTGATGTCACCAAAATAACGGGATATTGTTTCTCTACAACATAGTCGATGGTTAAAAGATCCGTGGTTAATGGCACCATCAACCCACCCGCACCTTCGACTAAAACGTTGTCATATTTTTCAGTTAAACGTTTTGTAGCGTATTCGATTTTAGCAAAATCAATGTCACGTCCATCAATTTTGGTAGCAAGATGTGGCGACGCAGGATAACTAAATATTTCAGGCATCGTGAGTTTGGTTTCATCTTCGACCAACAACCCCGTACCCATAATTTGACGATGTTGTTCTATATCCTCAGAAATATCGACATTGCCTGTTTGGATCAACTTTTGCGTGATCGTTCGCGCCCCTTGTTCATTCCATATTTTAGCCAAATAGCCTGTGGTATATGTTTTACCGATGCCTGTATCGATCCCACTAATGAAATAAACTTGCCCTGTCATGGCATTCTCCGTGCAATACAAAAAATCGGATGATAGGTCAGTGCATAACGCATCTGCCCAGATTCATCACGCAAAGAAAACTGTTGATATGCTGAATAAAAATCAAAGAGCGATTGTTTCGTCCAACGAAAATGTGAGGCTGTCGCAGTCACACCTGTCGCTTTTAAATGCTGCAAAACCTGCTTTGGATGATCAAAATATAATGCCGCTGTCTGCTCTGAAAGATGCAGAATTTCAAAACCATTTTGACTTAATATAGCTTGAAGCATGTCGATATCGAGGTAGTCCAAACCCTGCCCAGTCAAAGCTTTTATTTCCTGTAAATTCTGCTGTCCAAAGGTCGAAAAACAAAAATATGCCTCTGGATTTAAACTTTGAAAGGCTTTTTCGACAATGCCCGCAAAGTTCCCTACCCATTGCAAAGCCGAACTCGATGCGATCAAGTCGATATGCTGTGGAAATTCAAGTTGTTCGATATCTCCAAGTCTGTAATGAATCTGCGGACTTGACTGAAAATGCTGTTGAATTTCTGCATATAGATCATTTAAAACCAAACGATTGATTTGCATATTTTCCAGCATTAAATGGCTTAAATTCCCCGAGCCACATCCAATTTCAAAAAGCGTTTCCACAGGATGATTTTGCAACTTTGGACAATACTGCTGCATCAACTCAAATAAATGTTGAGCAATCTCTTTTTGTGCTACGGCATGTTCAGCATAGCTGTGCCCTGCCTGAGCAAAGCGTAACGCCACTTGGGATTTATCAATCTCAAAATTATTCACAAGTCACTCACAACAATTGAGTCAACTGATCCAAATCAGTTTGTGTAATCTGAGCAGTGAGTGAAATGCGTAAGCGCGAACTATGCTGCGGCACAGTGGGTGGACGTACAGGCATGATATAAAAACCTGCCGCTTGCAAAGCTTGAGCCTTGGCAACTGTTTTATTCGACTCGCCAATAATGACAGGCACAATATGTGATGTAGATGGACAATCAAAACCTTTGGCTTGCACAGCTTGTTGCAAATTTTGACTGATTTGCTGTAAATGGTGACGCTCTGCTTTTAAATTTAAAACATTCTTGAAAATAAAATCTGTCCACGCCATACAGATCGGGGGCTGTGCGGTACTAAAAATCAACGGTCGCATCGAGTTAATCAAATAGTCACGAATAATCGCATGACAGATGAGATATCCCCCTATTGAAGCCAGTGCTTTACCAAATGTCCCGACTAAAAGATCAATATCATCCATCACCCGATATTGCTCAGCACAGCCTAAACCACGCTCACCGCGCACACCGATCGCATGCGCCTCATCGACATACAACATCACTTTGGAAAATTGTTTTTTGATCCGTACCAGTTCAGCCAAATCGGTTTCATCACCATCCATACTGAAAATCGATTCAGTCACCACAATGATCCGCTCAAAAGCCTCATCTTCATGATATTTGCATAAAAGCTGAGAAAGATGCGCCAAATCATTATGGCGATAACGTACATATTTCGCAGTCGATAATCGGATGCCATCAATCAAACTGGCATGAATTAACTTATCCGCCAATATCAAGGTTTTACTGTCTGCCAGTGCAGGTAAAATCCCGATATTCATGTGATAGCCGCTGTTAAATAACAGTGCAGATCGACCATGAAAGGCATCACTTAATGTTGATTCAAGTTGTTCATATTCAGAAAAGTTTCCTGTCAATAAACGCGATGAGGATGAACTCATCCAACGCTGTGCGTTCGGGGTTTCATCAAAAAACTGTTCACGTAGATGTAGGTTTGAAGCCAAACCTAAATAGTCATTTGACGCTAAATTCAACATGGTATGATCGTGAATACTAATGTAACGATCATGCTGATGATTTGAAGTGAACTGACGTAAGTTGCCTTGCTGTTTTAGTTGATCAAGTTGATCTGAAAAATGGTTGAGCAGATTCATGCTGGCTGCACCATGTTTTTCACCACCTCAACCATTTGTTCTAGCAAATTTTTTAATTCATGCTCTGAAATAATATATGGGGGCATAACATAAACCAGCTTACCGAATGGACGAATCCAAATACCACGACGGACAAACTCCTGTTGTAGGGTTTTCATATCTACATTAAAGGTCAATTCCACCACACCAATTGCACCAAGTATTCGTACATCTTTGACATGTTCAAGCGATGAAAGTGCTAGTAAATGAAACTTCAATTGAGCTTCGATACGTCGAATATTGGCTTGCCAATCTTGAGAAAGTAGCAGTTCGGTACTTTTTACAGCCACAGCACATGCCAACGGATTTGCCATAAAGGTTGGGCCATGCATAAACACACCCGCTTCGCCTTGGCTGATCGTATTCGCGACTTTCTGCGTAGTCAGGGTTGCAGACAAGGTCATATAACCGCCTGTCAGTCCTTTGCCAATACACATAATATCTGGCTCAACTGCGGCCCATTCCCAAGCAAAGAGTTTTCCTGTTCGCCCGAAACCTGTCGCGATCTCATCGAAGATCAACAAGATATTGTATTTTTCGCAGAGTAATTTAGCTTGACGCAAATATTCAGGATGGTAGAAACGCATGCCTCCTGCACCTTGCACAATCGGCTCTAGAATCAATCCCGCAATATTTTCATGCTGTTCTGAGAGAGTCTTTTCTAGTTCAGCAATATCCGCAGGATTCCACGCTTGCTCAAAGCCAATTTGCGGCGCAGAAACAAAAATTCGATTGGGCAAACTTGGGCCAAAAATTTGATGCATCCCAGTCACGGGATCACACACAGACATCGCATTCCAAGTGTCACCGTGATAGCCCGAACGCGGCGTCACAAAGTTAGTCTTTTGGGTTTGACCCAATGACGACCAATATTGCACCGCCATTTTCAATGCCACTTCTACAGCCACTGAGCCTGAATCTGCATAAAAAATTTTATCTAGACTGGGCGGGGTAATATTAAGGAGCAATTTGCCTAACTGAATTGCCGGATCATGCGTCAATCCACCGAACATGATATGTGACATTTGTTGCAGTTGATCGGTCACAGCTTGATTTAGCTCGGGATGGTTATAACCATGAATTGCACACCACCATGAAGACATACCATCAATCAATTGACGACCATCTTCAAGCTCAATCATTACCCCTTGCGCACGTTTCACTTTAAACGTTGGAAGGGGCTGAGTCATCGATGTATAGGGATGCCAAATATGTTGCTGATCAAATTGTAGATCGGTTAAATTGGCCATCCCTCACTCCATGTATCAGGCTTAAACATCAATGTGGCAAGATGTTACCCCCACGCCAATGAAAAATAAATTGCCATAAAGCCCAGCTATTCAGAGATTTGTTCTATTTTCTTTAAATATTGGCAGATTTTGCAACTTATGACTTCAGATTGAAACAAGGGAAAGCCATGTGAGCCAGAAACCAATTCAGTCTCCAAAAACTTTACAGCTAAATTATGCAGTAAGCGTCCAACTTTGTAACTAACCAAATAATCTTGCTTAGCAAACAAATGGTATTGATGACCAGTGTAATTTTTCAAGATACTGACATTATTAAGCTTCTCCAAACAGTTCAATCCTGCTCGAAGCACATCTAAATTTTGCGCTTGAATCAAACTTTGCAAGGTGATGAAATCTTGCTTAGTGCTATCAGTACCCTGACAAACCATATAACCAAACTTCTTTAAGGTAGAAATCGCATCCTGCTCGAAAGATTGTTTGAAGCTTTGAAAACTCGCTTGATCCATCGCAGCAGGCCACTGTTCATCAGCTACAAAACTTGGATTTGAGCCTAATGTGATCAGCACTTTCTGTTGTTGATATTTTTTTTGAATTTCATCTACCAAAATCGTCGCCAATTGACCACCAAGGGACCAGCCAATAATCACATCAAATTGCTGCGCCAATTCAACTTTCTGTTCCAGCACTGCTAGATTTAAGGCATCAAAAATATTCCATAATTCGACCTGATAACCTTGGGTGATCAATGCCTGCTGTAAAGGAGCAAGTAATTTACGACCTCCGCCCCATCCAGTAATAAGTAAAATCTGTTTTTTCAATGCAAACTCTAAAATTAAACGATTCCAAATAGTATAAAAGTTCAGAGCACGTTTGATAGTGGCATTTCAGCACATCAACCGATTTGCCAAAAGACATTCGAAATCTACTTCAATAAATATAAAATCAGCTAGCCTACAGCGCTTTAAAATTTGCTAAGATCAGATAAAGAACAATATAAACTGATGCTCTATGAAAGTTTCTTCATTGCTAAAAATCTGTTTCATGACATGTGCTTTAATAGCAACTACCCAAATCACAGTTGCTGAAACATCCATACTCAGCACCAATCAAAACAAACAAAAACAATGGATAGGCACACCCGCACCCAACTTTAAATTGCAAGATCAAAATGAAAAATGGCACGAACTGAAGCAATATCAAGGGAAATGGCTCGTTCTGTACTTTTACCCTAAAGACAACTCACCCGGTTGTACAGAAGAAGCCAATCAATTTAAAACCCTATATCCACAATTTTTAAAAAGTAATGCTGTTGTTTTGGGCGCAAGCTTAGATGATGTTGCATCACATCAAAAGTTCTCTAAAGCACTACAACTTCCCTTTCCAATTCTTGCCGATCAACAACATAAACTGGCGACACAGTTAGGTATTGTACGAAACTTAGGGATTTTGAAAGTTGCCAAACGTGAAACCTTTCTGATTGATCCGAAAGGCATTATTGTGTATCACTACAGTAGTGTGAATACACAGACACATGCGGCGCAAGTTTTGGCAGATATCAAAAAACTACAACAATAGTTTTCATGGTCCAATAAAAAACCCAGCAGAAGCTGGGTTTATTTTGATATTTTTTAAATTACATTTGAGACTGAATATAGTTTGGAAGACCAATGAGTTCGATCAAACGCATTTGCTTTTCAAGCCAGTAGGTATGATCTTCTTCAGTATCTGACATTTGCTGACGGAGCATATCACGGGTCACATAGTCACCCTTTTCTTCACACAATTTTACGCCTTGAGCAAGTTTCTCACGAACATGATATTCAAGCGCCAAATCCGCTTTTAAACAAGTCACAACGTCTGTACCGACTTCAATATCATCACGATTCATATTCGGCGTTCCTTCAAGGAACAATACGCGACGAATCAATGCATCTGCATGTGAGCCTTCTTCTTGGCTTTCATGATCGATACGTTCAAAGATTTTACTTAAGCCCCAATCTTCATACATACGGGAATGAATTAAGTATTGATCACGAGCAGCCAGTTCGCCACCGATCAGCATATTTAAGTAGTCTACGACTTCTGGATTGCCACGCATTTTCTTCACTCCATACCCTTTTCAAATATTATGGACAAGTTTCAAAATGAATGCAAAATATAATTTTTGTAAGCTTATGATTTTTATATAATTTAAATGATAAACATACGCATTTGCAGTTCAATTCCGCGCATTTTTCACATATAAAAGAAGCCCTTGCAGAATATTCAAGGCATTTAGAACACGAAATAATCAAAAATCGCTGGATGCTGTTTTTTGTAACAATTAACAATACATCTTGTTTAGCAAAAATATCTCCAGATTGATTCAACACACTGTGCTTATCGCTATAGGAAACTTTATACTGATGCCCTATGCATTGCTGTCAAAGACAAGGCGAAAATCTCCAACGAAGACAGACTTAAGCTGAAGTCCAACGTGCTTTCTTCCACGCTTGCTGTTGCCTTAAATCTAAAAAAGTCCAAGCGACAAAACGGCTTTCTTTTTGTCCCTGCGTCATTTTAATGGTTTTCACATCCACTGCACCGCTCTTCGCTAAGGCCTTTAAAAGCACTGGCAATGTTGTTTTCTTGGAAACCAGCGTACTAAACCAAAGACATTGTTCAGCAAACTGGATGCTCTCTTGTACCATTTGGCAGACAAATCGCTCTTCGCCGCCATCACACCAGAGTTCGTTCTTTTGACCGCCAAAGTTTAATACCACCTTGCTCCGATCAACTGGCTTGCCCAGTTTTCTTAATTTTTGCGTTGCTGTCGCGTTGGCTTCATCTTGCGAGGCATGAAATGGTGGATTACACATGGTCAAATCAAAACGATCTGAAGGTTTAATCACACCATTAAAAATATTGCTCGCTTTTTTTTGCAATCGAATCTGAATGCCTTTACGCAGATTCGGATTTGCCTCCACAATAAATTGAGCACTTTTAACCGATGCAGCATGTATGTCTGAGCCTACAAATTTCCAGCCATAGCTGCGATGACCAATAATCGGATAAATACAGTTCGCACCAACCCCAATATCTAAGACTTGAACGGTGTGTCCTGTTGGAATCTGCCCTTTGTTGTTGGCACTTAACAAGTCAGCCAAATAGTGAATATAGTCAGCCCTGCCCGGAATAGGCGGGCAAAGAAAATCTTTGGGAATATCCCAATATTGAATGCCATAAAAATGCTTAAGCAATGCTTTATTGAGCATTTTCACAGCGTGTGGATCAGAAAAATCTACCGATAAATCATTATATTTATTTGGGCTGACAAAAGGTGCAAGTTCCGGACAACTCTTAATGAGTTGAGGAAAATCGTAACGACTGCGATGCAGATTTCGTGCATGTAATTCCGATTTTTGCTGCGGAAAAGATTTCTTTACTTGCGCCATGTGTATGCCAATATTTAACGGGAGAACAGAATCATCTGATAAGGCAGGATCTATACCTACAAATTAGTCAATATTGTACGTGAATTTAAGGCGTCAATGACGCCCCAATCCTGTTATTTGTCTATCTTCAGAATGAATAACGACTAGGATATTTATGCTTATTTTAGCTAGACATTTTTGTTTGCTATATCATTAAACAAAACCTTGGAACATTGATTAAATAATAGTCGCGGAACATGAAGAATCAAAAAAAATTCCACTCGGTGATGTCTGGGTTTTTCGCACCAGCATAAAGCAACGATTTATATCAAATAAAAATAGGATTTCGTATAGCGTGTATTATGTTAATTTTAAGATGCAGAGGGTTTAGGGCGTAATTGTTTAACCCACTCATTCGGAACACCATTAAAATGATCTCTTAAACGATCTTCTACATGTTCAGGATCCCATACAGCAGCACGTTCCAAATCTTTTACTTCTTCATATGTTGCTGGAATATCGATACCTTCAGTTCCATCTTCATAATAAATAGAAATTGAATGATCAAACATATCTTGCTTAAAGAAGTAAACCTTCTGTTTTAAATCGTCATTTAATTCTACATTCCCAATAATAGGCCATTTCTCGGATTTAAATGCGTAATTCATGACAGGTACTTTAAACAAAATCGAATGTGATGTTATGAAATTAACATTCAATTCTAAATTTTTCGTCTGTAAATTGTAGAACCCTGCCAATGGAGATTTTAAAACTATGCCATAGCCATAGCTTAGATTCCCCAAATTAATTGCAATCACATCACCTTCTTTAATTCTCTTACGTTTTGTTCTTTGTTCCATAATTTCTGATCTACTTACCAAAATCTCAAATACATTCCTGCAAATAATAAGGTTCTGTCACATTAAGAAACTAGCTTAATTTACTATTGAGCTTTACAGAAGCTAATAGAAATAAACTATTTAACATAATGGCTGTTATACGAAATGAAGAAGCCTATAACTCTTATCTAGGCTTTAAATTAAAGCTGACAAGTTAGATATGACTCTTTGTCCATTTTTCTGTGAGATTTTGCATCCATACTCATAAGAATATACATCTATCCAACATTCATCCCATATTTACGTTTTTAAGATCAATAAAAAAGTACTTTTACAGCATTCTCTGCTGAATTTAGTGCGCATTAAACCCAATCATCAACATATATTTTTTCAAATCAATCAAAGACAAAACTAAATATTCTCAATATGATAAAAATGCGTCTATTAAAGTTGAAGAATATGAATAGCAAGACAACAAAACAGATACTCGTCACAGGCGCGACAGGCTATATTGCCAGTTGGGTCATTAAAAACTTACTTGAATTAGGGCACACGGTACATGCCACAGTTCGTGATCTGAATAAAACATCAGGATTTGCACATCTCGAAAAAATTGCAGCTGATACAACTGGCACTTTAAAACTGTTCCAAGCCAATTTATTGGATGAGGGTGCATTTGATTCAGCCATGCAAGGTTGTGACATTGTGATCCACATGGCATCCCCTTTTGTAGTGACCAACTATAAAGACGCAATAAAAGACATTATTGAGCCGGCTATTTTAGGCACTGAAAATGTGCTCAACAGTGTCAATAAAACAGAATCTGTACAACGTGTTGTCGTGACTTCAAGCATCGCATCAACCTATGGTGATGCCATTGATATTCTACAGACCGAGCATAATGAATTTGATGAATCGCATTGGAACACTTCTAGCTCTGAGACGCATCAGCCTTATCCGTATTCAAAAGTGATGGCAGAGCGAAAAGCATGGGATATGCAAAAAGCACAAAACCGTTGGGATCTGGTCTGTGTTAATCCAGCACTGGTCATGGGGCCATCTTTAACAGCGTCAACACAGTCAGGAAGCGTTGAAGTGCTACAACAGTTTGCCAATGGCATGACTTTGGCCGGTGTTCCACCAATGTGGAATGGTATCGTCGATGTTCGCGATGTTGCCGATGCGCACGTACAAGCAGCTCTCAATCCCGCAGCAAGCGGACGTTATATTATTAGTGGCGGCACACTAAGCCTATTAGACATGGGCAAATTATTACGCGCACATTTTGGGAATAAATTTCCATTTCCGCGCAATACCTTACCGAAGTTTGCCTTTAAGGCATTTGGCCCTCTTGCTGGCTTCCCACGTAAATTTGTTGAACTCAATATGGGCTACCCAATTTACTTTAATGCAGATAAGAGCAAGAAAGAATTAGGGATCGAATACCGCAATATTCAAAACAGTGTGGTTGAGCATTTCCAACAACTCCTCGATGACGGTGTGGTGAAGCAATATATTCCGTGAATAACTCATCAACAAAAAAGCCACCTTAAATAGGTGGCTTTTTATATTAAAAAAATTAAACTAACTTAGAAATCAAAAGTCACGCCGACTTTATAGGTACGTGGACCACCCACTAAGACATAACCTGAGTTGAATGTACCTTCCCAATATTTCTCATCAGTCACGTTAGCAATATTGGCTAAGAATGTAGTATTTACACCACCCAAATTGGTTTTATAACGCGCACCTAAATCTAAGATTGTATAGTCTGGTAGTTTAAGACTATTAGTTTCATTTAAATATTGTTCACTCACATAATTTGCACGCGCATTCACATTTAATCCATCTACATAAGGTACTGCATAATCTAAGCCAAGCGTTGCGGTAAAGTCAGGAATACCATATACCGAATTACCTTGATTAGTTACACCCTTTTTCACCGCTGCTTTGGTATATTCAGCATCGATATAAGCCAAACTACCCATCAGATTTAGACCTGTATAAATCTCTCCTGAAAATGCCCATTCCACGCCACGTGAACGTGTTTCTGCATCATCTGTGGTAATTTGATTGATTGTACTATTGGGTTGACCATCAGAATATGAAGATACCATGGTCGATGGTTTTTCAATTTGATAAAGGGCAAATGTATTCAACCAAGAACCTGCTTGATATTTTGCACCCAATTCATATTGCTTAGTTTGAAATGGCGCGAAAGTAACATTATTGTTAGCATCTGCAACGTTATTCACCGTTACCCCTTCAGAAAGTCCCTCTACATAGTTTGCATAAATAGAAAGATTCTCACCAAAAGGTTTAACCACAACACCTAAGCTAGGCGAAATTTTATCATCTTGATAGCCAGTCTTTCTTTGTAAATTCTTGGTATCGATATCCTGATAGCGTGCACCGACAATCAGCTGCAATTTATCATCTAACAGGGAAAGCTGATCAGTAAGAGTATAACTAATATATTTATTATCCAATAATGAAGCCATAAGTGGCTTACCTTCAGGCATCATTTCATTAGAGCTAGGATCATAAATATTAGTCGGATACTCTACTGGTGTTGCACCTTGCCCGCTATGCTGGCTCGTTTTGCGTTCCAAATAGTCTGCGCGTAAACCCAAAGTATGTTTTATTGCAGCGGTACTGAAATTACTAACTACTCCAAAATTCGCAGTTGTGTTCTTCTCATTCATACCTACACGGTAATATTGAGAAGTTGCATCGCCAGTATTACTATCATTTACAATAAAGCGTGTACCAAAGATATGACCACGATATTTTTTCTCGACTTGACCAACACCAGCATTAAATTGCAACGTATCATTAAATTTATATTCTCCTGATAACCCCGCAAATTGTGTATTGGTGTGACCTTCTAAATTAGAGAAATAATTAGTATCCCCCTCAGGAGCGTCCATTAATTGTAAAGGCTTAGTGCATTTTTTGGGATTAGTAATTCCTTCACATGAAATGAAGCCTACCATCGCAGGTGAACCACCATTACGATCATCACGTACCGCATAGGCATCAAAATTAAGTTTTAACTTATCCGTTGTATAGTCTGCAGCAATTGCACCTGATGCATGTTTATCTTCCATGCCTTCAATAATGTGCTCACCTTGACCATAAGCACCATTCACACGTAGACCAAATTCTTTTTCAGCACCAAAACGTCGCGAAACGTCAAAACCTGATTGGTAAAAACCACCTTCTTCCATTGAAGCTGAAACTTGAGTTTTTTCTTTATCTGCAGGCTTAGTTTTAGCGATGACCACACCACCGACCCCACCAGCAGGCGACATACCGGCAACCAGGGCATTCGGGCCTTTCAATACAGTAACCGAATCTAAAAATTCAGTTGGTACACGCCCATAAGGTGCCATACCATACATACCATTCAATGCAATATCATCATGATTGATGTCAAAGCCACGAATATTAAAGTTTTCGTTTAAATGACCTTGGTTAGTTGTAATACGGATACTCGCATCATTTCTCAGCACTTCACCCACGGTGATCGCTTGCTGTTCTTCAATCAGTTTTTCGCTATATGCCGTCACGCTAAATGGCGTATCAACAATTTTTTGATTTCCCAATGCACCAAGGTCTGTATTTGCTTTTAACTTGCCATTCGCAATTTGTTTTTCTACAGGTACCTCAACCTCAATTGTCTCAAGCACCGTTGTATCCGCTGCAAGCACAGAAGTAGCCCCTCCAACACCGAGTAGCACCATAGTTATTGAACGTACTAAGTGTGTTTTTGCAAAATTATTCATCATTTCAAGATTAGTTTTATTTGAATAAGAATCATTATTATATTTAGAATAATTCTTAACTGCATCATAAATCTCGATTATAATATTTTTTTTAATGAAAAATATAAATATTCATTTTTTATAAATTGTAGATAAGACAAATGTAAATAATTGTTTATTATTAATTTCTAAAAAATAAAAACACAAACTGTGCATGTTAAATTAAAGTTCTCAGGCAAACAAATGATTAATTAACATACAAATAATTTGAATTTTTACATGCTTTATAACCTTTGAATAGATGTATCCATTTACATCCTACGATTATTCAAAAGTTAATAAGGCATTTTGGTTAGTGCCTTTTAGCCAAATTTAAGTCTCTTTTTTAATTTTTTCACAAAAAAAGCGACTCAAAAGAGCCGCTTTTTTCTAACCGAAGTTAAACTCAAATTATTGAGCTTGACCAGGTTGAGCCACTACAGTACGGCTACCAGAAATCGTAGCGAATACGCGACGGTTCATAGCACGGCCTTCTTTAGTGTTGTTGTCAGCGATCGGTTGATCCCACGCGAAACCTTGAGTAGATAAACGAGCTGGGTCAACGTTGTATTCGTTAACAAGTGAAGATTTAACAGAGTTAGCACGAGCTAGTGATAAACGTTCGTTTAGAGCACGTGGACCAGTGTTATCTGTGTGACCTTCGATGTTAGCTGTAGCATTAGGGTATTCACCTAATTTTTCAGCTACTTTAGCAATTTCAGGTTTGTATTGATCTTTGATGTTAGATTTGTTTGTATCAAAGAACACACGAAGTTCCATGTTAAGATCTTCAGTCAACTCTTGAGGAGCTGGAGCAACTGGAGCAACTGGAGTTACAGGAGCAACTTCAACTACAGGAGCAGCAGGTTTCAAGTGACCGCCAAGAACTACGTTAAGACCAGCTAAAGCTGTGTAGTTCCAGAAATCTTCATCGATGTTGTAAGTAGCACGAGCTTCAGTACGTAGAGATAAAGCATCGTTTAAGCGCCAGAAAGCACCTAAACCAGCATTACCCAAAGTACCTTCTTCAGTAGTACCACGAGCTTGTGCAGATGGAGCTAAACCACGAGCAGCAGCTTCGTCAAATTTGTATTTGTAGTGACCAGCACCCAACAATACATATGGCTTAACTTTGCTGTCATAGTTTTTAGTGATCAAATCAGAAGTAGCATAGAAGTTACCATTGATTTGAGTTTGTTTGTATTCGCCGAAATCAACGTCTACATCACCTTTAACTTGGTTATATTCAGCTTCGAAACCTAACCATGGAGTTAATTCAACACCAAGTGCTGCACCAACAAACAAGTCATCTTGTAGCTCAGGACTTTCAGTTAAGTTACCACGGCTGTTGTTGTGTTGAGAATCTTGGAAAGTGTAACCAAGCATTAATGGAGTAACAGTTACGCCTGCGTTTGCAGCTGCTAAAGGAGCAGCTACGAGCATTGCTAATGCAATACGACTCATTTTCATGGATTTATCCTCCAGAGATAACAATTGTTGTTCAAGCTCAAGCCGAAAAATTGGCTATCCTGAGATAGGCTTTCTTATACCCCAGTTTTTTTTTTAAGCTATTCACGCTGAATCATACAAACACTTTTTTCTTTTTCCAAGTGCTTGATTAATCTAATCAAGTAAATTATTGACAAAATTACTTACAATTTCCGTTGTAATTCGGTAAATTTTTACTCAATTTTGAGCAGTGAATCGCCTATTGTCACTTGCTATTTTCATTTTAACAGCTTTATCTAAAATTGAGTAATAAAATTCTATACTCAAAATTAATATCGCCATTAAAAACACATATAACATTAGACATATAAAAATAATATTAAATTTTGGATTAAATCAATGCTTTACAATAAAGAAACCGGCTTTACGTTATTTGAACTTTTGGTCTCAATCGCGATTATGGTCATTATCGTGACGATAGCTTTACCACATTTCAACAATTTAATGGCGCAGCGAGAAGCGAATAACATCAAATCGACTATTCAAAATCACAATGCATTCGCACGGGCTCAGGCCACAATTTATCACTCCAATATTGTGATTTGTCCTAGTCTTGACTTTAAACTTTGCCAACCTAACAACTGGAACAGTGGACTGATCATATTTATTGACAGTAATAAAAACCGTCAAGTCGATGCAAATGAAAAAATATTACGACAAGACAAACTCAATTTAAAATATGGCGATCTCTCTTGGCGTGGGACTCTACACATTCCAAGTCTCACCTTTCAAGCCAGCTCAGGTTTACCCAATGGTTCAAATGGCAGTTTCTACTACTGTTCGAAATCAAGACTTCAACCGATCCGAGCGGTCTTAAGTCGAATGGGACATATCCGATTTGAAAACCCAGCCAGTTGCTAATTTGAGAACCGGCGAGTCCAAAACAGCTTTTTAAATTTGCTTTATTCCTGTTCAATTTTACTTATACTGCTGACGTATTAAAATATTAATGTATAAGAAAATGGAGACATGTAATGACTGATATCGTCATCGTGAATGGTGCCCGTACAGCAATGGGTGGTTTTCAAGGGAGTTTAGCCGCAGTTACTGCACCAGAATTAGGCGCAGTTACGATTAAAGCAGCCATCGAACGCGCGGGTTTACAACCGACAGATGTTGAAGAAGTCATTATGGGCTGTGTGCTTCCGGCTGGTCTGAAACAAGGTCCCGCCCGTCAAGCGATGCGTAAAGCCGGTCTTCCAGATTCAACTGGTGCCGTAACCATCAACAAGCTGTGTGGTTCAGGTATGAAGGCCGTGATGCAAGCGGCAGATATGATTAAGGCTGGTTCGGCTCAAGTCGTCGTTGCAGGTGGTATGGAGTCAATGACCAATGCCCCTTATGTTTTGACCAAAGCACGAGCTGGTTACCGTATGGGCCACGGTGACGTTAAAGATCATATGTTCTTAGATGGCCTAGAAGATGCAGAAACGGGCCGACTCATGGGTTCTTTTGCGCAGGATATGGCAAATACCAAAGGCTATACACGTGAACAAATGGATGACTTCGCCATTCGCTCGCTTAAACGTGCTCAAACTGCAATTACTGAGGGTTATTTTGCTGACGAAATCGTGCCTGTCACTGTTTCGAGTCGTAAAGGCGATGTGATTATCGATAAAGATGAACAGCCTTTTAACGCCAATATCGAAAAAATTCCAACACTGCGCCCTGCTTTTGCTAAAGATGGAACAATTACCGCTGCCAATGCCAGTTCTATTTCTGATGGTGCGTCTGCTTTAGTATTAACATCAGCAGAACAAGCATCAGCAAATGGCTTAAATCCGCTCGCAAAAATTGTGGCTTATGCATCAAATTCACAGCATCCTTCAGAATTTACTATTGCACCTGTAGGCGCAATTCAAAAAGTTCTAGATAAATCGGGTTGGAATGTTGCTGATGTAGATTTATGGGAAATCAATGAAGCCTTTGCGATGGTCACGATGTGCCCTATTGATGAATTTAAATTAGATGCTGAAAAAGTAAATATCAATGGTGGTGCTTGTGCGCTTGGACATCCAGTTGGTTCTACAGGTTCACGCATTATATTAACGCTGATCCATGCATTAAAACGGACAGGTGGTAAACGCGGTATTGCAGCACTGTGTATTGGTGGCGGTGAAGCGACTGCTGTGGCGATTGAATTGCTTTAATGCTCTGCTGACTCCCTTCACAAAGGGCGATTTAGAGAGAATATTCTTTAATCCTCCCCTAATCCCTCCTTTAATAAAGGAGGGAGACTGAAAATCCCTCTGTAAGAGGGATTTTTTATGCTTACATTTTAGACATAAATTGTTCACATACAGGTCAGCAAAGGCTCTTAAAATAAATGTCGACATAATAAAAAATGGATGACCATTATGCAGCTCAATCACTACTTGAATTTTCAAGGCAATACCGAAGCAGCCTTTAATTTTTAT
Source organism: Acinetobacter sp. YH12086 (assembly GCF_013419345.1). NCBI lineage: Bacteria > Pseudomonadati > Pseudomonadota > Gammaproteobacteria > Moraxellales > Moraxellaceae > Acinetobacter > Acinetobacter sp. YH12086. The sequence continues at coordinate 168,525 of NZ_VPAF01000005.1, forward strand.
CGCTCTGTACTTGGTGGAGAATTCCTCAATGTGATGCGTTATGGTGATATGCCTGCTGAGGATGGCATTTCACTATCCGATACAGAACTGCAAAAGATTATGCATATTTCCCTACCGATCAATGAATTTACCGTGCTGATGGCCTCAGATGTCAGCGAACAATTTTGTACACAAACTAACCAACCCTTTACAGTAGGCAGCAATCATTATATTTCGATTAATTTAGAAAGCAGTGAACAAGCTGAGGCCAAACGACTGTTTGATGCATTGTCCAAAGGTGGCTCTATAGAAATGCCTCTCGAAAAGACCTTTTGGGGTGCACTGTATGGTGCATTTACCGATCAGTTCGGTATTAAATGGATGGTCAATTGCCAGCTTGAAAACGAATAATCACTCATTAAAAGTATTTTGATCAATAAAAAAGCCTCCGAATGGAGGCTTTTTTTTATCAATAAAGGTACTTAAGCACCTGTTTGATAATGTGCTTGCGGCACAGCAGTTGATGCTTGGTATGGATTGGTAAAATCACCTAAGCCAGCAGCGGCTTCAGCAATATCTTTACCTTCTTTCACCACAAAAGTATCGAAACCTGAACGCTTCATGTAGTTCAACACGTCTTTGAATACATCACCTGTTGCACGTAGCTCGCCTTGAAAACCTTGGCGACGTAACAACGCAGCAAATGAATAGCCACGACCATCGTTAAAACCAGCAAACTCGATAAAGATTGCATCTAACTGATCAAGCGGGAATTCATTGGTTTCAGGTGAAGCATCCACCGTTACGAAAAGTGCTTTTTTACCAGACACATTCGCAAGTTGATCTAACTGCTCAACTGTTAAAACCACGTCACCTTGTGGCAACACACCATCTTCACCAATGACTTGGTAAGTATTGTCTGCAATCGAGCCATCTTTAGAGAGGACTTGTAGTGCTGTATTAAGCATATGCACGCTCCTTAAATGGTTGGATGCCAACACGGCGGTAAGTATCAATAAACTCTTCGCCTTCTGCACGAAGGTCTAGATAAGTATTTAAGATTTCTTCGATGATGTCTGGTACAACTTCGGCTGCAAATGATGGGCCTAAGATGTCACCAATTGATGCATCATGGTCGGCATTACCACCCAAAGTAATTTGATAGAACTCAGCACCCTTTTTGTCAACACCTAAAATACCGATGTTACCCACATGGTGGTGACCACACGCATTCATACAGCCAGAGATGTTCAGATCCAATTTACCCAAATTGTAAATAGTGTCTAAGTCATCAAAACGACGAGAGATCGCTTCAGAAATTGGAATCGATTTCGCGTTCGCTAATGAACAGAAGTCACCGCCTGGGCAGCAAATGATATCGGTTAAGAACCCAATATGCGCACGTGCAAGATTGTGTTGATCAAGGATTTTCCATAGATCAAACAAATCTTTTTGCGGTACATCTACAAGCGCAATGTTTTGCTCATGTGTGGTACGGAACTCACCAAAGGTATATTTGTCAGCCAAGTCAGCAATTAGGTTCATTTCTTCAACGGTCATATCGCCCGGTGCAATACCCGCACGTTTCAAAGAAATCGTAACGATGCGGTAACCTTGAACTTTATGTGCATTGGTGTTGATGTTGAACCATTGTTTAAATTTCGGCTCTGCGGCAAATTGCTCTGCAAAATCTTCATCCGCATAATCTTGGTAATCAAATGGTGTGAAGTTCTCATCCATTTTCGCCAAGGTATCAGCATCAATTTTTAAAGTTTTGATGGTATGTGCAAATTCAGCTTCCACTTTCTCTGCAAATACTTCTGGTGTTAATGCTTTCACCAAAATTTTGATACGCGCTTTATATTTGTTATCACGACGACCGTGTAAGTTATATACACGAAGAACCGCTTCTAAATAAGCAATCAAATCTTCACGTGGCAAGAAGTCACGAATAAAGCTACCAATCACTGGGGTACGGCCTAAACCACCACCAACTTTGATTTTATAGCCAATCTCGCCTGCTTCATTTTTCACGATATACACACCGATATCATGGAAAGACGTTGCCGCACGATCAGTTTCTTCCAGTGCTGAAACTGCAATTTTGAATTTACGTGGCAAGAAAGCAAATTCTGGGTGGAAAGTTGACCATTGACGAATCAATTCACACGTTGGGCGTGGGTCAGCAATTTCACCTGCAACCACACCTGCATATTGGTCAGTGGTTGTGTTACGAATACAGTTACCCGAAGTTTGAATCGCATGCATTTGAACAGATGCGAGCTCTTGTAACATATCAGGCACATTTTCTAGTGCAGGCCAGTTAAACTGAATGTTTTGACGAGTAGATACGTGCGCATAACCACGGTCATAGTCCTGAGCCAATGACGCAATTTTACGTAATTGTTTAGAATTCATCAGGCCATAAGGTACTGCAATACGTAGCATCGGTGCATAACGTTGTACATAAAGGCCGTTTTGAAGACGCAGTGGACGGTATTCATCTTCCGTCAATTTACCTGCTAAATAACGTTCCGTTTGATCACGGAACTGTGCAACACGTTCATTAACCAGTTGCTGGTCAAAATCAGTATATAAATACATGGCGTACAGCTAGTAATTTCTATTATAACAATGCACAGCATAACGAGATTTCATCTATCAAGAAAATGCGTTTTTTACATATTTAATAGCGATTTTATTGATAAGACTGTCGCAATTTCACTGATATAGCGGATTTCGGTCATTTACTTTTTATTTATTAATATATTGAATTATTTTTCCATTACTTAGCATAAATTTACATAAAGAATTTCAGCCAATAAAAAGCCCGATAAATCGGGCTTTTTATTTAGCGATGTAAAATCACTTATTTTTTATCTGGTAAAGCATACGCAACAAGGTAATCACCAAGTTTTGTACCAAATGAACCATGACCACCAGCCATGATCACAACATATTGTTTACCATTTGCTTCATAAGTCATTGGAGTCGCTTGACCACCTGCTGGTAGACGACCTTCCCACAAAGTATCACCATTCGTTACATTGATTGCACGGATATAGTTATCTTGTGTTGCGCCTACAAACATGACATTACCAGCAGTCGAGATTGATCCACCAAGACCCGGTACACCAATTTTCACAGCAGGTAATTGGAACAATTTCGGTAAACTGTCACGAATTGTACCAATACGTTTTTTCCAGACCACTTCATGTGTATTTAAATCTACACCCGCAGTAAAGCCCCATGAAGGTTGTTTACAAGGTAAGCCAAGTGGTGACAAGAATGCTTTGATTTCCACCCCATAAGGTACGCCATACATCGGTTGCACGCCTTGTTCAGTACCCGCACCTTTCGCAGTTTGCTCACGGTTTGGATCTGTAGGAATCAACTTAGTGACAAATGGCAAGCCAATTGGGTTCATTACAGCAACTTGACGGTCTTGGTTCACCGACATACCACCCCATTCGAATACCCCAAGGTTACCAGGGAATACCAATGTGCCATTTTCAGATGGTGGTGTATAAATACCGTCGTAGTTTAATGATTTGAAATACACACGACACATCAACTGGTCAAACATAGTGGCACCCCACATTTGTTTATCAGTCAATTTATCTTTTGGTGCTAAATCAAAATCAGAGAACGGTTGAGTTGCAGAATAATGCTCACCTTTAGTTTGTGGACCACGTTTTACAGTTTGTGGAACCGCTTTTTCGGTGATTGGCACAATCGCTTTACCAGTACGACGGTCAAGGACGAATGCATTACCTGTTTTGGTTAAGACATAAATCGCAGGAACAGTATTACCCGATTTATCTTTGATATCTGCCAATGAAGGTTGTGATGGTACATCCATATCCCACAAATCATGATGTGTGGTTTGGAAGTTCCAAATCAATTTACCAGTCGATGCATTTAATGCCAACATAGAGTTTGCATAGCGTTCATCTAATGGCGTACGGTGACCACCAAAAATGTCTGGTGTGCCTACACCTGTTGGCACATAAACGATGTCAAGTTTTTCGTCATATGCTAAAGGTGCCCATGCATTCGGTGAGGCTACAGAGTATTTTTGACCTTCGCCTGGCATGGCATTTGGATCTTCCGCCCCTGTATCAAAGATCCACAATAATTCACCGGTATTGACATCATAACCACGGATGACACCAGATGGCTCTTTAGTCGAGAAGTTATCGGTAGTTGAACCGCCAATCACAATGGTTGTGCCAGTAACCACTGGAGGTGAAGTTGGGATATAACCACCCGGATACGGATAAGGCATATCTTTTTGTAGATCGACTTCGCCGTTATGACCAAAATCACTACATGCTTTACCTGTGTCAGCATTGACTGCAACCAAACGACCATCATTTACAGGCAAGATCACTTTGCGCGGACATTCAGTTGAAGTCGAGCGTTTGTTCTCTAAGCTTTTTGCAAACTGAGTGGTATTTGCAGCGTCAAAATAAGACACACCACGACATGTTAAATGTTGATAGGTATTGTCTGCTTTAAGCTTAGGATCGAATGCCCATTTTTGTTTACCTGTCGCAGGATCAAGTGCAATTAAACGTTGGTGAGTTGTACACATAAACATGTCATTGCCGACTTTAATCGGAGTGACTTGGTTTGTGGTTTCACCTGAGTCATTTTCTGTTGGTAACTCACCTGTACGGAAAGTCCATGCTACTTCTAAATCTTTAACGTTGTCGCTATTGATTTGGGTGAGTGGAGAATAACGTACACCACCTTGTGTACGACCATAGGCAGGCCAATCTTCAGGAGCAATACCCTCAATCGCTTTGGCTGTTTGAGGTTGTGCATTTTTAATTTCACCGTGAATTTCTTGCGGATCATTAAAAATTGAATAGATCATCACGATAATCGCAATCACCAGTGTGCCTGATAATGTAATTTTCGCAGTTTTGCCATTTTCCATACCGCGTGTCACGGCAGGAATCAGTAACCAAAGGCCCAATAAGCCTAAAATATCAAAACGCGGTGCAAGTGCCCAAAAGTCAGAACCTGCCTCCCATAGTCCCCAAATCACTGTACCCAGCATCAACGCTGCATAAATGTATAAAGAACTGTTTTGAATTTTTCTTAAGTATATTGCTGAAGCCAGCATTAACAGGCCGGCGATAATGTAGTACCAAGAACCGCCAAGGACTGCCAGCCAGATACCACCAATCAATAGAACCAAGGCGAAAATTGCCATCACAACGACGGTAAATGTTCGCATCCCAGTTCCGGTAGATGGGTTGCTCATGTTGACCACCTCTATTGTCGAATGTTGTATTTGGTGCGTGAAACACATTCAACACACCACCGTTTTTATGTCGCAAAGAGAAGTTGTTACAAAAACAATTCAAGAGGAAATATCGTAATTTTTCTCAGAATTACCGAATTGCTTTTATAAGAACTCTAATTTGACATCAATTAAAATGCTGTTTGAAATTTGATACCGCCGACCCACGCATTCTCACCATTTTTGTAAGCACCGACGTGACGGATATATTGAATATTTGGACGAATAGTCAGCCAGTTTGCTGCATGAATACCGTAGTAAATTTCTGCGTCATACTCTTCACTTTGTAGACCGCGTGCATCAACGCTGTTATTGGCAATATTTGCATCATTCACATCATCATTAACGCTGATACGACCTAAACCAATCGCAATTTCATCCTGAGGACGTGCATCGAATGCGCCTTTGTATACCAAGCCAATGTTTTGCATATCACTCACATTGTTGGTGTCTGAGTCATGCACTGTGACATTTACAAAACCACTCAAACCACGTGAGGCATCGTCTTTGTGTGCTGTCAGTTGTTGTTTCGCCACAATCCAACCACCTTGATGGTGATCTTTTTCATTTATTGGGCTATCAATGACATCGGCATCAGCGGTACTATAGTAGTAACCTGCACGGTATTCACCCGGAAGCTTTTGTGTCCCCACTTTTGGAGTCCACACTACTTCAGCAGGAATAATCGCACCTTTAGAACCATCGGTACTTAAGTTCCAACCTTTACCACGTTTTAGATTTTCAGGGTTGTATTCATAAACCCCGACTTGTGCGTAGAGTTCAGGCTGAATGTTATATTTCACGCGAGCAGCCCATTGGCTGACTGGCCAGTTGTACCATTGGTCACCGACCCAGTTACCCACTTGTGAACCACAAAGTGCTAGGTTTTGAAAGTCACAGTCAAAACTGTTGAAATCTTCACCTTCACCGAAACGACCGACTTTAATATCTAATTTTTGGTCTAAGAATTTTTTCTTGATCCAAAAATCAGTCAAACGCCAAGTTTGACCACGACCCCACACTTCTTGTGTTGCACTTAAATGACCATTTAATGCATCTGAAGTTTGAGACAATGAACGACCATTACGTTCAGTGATATTGATTTGCGCTTCTGTATCTTTCCAACCCGCAATTTTTTCTAAATCGAGATATGCCCCGATCGCGAATTGGTCCGCATATTCAGTGTGATGACCAGAAGCATGCTTTGCATCTAACAAAGTGGCTAATTCGCCACCATAACTAAAACTAAAATCGTAACCTTTCTGTTGGAGAGCTGTTCGTTGACCGTTCCAATCACCGAACATCCATGGGCTTTCAGAACTGAAAGCATCTGCAGTAGTTGCCGCTTGGGTTGCTGAACCCGCAAGCATTATTCCGAGGCTAAGATATAAAGATCCAAGTTTACTCACAGCTATTTTCATTTGGAGACCTATATACCAATTGTGTTAATAATTCATATAATACTCTCACATTTGTATAATTTATTTATTTTTTTGTTAACAACTCTCAATATTTACATAGATGTTTATCTAATTAAGAGATTTTAAAGGTTTTATTGTTTAACTTATCACCTTTTTTTATACCATTCATAACCAATTATCCGCACCTAAAGTTTTACCCACATGGGTATAAATCAATGCTGATCTAGAAAATTTAATCGGACATGCCAGTTGAGTTTGTGTCATTGTGTCGCCTTCTTGTAGCGGAACTTCAACACACCAATGCCGCTCTTGGGCCAATTGTGAATTTAGAGCTTCGTCCAAACTTAAAACTGGTTCCACACAGACATCTTGAGAGGCAAAAATCTTTTTCCACTCAGCCCATGTTTTGGTTAGTATTTTTCGGGCAATTGCATGCTTAATTTCAGTCTGATCTTGTGAATCAAATGACATGCCTTGCGTCGCTAAAGCGGGTAAATCGAGAATTTGCGCCAATCCATGTAAAAACTGTGGCTCCAAACCACCTATAGACAGATAACGACCATCTTGGGTTCGATAATAGTCATAGAAACTTCCGCCATTCAGATGTGCCGTCTCTGCCGCGGTTACCGCATTGGCAGCCAATACGCCAGCTGCAGCCATATTGTTCAATGCGACGGCACAATCGGTCATGGAAATATCAATATATTGTCCTAAACCGCTACGGTAACGCTCAATCACCGCAGCTAAGATGCCAGTAATCGCATGCATTGATCCGCCTGCGACATCGGCGATTTGAATCCCCATTGGTGGCGGGCCACTATCTTGGCGTCCGCTATGACCTGAAATGCCCGATAAAGCCAAGTAATTGATGTCATGCCCTGCACGGTCTTTGTAATGTCCGGTTTGACCATAACCCGTAATCGAGCAGTAAATAAGTCGCGGATTAATTTCGGCCAAAACTGCATAATCCAAACCCAAGCGTTGCATGACACCTGGACGAAATTGTTCTACCACAATATCAAAATCTGAAATTTTGGCTTTGATCAATTCAATACTTTTCGGATCTTTTAAATCTAATGCGATGGATTGTTTATTGCGATTTAAATAACTATGCGCTGTGGCTTGCCCATTGGCATAAGGTGGCATCAAACGAACCAGATCGGGACGCGTCGGTGACTCAATATGCACAACTTCCGCACCCATGTCAGCCAAATACAAGGTCGCAAATGGCCCTGGGAGTAATGTCGAAAAGTCGAGTACTTTCAATCCTTTTAAAGCAGCTTCCATGGATATTTTTCTCTAATTGTGTAGATTTTTTATCCATGGTAGAAATATAAAATGATTAAAACAATGTCATGTTCAGCCATTTACCTTGATAGTTTCGGCAATTTACCATGTAAAAATGGCAAAACCGCTGTTGTAAATTGCCATGATTTCTTTTTTTAGCGTCATTTAGGTCAAACATTTGTGAACATTAAAGAGACTGAAGGATTAAACATGAGTCGTGATACGATCAGTATCCATTTCGTCAACGCAGCCTTAACTGGTGTGAGACGTCTCGGCATGGATGTCGAAACTTTATTGTCTCATGTTGGCATTGAGGCTGAACTTCTACGCCAACCCAAAGCGCGTATTTCACCTGAACAATACACACGTTTTATTAAAATGTTGTGGATGGTGACTCAAGACGAACATGTCGGTTTTGATATTCAACCGCGCCGCTTGGGTACTTTTGCCATTATGTGCCAATTGATTATTCATGCAAAAACCCTCGGTGATGCACTCGAATTGTCTTCGCAGTTCTACAAACTGTTTGGTGATGAATGGTCGGTGACACTAGAACGTGATAAGCACGAAGCACGTTTAGTTCCTCAAATTCCAAAATCTATGGACCCAGACCATTTCATTACAGAAAGTATGCTGATGATTTGGCATGGTCTCGCTTCTTGGTTGATTGAACGTCGTCTGCCTTTAGAGCGTGTTCACTTCGGTTATGAACGTCCTGAACATGCTGACGAATATGATGCCTTGTTTTTTGCACCTGTCATGCAGTTTGATACACCACGAACTGAAATTACATTTGCAGCGGATTATTTAGATTTACCCATTCGTCAAAACGAAGAAACGCTTGAAGAATTCTTAAAAGCGGCTCCTGCACAGTTATTGGTTAAATTTAAAAATACCAATTCATTAACATCTCGTATCCGTGATGTGCTGAAGAGTCAAATTGGCGAAGAAATGCCAACCTTGAACGATGTTGCTTCAATGCTGTATCTATCGCCGCAAACACTACGTCGTCGTTTAGCCGCTGAAGGTAAGAGCTACCAAGGTGTGAAAGATGCCTTACGTCGTGATGCTGCAATTCACTTATTGCTTAATCCAGACTTAACGCTTGAAGATGTTGCACAGCAAGTCGGTTTTAGTGAAACCAGTACTTTCCACCGTGCCTTTAAAAAGTGGACCGGTGTAACACCAGGCCTATATCGCCAATTACATGGTTATCATTAAGCAATATTCAAAAATAGCATTCTCTAAAACCTGATCTCGATCAGGTTTTTTTATTTCGGAAAATCTGCACGTTGTTTTTGACAAAGCAATGGATCGACGGGCGTGATCACGCGTTTGCCATCCTGTATCCGATACATTTCTGCCTTGGTCACATGATCATTTCGATCATACTCACAGGCTAAACCGCCCGTCCCCTCATCTGAGGGATGAATGCCATAGATCATATAAACATAAAAACCGATCATGCATACAAAACCTAAGCAGCCTACTAGTACTAGCCAAGCCAGACCTTTCAACACTCGCTTCACATTTTTATGCATAAGCAGATCTTCAATTTGAACTAAATCGATAGCAACTGATCTTAGCCGATCCTCGCTTTCAATATGCAGGTTGATTTTTATCTTATTCAGCAGCAAGCGTTGACCAAAAATATCAAACGACTCACCCGTTCTCATCATTGCACTGGGTTGATTAATCCGTACACTCAAAAAACCAATAAAAATTTATAGATCATAAGGACAGGATTATGAGCGAGGCTTACATCATTGATGCCATTCGCACACCGCGCGGCAAAGGAAAAAAAGACGGTTCACTACATGCCGTTAAACCGATTAGCCTACTGATCGGTTTATTGAACGAATTACAAAACCGACATCAATTTGACACCGCTGCAGTAGACGACATTGTATTGGGCTGCGTGACCCCCATTGGTGACCAAGGTGCGGACATTGCCAAAACCGCAGCGATTGCGGCCGGATGGGATAATGATGTGGCAGGTGTTCAGATCAACCGTTTTTGCGCCTCAGGTTTAGAAGCAGTCAATATGGCTGCGCAAAAGGTCCGCTCTGGCTGGGAAGACCTTGTGGTGGCTGGCGGTGTAGAGTCGATGTCTCGTGTGCCGATGGGCTCAGATGGCGGTCCTTGGGCGCTTGACCCTGAAACCAATATGGCCTGTGACTTTATTCCACAAGGCATTGGAGCCGATTTAATTGCCACCATTGACGGTTACAGCCGAGCAGATGTGGATGCCTTTGCAGCCAACTCTCAGCAAAAAGCCGCAGCAGCTCAAGCCAATGGTTATTTTGACCAATCTGTCGTTCCTGTTAAAGACAAAGCAGGCGTGACAGTTTTAGCCAAAGATGAATTTATTAAACCAACGACCACAGCAGAAGGCTTAGGCAAGCTCAACCCAAGTTTTGCCATGATGGGGCAAATGGGCTTTGATGCCATTGCCTTGCAAAAATATCCTGAAGTCGGCGCAGTCAACCATGTACACCATGCAGGGAACTCATCGGGCATCGTTGATGGTGCTGCCGTAGTATTGCTTGCCTCTGAAAAAGCGATCAAAGAACAAGGCCTAAAACCGCGTGCCAAAGTGCTTGCCACTGCATTGGTGGGTGCAGACCCAACCATTATGCTGACTGGCCCTGCACCTGCTGCACGTAAAGCCTTAGCTAAAGCTGGCTTAACCATTGATGATATTGACCTATTTGAAGTGAACGAAGCTTTTGCAGCAGTCGTGATGCGTTTTATCACCGAACTCAAGGTTGATCCTACCAAAGTCAATGTGAATGGCGGTGCAATTGCATTAGGACATCCGCTGGGTGCAACAGGCGCCATGATTTTAGGCACCCTGATGGATGAACTAGAACGCCAAGGTAAAAAACGCGGCTTAGCAACACTTTGCGTGGGTGGCGGTATGGGCATCGCAACGATTATTGAGTTGGTATAAGGAGAATAAAAATGAGCGCAATTCAATTTGAAAAAAATGCCGACAATATCGTCATTTTAACTTTAGATTCTCCAAACCAATCTGCCAACACCATGAATGCAGACTTCCGCACGGCACTGGCTGAAACGGTAGACAAACTGCAAGCAGATGAAAATATTGCAGGGATTATTTTTCGTTCCGCAAAAAAAACCTTCTTTGCCGGCGGCGACTTAGACGAACTGATTCAAGCTACACCTGAGCATGCAACTGAATTCTTCAATATGATTGAAGAGATGAAAGCCAAACTGCGTTATATCGAAACCCGTGGCATTCCTGTTGTAGCAGCCTTAAATGGTACAGCGCTTGGCGGTGGCTGGGAGTTAGCTCTTGGCTGTCATTATCGAATCGCCCTTAATGATGCTAAAGCGAAATTTGGCTTACCTGAAGTAACTTTAGGTTTACTGCCGGGTGGTGGCGGTATTGTTCGTATGGTCCGTTTATTGGGTCTGCAAAATGCATTTCCGCTCTTGATGGAAGGCAAACAAATTGGTGTCGAAAAAGCCAAATCATTGGGGCTGATTCAAGACACTGCAGATAGCCTTGAAGAATTGATGGACAAAGCCATTGCGTGGGTGAAAACCAATCCAAAATCACAACAACCCTATGATGTAAAAGGCTATAAAATTCCGGGTGGCTCGCCATCAACTCCAGCGGTGGCACAAATGCTTGCCATTGCCCCTGCTATGCTGCGTGATAAAACCAAGGGCTGTTACCCTGCGCCTGAAGCCATAATGTCAGCAGCGGTTGAAGGTGCTCAAGTCGATGTCGATACGGCGCTCACCATTGAATCACGTTACTTTACTTACCTTGCAACCGGTCAAATTTCTAAAAATATGATCGGCACCTTTTGGCATGGTCTCAACGCTATTAAGTCTGGTGCAAGCCGTCCAAAAGACGTTGCGAAATGGCAAGCCAACAAAGTCGGCATTTTGGGTGCAGGCATGATGGGTGCAGGCATTGCTTATGCCACAGCATCAAAAGGCATTGCAGTTGTACTTAAAGATATCTCTGTAGAAGCTGCTGAAAAAGGCAAAGCCTATAGCCAAAAACTGCTGGATAAAAAAGTAACTCAAGGCCGTTTAAGTGCAGAAAAACGTGATCAAGTCTTAGGCCTGATACATGCCACTGCAAATGCGGCAGATTTACAAGGCTGCGACTTGATCATTGAAGCTGTATTTGAAAATGTCGAATTGAAAGCCAAAGTGACTCAAGAAGCAGAAAGTTACTTGGCAGCCAATGGCGTAATGGCATCCAATACTTCAACCTTGCCAATTTCAGGCTTAGCCAATGCATCTCAAGATCAAGCTAAATTTATAGGTCTACATTTCTTTAGTCCTGTCGACAAAATGCAATTGGTCGAAATTATTAAAGGTAAAAACACATCGGCTGAAACCTTAGCCAAAGCCTATGACTATGTACAGCAAATTGGCAAAACACCAATTGTGGTGAATGACAGCCGTGGCTTCTTTACCAGCCGTGTCTTTGGCACCTTTGTGCAAGAAGGTTTACGTCTGCTTTCTGAAGGCATACACCCTGCCCGCATTGAAATGGCAGCGCTAAAAGCCGGCATGCCTGTAGGTCCATTGGCCATTCAAGATGAAGTGTCTTTAACACTCTCTGAACATGTCGCGGCCGAGACACGTAAAGCCTTGCAAGCTGAAGGCAAAGACCTACCACGTTCAGGTGCGGATGAGGTGATTCAGACAATGATTCATGAGTTCGGACGTAAAGGTAAAGCTGCCGGCGCAGGTTTTTATGAATATCCTGAAGGCGGTAAAAAGCACCTCTGGGATGGCTTGAGCAAATGGCAGAAAGATAATGCTATTTCTGAACAGGAAATGATAGACCGCTTCCTGTTTGTACAGTCACTTGATACCTTACGCTGCCTAGAAGAAGGTGTTTTGCAGTCGACTGTCGATGGCAATGTCGGATCAATCTTCGGGATTGGTTTTGCCCCTTGGACAGGTGGTGCACTTCAATTTTTAAACCAATATGGTTTGGAAAAAGCGCTATTACGTGCCAATACACTAGAAGCAAAATATGGCGAACGCTTCAAAGCACCGCAATTGCTGAAAGACAAAGTGGCGAAAGCTGAGCAGATTTAATTATTCATTTTGAGCATGCAAATTTTGCTGTTCAATCACATCAAAAGGAGCTTCGGCTCCTTTTTATTTTCCTTCTCAGTCGCGTGTTTGCAAACAAGTCTAGAATTTACGCGAACTCTCATCTGTTTTATGTTATAAAGTAACAAGTTTTTTGATTTCTTTTTATCCGATTGAGTAGCTTGTTATGACTGATCATACTTCTCCTGAAAAATCACCGTGGGGCTGGAAGGCACTGATTATCTTCTGTATTTTAGGTGCGCTATTCATGGGTATTTTCTGGCTTGCTGTGACCAATGAACCAGACTATATGCCTAGCCAACAGAAAAAAGACAATACTCAACAGCATGCATTTAAAAATGCCCCTGTGATGTCAGAAGAAGCCTTGAAAAAGGCGCAAGCTGATCAAGCAGCTCGTGAAGCTTCTGCGCCGACTACAGCAGATATGCAGATGACTGAAGAACAACATGCACATATGGATGACATGAGCCCTGAACCTACTGCATCGAATGATCATGGCCACTAAGCTTTGACCTCATCTATATAAAAAAACGCTTAAAATATTAAGCGTTTTTTATTTATAGCTGTCCAATTTTACGTATTTAAGCCAAAGCCATATACATATCTTGATGCGGAATACCACAATCTAAATATTCATCACCTTCAACAACAAAACCCAAAGCTGCATAAAACGCTATGGCGTGCACTTGTGATGATAGTTTTAAATATTCACGTTGCTCTAATTTCGCTTGTTGAATGATGGCTTGCATCAAGATTTTACCAATACCCTGACCGCGATAGGCCTTTAAAACAGCAACACGACCTATACTGTTATTTTTCAACAAACGTGCAGTTGCAATAGCTTTCATCCCATCATGAACAATAAAATGCAGTGAAATCGCATCTTCTGCATCCCATTCATCTTCGGGCGATATCTGCTGTTCTAAAATAAAGACCTGTTCACGTATCGGCCGAGCTGCAGATGCCAGTTGCTCCCACGGACCAAATTGAATATTTAACTGCTGCATCCCTTCATCCTTTAGCATTTACAGCCAATATCTTGCTGGTCCCATTGATCATTCAACAATAATTCTAACGAATGCTTTTGAATGCCATACATGTCTTTTAAAGCTTGGATCTGCGCCAATACCGCTTGATCAGGTTCGACATAGTCTGCACGTTTGGTTGCCAAGATCATTTTATTTTTACTGGTATGTTCAAGTGCCACAAATTCAAAGACTTTGGTTTCATAACCATATGCTTTCAATAAAAGTGCACGAATCGTGTCAGTAAGCATCTCTGCTTGCTGGCCTGCATGAATACCAAATTGCAACATCGGTGCAAGTACTTGCGGCGCTTTCAATTGCGGACGCAGTTCTTTATGACAACACGGCGCACACATGATCATTTGCGCATTTAATCGAATACCGGTATGAATCGCAAAGTCCGTTGCCACATCACAGGCGTGCAGCGCAATCATGACATCTAAGCGCTCAGGCGCATAGGTACGAACATCGCCTTGGAAAAAATCCAGTTGGCTGAAATTCGACTGCTGAGCAACGCTTTGGCAAAATTCCACCATTTTTGGATTCAGCTCAACCCCAGTCACTTTAGGCACTTGCTGGTGTTTTGCTAAATAATCATATAATGCAAAAGTTAGATATCCCTTGCCTGAACCAAAATCTACAACATGTAGAGATTGATCAGTCTCTTTAATCTGACTTAAAGCGCCTGAAAAAATTTCTACAAATTTATTAATTTGTTTCCATTTACGCGCCATGCTCGGAATAATTTGTGCTTTGGCATCCGTAATACCGAGTGGCTGTAAGAAATAACTGTCTTGATCGACATAGCGATGTTTTGCTCGATCATGCCCTTGCTGCTCCGTAGGATTTTTCCCTAAAGCAGGCTGCTTTTTGCTAATGCTTAGCATGGCTTTCTTTTTATTTTTTTTGAGCTGAATTTCTTCATCCAAGGTCATCAGGTTGGCTTGCTTACAACAGCTCAATAAACTTTCGACTTGTTGATACGCAGATGCAATTGGATAATTTTTGTGATGTCTTGGGTTTTATAACGATATAAACAGCTAAGAAATGACTCACCTTGCAGCGAAATGACTCGTAAGGTCATTTTTTCTAATTGGTCTAATTCACCTTTATACTGACTCAAGATCATGCGATCAAAACGCTGTGTTTCAATGGCTTGCTGAAAGGCCGCTAAAAATTGCTGCTCTTGCGTAGAGGGAGAAGCCAATGATGACATAATATAAACCTAGATAAATTTGCAAAACAATTTTAAATCTTCTTACACCAAAAGCAAAATTGAATTACTATACATGTGTATATTTAAATTATTATAAAAGATACGTTATGAATCCTCCCCATCTTTTAGCTTATGACCAAGCTGAAGAAAGACTGAATTTCTATACCCATGCTTTCGGTGCAGCGTTGTCGGCCATCGCAGGTATCCTACTGATTTTAAAAGGATCATACCTTCCAACTGGACAATGGCTTGCACTTTGGGTGTATGCATTCAGTATGCTGTTATTGTTTTCAGCCTCGAGTCTATATCACTTCGCAGAATCTCCTGAGTGCCGTGGTTGGTACAAAAAACTCGACCATACCGCAATCTATTATTTAATTGCAGGCACTTATACCCCGTTTCTGGCAATCGCACTGCCTACCGCAAAAGCGCATTATTTACTCATTGCACTGTGGGTTATTGCCGCTATTGGAACACTATTCAAATTAATTTTCATTCATCGTTTTCAAAAGATTTCGTTGATTGCTTATTTGGTGATGGGATGGCTTGCAGTACTGGTAATGGATGATATGCAACGCTTTTTATCTGATCAAGCTTTAACCTACCTGATCATTGGCGGGCTATCTTATACAATCGGTGCATTGTTTTATGCCTTAAAAAAGGTAAGATATACACACGCTATCTGGCATATTTTTGTATTGATAGGTGCAGGATCACATTTCCTGTCGATTTATCTCTACGTGATATAACCCACTGACACTGCATTCTTTAGTGACCCTAATTCCGCAGTTCGTAAGTTGGTATTTCGTATTTTTTTAAGAAATTACGCCTTTTTTAAAAAGATTACGCTTTTAAAACTAAGTTCAATTATTTTTAGTAAGTGTAAGGTCCACCATGGCGTCTTCAAGTGCTGCTGCCACTGAACAGCAACCAACAAATTCAAAATTCCGCGTACTTACAGCAAGTCTTGTAGGTACCACAATCGAATTCTTCGATTTCTACATCTATGCAACTGCGGCTGTAATTATCTTCCCGCATCTGTTCTTCCCTGCAAGTACAGATCCAACAACCGCAACAATTCAATCTTTAGCAACGTTTGCGATTGCCTTTATTGCTCGCCCGATTGGTGCAACATTCTTTGGCCATTTAGGTGACCGTATCGGTCGTAAAGCCACATTAGTTGCCGCTCTCCTCACCATGGGGATTTCTACAGTATGTATCGGCTTGCTTCCAACCTATGCTCAAATTGGTATCGCTGCTCCGCTCATGCTTGCACTTTGTCGCTTAGGTCAAGGTCTGGGTTTAGGTGGTGAATGGTCAGGTGCCGTGCTACTTGCAACTGAAAATGCGCCAGAAGGCAAACGTGCTTGGTATGGTATGTTCCCTCAATTAGGTGCGCCAATCGGCTTTATTCTTGCAACAGGCTCATTCTTGACCTTAGGTCACTTCATGTCTGAAGCTGAGTTTATGCAATGGGGTTGGCGTATTCCATTCATTGCAAGTGCGCTATTGGTTATTGTCGGTCTGTGGATTCGTTTAAAATTACATGAAACACCAGCGTTCCAAAAAGTATTGGATAAGCAAAAAGAAGTAAATATTCCGTTCAAAGAAGTGATCACTAAGCACTGGGGGATGTTAATTCTCGGTACGATTGCCGCGATTTGTACATTCGTTGTGTTCTACTTAACCACAGTATTCGCTTTACAATGGGGTACAACCCAGCTTGGTTACACACGTGAAGAATTTTTAAAACTTCAACTGGTTGCCACACTTTGTTTTGCTGCTTTCATTCCACTTTCTGCTGTATTTGCTGAAAAATTTGGTCGTAAAGCGACTTCGATTGCGGTGTGTGTTGTATCTGCATTGTTTGGCTTAGTCTTCTCAAGCATGCTTGAGTCTGGCAGTACTGCGATGGTGTTCTTATTCCTATGTATCGGTCTTGCGATCATGGGTTTAACCTATGGTCCAATTGGTACGGTATTGTCTGAAATCTTCCCAACGTCTGTACGTTACACAGGTTCAGCTTTAACCTTTAACATGGCTGGTATTTTTGGTGCATCTTTCGCGCCACTGATCGCAACTAAACTTGCAACTGGCTATGGTTTATATGCAGTAGGTTACTATCTAACTGCAGCATCAATCCTTTCATTGATCGCGTTCTTAATGATTCGCGAAACTAAAAATGATGATGTGAATAATCAGGTTTAATCTGCACATAATAAAAAAGCCAGCACCTATTGCTGGCTTTTTTATGTCTCAAATGGAGTCAATGAACTGATGAATACTCTGTAGTTGACAGCATTTTGACGTAATTCATGAAAGCAACTTAGATCCAACTAAGCAATACACCTTATCTGTTCCAAGACACGGTCATTCACTTAATTTCAAACAGCAAATGAATGGCACGATTCAATTTTATTAACCAAACAAGGCCTGTAGCTCTACATCAAGAAGAACATTCACCAAACCGTTTAGCGATAATGAACGGTAGTTTTTGATTAAACCAACTCGATAATATCAATGGTCGGTGGCACAAGAAAACGGAAAGGTACCCCAACCATCCCCGTACCAACAGTGACAAAGACATCTGCATTATCATGCTGATATAGCCCTTTTTTGTGGCCTAAAATGGACACTTTTTTCATTACATAATCCGTCAACCATGGCAGTTGTACCTGCCCGCCATGCGTATGACCCGACAACATCAATGGTCGTCCCGGAAGTTTAGGTACCATATCGACGGTATCTGGATTATGCGACAAAATGATCCAAGGCTTATCTTGTGGCAATTCTGGCAAATAGCGCATATCGGCTTTACCTGCCCACAAATCCCCAACACCTAATAAACGAAACTCATTAAACTCCACGACTTGCCCTTCGATATCCACCACATGATTACTTTCTAATGCATGTTTTAACAGCGCTTGAATAGGCGGACCGGGATATTGCTCATCATGATTACCATTCACCGAATAAATCGGAGCAATAATTTTTTTTAGTACGGCCAGTTCTTCAGCTAACTTATTTTCTGGCTCGTAAGTCCAATCCCCTGCAACCACGACCAAATCAGGATTTTGTGCATTGATCTTATCGACGATCATTTTTAACTGACGTTCATGGCCCGAAAATAAACCAATATGTAAATCACCAATTAAGGCAATGCGTACAGGCTTTAATAACTGTCGTGTTTCATGCAATTGATATTGACATTTTTTCACCTGAATCATGTGCGGCTCGATAAATCGGGCATAGCACAAAAGCCCCGTAACAGCACCGACAAAAATCGCTTCATGTAGTGAATAATAGCCACTCCAGCCTGCATAAAAGCTAAAGAAGAATAAAGGGATAAGTAAATACGAAAGATAGAATGCCAACAAATGTACGAAGGCTTTAAACGGATGAATCGTTTCCGTGCGTGACTGGCTTAACCAAGCTTGGGATATTGCCCAAACGCCCAGCACAGCCAACCCGATATAAAAATACATCACTACGGAATCTAATTCCCACATACATTTGCTCTACAATTTGCCTAACGAGAAAACTCGGTCACTATATTTATCTTTTCACAGCTGACACTTATACTCAAATCAAATTTTTTTTAGTATGTCTAACAGTATGAACTCAGCTACACTGAAACAGCAAAATTTGTCCTTCATACATAACCACACTAAGGTGGTTTTGCTGAGTTGTAGCCTTGTTTTGACTTTATCTGCATGTAGTACCTTGCCTAAACAGCAAACTCAACCTGTGGAATATGCCTTTAATACCCCCACTGACGATACTAGCCTTGCTAAAATTGTGCTGCCGTTACGGGAACAAAATCCTAACTTAACTGGTTATCATGTTCTATATGACCCATTAGAAGCCTTAGCGGCTCGAATCGAACTGATCAATAAAGCCGAAAAAAGTTTAGATCTACAATACTATATTTGGGATAACGACAAAATTGGTGCTTTGGCCCTGCATGCCATGATCAAAGCTGCAGATCGTGGGGTGAAAATTCGTTTATTGGTCGATGACAACAATGCCAAAAAAATGGAAGGCATTTATATGGCACTCGACCAACATGCCAATATTGATGTCAAACTGTATAACCCGTACCGCTTCCGACATTTCCGCCCTGTCGATATGGTACTGGATCTAAAACGCATCAACCGTCGTATGCACAACAAAAGCTTTATTGCAGACAATCAAATTGCTCTGATTGGTGGTCGCAATATGAGTAACCAATACTATAACGTCAGTGATAATTATCAATTTTCTGATGTTGACGTCATGCTGGTCGGTGCGGCATCCGATGAAATCATCCATTCTTTTGACGAATATTGGAATGATGATTATGCCTTTCCAGTACGTCAATTGGTCAATCCACGCCACTATAGTTTGCGCTTTGACAGTCTCAAACAACAACTCGATGACTATAACCAAGAAGCCACTGTGGTCAATTATTTGGACTTAGCTAACCGTTCACATGCCTTTGATGACTGGCTCAACAATAAAATCCAATTTGATTGGGTCAAAGCCGAAGTGGTCAAAGATTCCCCGAGCAAAATCAAATCTAAAGCCAAAAAAGAAGAGCACCTCAACTTTCAGCTCCTCAACCGTTTAGATAAACCGGAACAAAGTGTCGATATCGTTTCAGCCTACTTTGTCCCAGAAAAAAAAGGGGCTGAACGCCTAAAAAACCTTCGTGCAGATGGCGTAAAAGTCAGAGTCTTGACCAACTCATTCCAGGCCAATGACGTACCATTGGTTCATGCTTTTTATAGCAAATATCGTCAAGATCTCTTGGAACACGACGTTCAACTCTATGAATTTCTCTCTAGACCTGATGCAGAAAACCTCAACACCAATACCAAAGAGTTGGCGGAAAAATCTAAAGTTAGTCTAAAAGGTTTAAGCCGTTCAAGCCTGCATGCCAAACTGATGGCAATTGATGAAAAACAAGTCTTTATCGGCTCATTTAACTTTGATCCACGCTCAGCATATTTAAATACTGAAATTGGAGTATTACTAAATAGCCCACGCTTAGCCAAAGCGGTCCACTACACCATGGATGAAAATTTAAGTAAATATGCCTATAAGTTAGTGCTCAATGCAGACCAACAGATCAATTGGAAAATTAAGCTGTCAAATGGTCAAACGCGTATTTATCCACGTGAACCGAAAATCAAGTGGTGGCAAAAAGCAGGGGTGAAATTTATCTCTTGGTTGCCGCTCGAAGGCTTTATGTAAGGATTATGCTGCAAAGGCATCCCCTTGCAGCCTGAATCATTAATTCATTAAGCTTCAACTGGAACTGGCGCTTTAAGAACTTTAGCTTGAAGTTCTGCCAATCCCTGATTCATTTTTTGCTGCACTTCTTGTGTCAGACTGTCAACAGTATGACCTGCCGAATCAATTGCGGGCAATGTCATGAGATGCGCAGTGACATTCGGCATTTCTAAGACATTTTTGACATGTCGATCAAAGCTAATGTCTCCGACGTAGGGCGCAATATTATCGAGTTCACCGTCCTGATTCACATAGCAAATTAAGCAAATTTGGACTGGACGTTCGGCTTCAATTGCCGCACCTAAAATACGACCATGAATTTTTTTAATTTTGCTGCCATCTGAAGTGGTGGCTTCTGGGAAAAAGAGTACCGGCGTATCTTGTTTTAAGAAGCCCGTAATTTGTTCTTTAATTTTAATCGAGTCGCCAGAGCCACGCTTAATAAATAAGGTGCCACCGCCTTTCGCCAAATTACCCAGCACTGGCCATTTTTCAATCTCAGCTTTCGCCAAAAAGAAAACACGTGCGCCAGAACCCAAAACTGCCACATCTAACCATGAAATATGATTACTTACCCAAAGGGCTGGTTGACGTGGAATTTCGCCATGCACTTTGACTTCAAGATTAAATACTTTGCATAACTTGCGACAAAAATACTGCACATAGCGGGTATTTTGCGGGTTATTCGGGTCTTTATACAATTGATGACGATAAACCAAATAAAAACCCTGCGTCACGGCAACAGCTGCTGCACCGACTTTTTTACAATACAAATAAAATTTTGAAAACACATTAATTTGCGGTGTATTGACGATTTGAGGTTGATTCATAAACGGTTCACTAAAAGGACACGGTGCCACAATTTGGCGTAAATTTTCATCATCATATACCGAAGACAGTTTTTTTGCATTGATCATAAAAACCGAAGTCGAAGATAATATTTTCCCATTTTAATCGTTTTTAAAAATCAAATATTATTTTTATATCGGTTTTAAAGGTTAAAATTATGAATCATTCATATTCAGACAATCCCCCTATTTCTTCATGGCAAGCGTTAAAAGCCATTGCTGGTTTTTCATTGATATATGTGAGTGTGCTTTTTTTATTGGCGCTGAGCTTTCGAAGCTTTCTCTAATTGAATAGCACAACATACAGAACTTAGCCATTAATCCCTCACTTAGATTAACCCTCGCACTGCATTTTCGCCTAAAATGAATCTTTAAACAGGAGTGTGTGCTGAGTGGAAAATTTAAATCAACATCAAGCGAGCGGTGAACGCGTAATTTTAGTCAGTGTGGCAGTACAAATGCTTGCAGACCTTGATGCCGAAGAATTCCACTTACTTGCTCAATCTGCAGGTGCCAATATTTTGCAACATGTGCATGCTCAGCGTATTAAGCCTGATGCCAAATTATTTATCGGCTCAGGGAAAGCTGAAGAAATTGCAGAAGTAGTCGCAGAATATGAAGCCGAATTGGTCATCTTTGACCATGCCCTCACCCCTGCCCAAGCACGTAATCTTGAACGCATCATGCGTTGTCGTGTGGTCGATCGTACAGAATTAATTTTAGATATTTTTGCCCAACGCGCACGTACCTATGAAGGTAAATTGCAAGTTGAATTGGCCCAATTACAACATATGGCTTCACGACTGATTCGTAGTCGTGGCGATCTCGATAGCCAAAAAGGTGGGATCGGCCTACGTGGACCGGGTGAAACGCTGCTGGAAACTGACCGTCGGCTACTCAAGCTCCGTATGGGACAACTCAAAGCGAAACTTGAGAAAGTCCGCCAAACACGTATGCAAGGTCGTGTGGCACGTCAAAAAGCTGCTGTTCCAACCGTGTCATTGGTGGGTTATACCAATGCTGGTAAATCGACCTTATTTAATAATTTAGCAAAAAGTGATGTCTATGCAGCAGACCAACTTTTTGCGACACTTGACCCAACTTTACGCCGTCTACATTGGGATGGTATCGGCAACTTAGTTCTCGCAGATACTGTAGGTTTTGTGCGTAATTTATCGCACTCACTGGTCGAGTCGTTTAAAGCCACCTTAGAAGAAACGTTGGAGGCGACCTTATTGTTACATGTCATTGACTCCAGCAGTCCTGACATGATGGAACAAATCGAAGCTGTCGAAAAAGTACTGAAAGAAATTGGTGTCGATGTTCCGATTCTGCGCGTCTATAACAAAATTGATGTCAGTGGCGAAGATCCTAAAATCATCTATGGTAAGCCACATCAGCCGGAACGTGTCTATGTCTCAGCACATAGTGGTAAAGGTCTTCCCTTATTACGCCAAGCTGTTCAAGAATGCTTGATGGGACAGATTCAAAGCTTTGAAGTCCATCTAAAACCAGCTTATGGCAAATTAAGAACACAACTGTATGCGCTCAATGTGATCCAAAATGAAAGTTATGATGAACAAGGCAACTTAATTTTGCATGTCATCATCGCCCCGCATAAGTTAGAACAACTGATTAAACAGGCGCATTTACCCATCGAAGAAATTTTGGGAACGCGTGCGCAACAATTTCAACGTCCACTTGAAGAATTTGAAATTAAAGACTAAATCGGTTAAAACTTGATTAGTATAATTTTAACGAAAGACAAAAATGGACTGGATCAAGCGCATCGACTGGAAAGCCTGGATAGGCACTATTGCATTAATTATTATTTTCCGTGAAGGCGCGGTCTGGGTCATGAAGCAATTCAATCACCCAGAATTAGGCAATCTAGTCGGTTTGATTGCCCTCTTGATCGTGCTTTCATTTTGGAGAAAATTCAACAAAATTCCAGCCAGTTTGGTCGATACCAATAATAAAATCATGAAAGAAAGTGCCTTTGCCTTCTTACCCATTAGTGCAGGCTCATTGCTGATGATGATGCATTTAGGTGATGAAATTCCAATGTTTTTGATTGTTCTCTTTGTCAGCACCCTCATACCGCTATGGGTCTACGCAAAAATGTCTAAGAAATGGCTATAAGGAGAATCAACATGCTTTCAATCCTCTCTGGATTCATCATTACCCTGATCGCCTATCTTGTCGCAAAACCCATTAATAAAAAATTACCGCAAATCCCCGTGATTGTGATTGGGATGTTTTTCGTCATTGGTATGCTCTATCTTTTTGGCATTTCCTATGAAAGTTATATGGCACAGGTCAATCCACTGTTCAATAACTTACTCGGCTATGTCACAGTGGCCTTGGCCATTCCTTTAGCAGCGATGCGCTACGATGACTTGCCTTTAAAAGCCGTGGGCGGGATTTTAGTCTTTGCCAGTATCAGTGCCGTTGCCCTCCCTATGGGTCTGGCTTATTTGCTGCATTTGTCAGATCCAACCATTATGGCTTTTGCTACACGGGCAGTGACCACTCCTATTGCCATCAACATTGCCACGCTGCTGCATTCCCCGATTCCTTTGGTAATTTTGATTGTGATTTTATCAGGGGTGATTGGCGCAGCATTTTCACCCATCATACTCAAAAATATTCATGATGAACGTGCATCAGGACTCGCCTTAGGACTTGCTGCACATGCGATTGGCACAGCTCAAGCTTGGCAGCGCGGCAGCATTGCTGGGCGCTATGCGGCATTTGGCATGGCGGTAAATGCAGTATTCACAGCAATCTGGTTGCCAACTTTCATACTCTATCTACAAAATATGTGACTGAGCAATCACTTTTAAATGATTGTTTTGTATAAAAAATAAACTTAATATAAATTCTAGGGTACACCACAACACATTGAACGATGTGCTGTGGATGTTACATTTTTGGTAAAAGGCACTTTTGTGCAACATGTCAACTTTCCCGAATAAAATGTAAATATTTATGCTTAGAGTAGTTGCTCTAAGTTCAGATATTACCTAGTATGATCAATAAACCCTCACAAAGTGTATTGATAAAGGATTATTAATATGATCGAAAAAAGTTTGAAATGGGCTGCATTATTCGGTGCTGTAGTCACAAGCTCTGCACTTTATGCTCAAGATCTTACAGGGACTTGGCAACAAATTGACGATAAAACCGGTTCGCCTAAAGCACTGATCGAAATTCGAAAAGATGCCAAAGACACCTATACCGGCAAAATTGTCAAAGTGACGCCACGTCCGGGTTATACACCAAAGGAAAAATGTGTGAATTGCCCTGCACCTTATACCAACCAGCCTATTTTAGGGATGGATGTATTTAAGGGGCTGAAACTTGAAAGTGAAAATACCTACTCTCAAGGAAAAATTATTGATCCTTTAGCAGGCAAAATTTACAGCTTAAAAGGCAAAATTTCTGCCAATGGTAAGCGCTTACATTTACGTGGATATCTGGGGATTTCCGCGATTGGTCGTACACAGACATGGATTCGCGTTGAATAAATTTTAAATTTATTCAGTAAATTGATTTGATATAGGTGAACCACCTACAGGGAATATCTGATGAAAAAATTAAAAGTGAGCCTCTTATTCTTAGCTGCTGTAATGAGTGGTTCAGCTTTTGCTCAAGACCTTTCAGGGACTTGGCAACAAATTGATGATAAAACTGGTTCACAAAAAGCCATTATTGAAATCCGTAAAGAAACTAATGGTACATTCGTGGGTAAAATCATCAAAGTGACGCCGCGTCCGGGCTATACACCACGCGACACCTGCGTAAACTGCCCTGCACCTTATAAAAACAAACCGATTTTAGGCCTTGATGTGTTAACTGGTTTAAAACATGTTGAAGGGACCAATAACTACGACAAAGGCCGTATTATTGATCCACTTTCTGGCAAAATTTACGACACAAAAGTTCGCTTAAATGCCAGTGGAAAACGTCTCACGCTACGTGGCTATATGGGTGTTTCAGCACTCGGTCGTAGCCAAACTTGGATTCGCCAAGAATAAGCTCAGTGTTATAAAAACCGCCAACATGGCGGTTTTTTTATGCCTAAGATATTCAAATTATTTTAAAAATAAAGTTGACTATTCTCGTAAACTTTCTAACATACGTGCTCATAAATCACGCTTCTAGGGGAAAAGCGATTATGTTTAAAAAAATATTATTCAGCCTATGCACATTCGGTTTGATGAATATCGCATTAGCAAATGACATTACTGGCACGTGGCAACAAATTGACGATAAAACAGGAGCGGCTAAAGCGATTATTTCGATTCACAAAGAATCAAATAATACCTATACCGGTAAAATTATTAAAATTACACCACGTCCTGGCTATACACCGCAAAAAAACTGTAATAAGTGCCCAGCACCTTATACCAACCAACCGATTCTCGGTATGGAGATTATTAAAGGCTTAGAACAAGTAAATGACACCAATAATTATGAAAAAGGCCGTATTATCGACCCTCTTTCTGGCAAGGTTTATGATGCTAAAGTGCGCTTAAACAGCACAGGAAAACGTATTTCGATCCGTGCAAGTATTGGCGTTTCAGTCTTGGGCCGTAACCAAACTTGGATTCGTTTAGACTAATCCTCACACTAATAAAAAAGCTGCATCAATGCGGCTTTTTTATTTTTAAATACTTACATCACAGGATTATCGACCGCAAACATGTGCTGATCTTCTAAACGATAGGCCATCAACTGATTGCCCCAGACACATCCGCCATCCACATTTTGGATTTTTGCTGAAATGCTTTTTCCTTGCAAAGCAGCCCAATGACCAAACAGAATTTGATGGGTCTGCGCTGCTTGTGACTCAAACTCAAACCATGGTTGAAAACCCTTCGGCATAGGGTCATCGAGTGAATCCTTAAAACTGAACTCTAATCGACCTTCTGCATCGGTTAAGCGCATGCGGGTCAAATAGTTGGTAATACAGCGTAAGCGCGCATGACCCGACAAATCATCCGACCATAGGTTTGGCTCTTTACCGTACATCACTTGAAGAAACGCATCAACCACATCAAAGTCGTCATGACCAATCACCGCTTCCACCTCTTTTGCCAAGTCTGCGGTTTGCTGCGCAGTCCAATTCAAAGGAATACCCGCATGAGTCAAAATGGTTTGCTCATTCGGAAATAGACACAGCGGCTGCTTGCGTAACCAATCAATCAAATCATCACTTTCTAAAGCGTGAATCACATCATCGATATTGTCTTTAGGATTGATATCCTTAATACCACGAGCGCATGCCAGCAAAGTCAGATCATGATTGCCCAGTACCGTCGCCGCAACTTCACTATCCACTAATTTTTTGATGAACCGCAAAGCGCCTACCGAGTTTTCACCCCGCGCGACGAGATCACCGGCAAACCATATAAAATCTTGGTCTGCATCAAACTTGATCTCTTTCAGTAAAGCTTTTAATGCTTCAAAACAGCCTTGAACATCACCAATGACATAGTTATAGCGAATAGAGCGAGTCATAATTATTTAAGCCACCATTTGATCTGCTAATGCGACAAATTCTGCAAGTGTTAGGGTTTCTGGACGCGCCATTGGATCAACCCCTGCATTTTCAAAACCATCTTCAACCAACATGCCTTTTAAGCTGTTACGCAAGGTCTTGCGGCGCTGAGTAAAGACATGTGAAACCAAACGCGCAAGCGCTTTTTCATCTTTCGCCACAATCGGTTTAACGGCATAAGGCTCTAAACGGAATACCGCAGAGGTGACTTTTGGCGGCGGATTAAATGAGCCCGGCGGCACTTCAAATAAAAACGTCGGTTTGCAGAAGTATTGAATCATCACCGATAAACGACCATATTCTTTAGTATTCGGTGAAGCGGTAATACGGTCCACGACTTCTTTTTGCAGCATGAAGTGCATGTCTTTGACTTTGTCGCCAAACTCCAAGAGATGAAACAGCAGCGGAGTCGAGATGTTATACGGCAAGTTACCAACCACGCGCAGAGGACGGCCTTCGGCAAACAGCTCGGTAAAGTCATATTTCAGCGCATCGGTTTCAACAATGGTCAAGCGCTCAGGATGCGGCACACGGCCCGGCAAACCTGCAGCTAAGTCACGGTCCAGCTCAACCACGGTTAAAGCATCGCATTCACCAATTAAAGGCGATGTAAGCGCAGCAAGACCGGGACCAATTTCGACAATATTGTCACCAGTACGCGGATTTACCGAACGTACAATTTTGGCAATAACACGTTGATCATGTAAGAAATTCTGTCCAAACCGCTTACGCGTGTGATGCCCTTCATCTTTTGGGTTTAGGGCATTAATTTGATACATAAAATTCTCCGCATAGGTTTATTACAACGATTACTGACTTGATTCAAATTCACTCAAGCGAGCAAAAATTTCTTCGGACTTGGTCACATTATCCCGAGCCGCTTTAATTACACTGAGCAATGGCTCTCTTTGTTGCAACAAAGCCATTGTTTCAGATTTCATCATTTCTTCAGTTTCAGCCTGAATGGAGAGCAAACTTTCACGCATTTCAGCATTGTTTACGCGCTCTACACCCAGTTCGGGATTACCATTCAGTTGAGCCTTCAAATAAATATTGAAAGTTTCAAAATCTGCTAAAAAGTCATCTAAATCGTCTGGATGAATAGAATTCACATCAGTTAACTTCAGCAAAGAACTCAACATTCGTCCCGCAATATAGACTTGATTTTTGGCAATCATTGCTTGAATAGCTGAATTGTTTGCTCTAGCCATCATATCAGCCAGAATGTTATATTCAGCTTGAATACTCGGAATGGTTTCACTTACAAGAAGTTGAGATTCATATAGCGCACTCAGGCTATTTTGATGCTGTACAAGCAGATCAATATTAGCATTGATTGCCTGTCCATCTTGAAGCATTTTATCAGCACCATCACGATTCGCATATTTTTTATGCACCGCAGTCAGCGCTTGATTAAATTTTTGCTGATTATGTTTAAAGCCATCCACGGCAGCCGGTGATGCAAAACGTATAAATCCTTCCGTCTGTTTTGGAATTTGCAGCGATAATACTTTTAATTCACAAGAATGATGATCTGTAGCGAGCGTTGAGCATGCTGACAGCATCAACGCTAACGCAATCCCCAAAAATGGGCGAATGATCGATTTCGCCCTAAGCATCTTGTTATTTTCCTGTTTTATTTTTGATAATTTTTTACTATTATTCATATAAAATTCAAACCTTTATTATTAAGTTTCGTTATTTTTCGCACGTGCTAATTCTAAAGCCAAATCAACCGCCACCTGTAAACTCGAACTTTTAGCAAGACCAGTTCCAGCCAGTGACAGTGCTGTGCCGTGATCCACTGAAGTCCGAATAAACGGTAAGCCCAAAGTGATATTGATGGCTTCGCCAAAGCCCTGCGACTTTAACACAGGTAAGCCCTGATCGTGATACATCGCCAAAACCGCATCGGCATCTTTTAAATTTTCAGGGGTAAATAAGGTATCGGCAGGTAAGCTCAGGCTCATATTCACCCCTTGAGCGCGATAACGCTCTAGCACCGGATTGATCACTTCAATCTCCTCCATGCCCAAATAGCCATCTTCACCCGCATGCGGATTTAAACCGCAGACTAAAATATGCGGATGATCTTTTTTAAATTTGGTTTTTAAATCATGAATTACAATATCAATGACTTGATGCAAACGTTCTTGAGTAATGGCATCGGCTACATCACGAAGCGGTAAATGTGTAGTTGCCAATGCGACACGGAGCGTTTTGGTCGCAAGCATCATCACGACACGATCAACGCCTGCAAATTCTTGATAAAACTCCGTATGTCCACTGAAATGGATACCGGCATCATTGATAATCGACTTTTGCACAGGTGCAGTTGCAACACCTACACTTTTGCCAGACATCGCATAATCTGCAGAACGACGTAATTGTTCCAACACATAGGCTGCATTATTCACATCTAACTGACCTGCAATAACAGGTGTAGTTATAGGTACATGTTCCACATAAAGCTGACCTAGAGCTGCTGAACCCTCCTGCCCAACATAGTCAATCAGTTCAACTTCGAGCTTTAACTGTTGAGCACGCTTGAGCAGCAAATCTTTATCAATAAGAACCACAAGTGGCCTTTCATCTATTCGATTGGCTAAGCTCAAACAAATATCAGGTCCGATACCTGCGGGTTCACCGCTCGTGATATATAAAGGCAGCATGGGTCTATCCTGTGTGTGCAATAGCATTATTATACTGTGTGATGCACATGACAGACCTAATTTTATTGATTAAAAATATCGGACTAAAACTCAAAAATAAGCGCGTTGTGCGACATTGTATGGAATGAAATCGAAAGCAAAACCTGAAATGCCAATGATCCAAATCAATGCAATAAGAGTTACAATGCCGCGCTGAATGGCTGACACATGTTGCGGGTACTTCGTTATCAGCCAAAAAGACATACCACCCAGAAGCAATAATCCAATCAACAGATAAACCAATAAATAACTAAGGAAAAATAAAGTGAGCATCATTAACAAAACGATGATCGCACCATCCGCCCCGTGCAAATACACCAAATACAAAAAAGTTGGGCTTAAAACCAAGGCGCTACATAAGCCCATTAATTGCAACCATTGCCGCCAAAATGAGGGTTCAGATGTGTTTTTTAACAGATTAGAATTCAACATGATTTACTTTCATCCGCTTTTTTTATAATTTCTGGATTATCTGCTGTTTATTGCTGAAGAAATATACTACAATACAGCGCTTGAAATTTTATATTTTCATTTGTGATTCTTCACGTATTCGTATAGAATCGCGTCTCCTTTTGTTTGGACAGCTTCCATAGTCCAAACCAACTATAATAGGTAGTGGTTTAATGAAAACTCTCAGCGCTAAGCCAGCTGAAGTTCAACACGACTGGTACGTTGTTGATGCTTCTGGCAAAACTTTAGGTCGCCTTGCGACTGAAATCGCTCGTCGTTTACGCGGTAAGCACAAAACTTCTTATACTCCTCACGTTGACACTGGTGACTACATCGTTGTTATCAATGCTGAGCAAGTTCAAGTGACTGGTAAAAAATCACTTGATAAGAAATATTATCGCCACACTGGTTTCCCTGGTGGTATTCGTGAAACTAATTTCGAAAAATTAGTTGCTCACAAACCAGAAGAAATCTTCGAACGTGCTGTAAAAGGCATGTTGCCAAAAGGTCCTCTTGGTTATGCAATGATCAAGAAAATGAAAGTGTACGCTGGTACTGAGCATCCACATACTGCTCAACAGCCACAAGTTTTGGACATCTAAGGGATACAGCACATGGCTACTAACTATGGTACAGGTCGCCGTAAGACCGCAACTGCACGTGTTTTCCTATCAGCTGGTACTGGTAAACTCGTAATCAACAACCGTTCTTTAGAACAATATTTCGGTCGTGAAACTGCTCGTATGGTTGTTAACCAACCACTTGAGCTTTTAGAAGCTACTGAGAAATATGACCTTTACATCACTGTTGCTGGTGGTGGTATCGGTGGTCAAGCAGGCGCTATCCGTCACGGTATTACTCGTGCATTGATTGCTTCTGACGAAACTCTTAAACCTGCTCTTCGTCAAGCTGGTTTCGTTACTCGTGATGCTCGTGAAGTTGAACGTAAGAAACTTGGTTTACGTAAAGCTCGTAAACGTCCTCAATTCTCTAAACGTTAATTCGTTTACCGAATCGGACAAAAAACCTTGGCTTATGCCAAGGTTTTTTTATGTCTTAATTTTTATGAAGATGATGCAAATAGAATAACGATCCGATAAACAAAGAGACTCAAACTCGCAATAAAACATAAAACCGACAGTGTTAGTGTAATTGTACAAATGGTCATTTTGCTTTTTGTTCAGGACTATCATCCTCTGCTCCATAATCAGAGGCATAACCTCCAGCGAGTGCCGTATAAAAGCCAATGCCCATAAAAATAACAGCAGCTAAAAATAATAATTTTTGTACAAGTGCAATGGTCATTATGCGGTGACGATCAGGTAAATGAATGACATGAAAAGCTATCAGATAAAATCAAATAAAACAAAACTGTAATTTTCACTGTAGCTGCATTGATATTGCTAAAGTCCCCGTGATTTTACTGTCTAATTTTAGTATCCTATCTTATTCATTTCTCATCGTCTCGGATTATGTCAGTCGAAAATGCACCTCTCCAAGGGATTACGCTTTACAGTCATGCGGATGACTTTCGCTCACACTGGATACGCTATGTACTTGCAGAGAAGCAAATCAAACATAATTTAATTATTGCTGATGATGAAGACGAAGATCTTGCAAGTTTAAATCCCTACAATCAACTTCCGATGATGATTGAAAATGGCCTAAAACTCTATAACAGCAGTATTATCGCCGAATATCTGGATGACCGATATCGTCAAAATAAACTGTATGCAGATGCACCCATGCCTCGTGCAGAGCAACGTCAATATGTATGGCGCTTCGAACAAGATTGGTTAAGACTTGCCGATATTATGCTTCGCCATCCCGATACCCTCGATGAAAAAGCCAAGCAAAAAGCACAAAAACAATTACGTGATACACTCATTTCACTAACCCCCTTGTTTCAGCATTATCCTTATTTTATGTCTGAACAATTTAGCATGTTAGACTGTATGCTCGCACCTGTATTTCTGCGCCTAAAAGCCATGGGGATTGAGCTTCCCAAACAGCAATGCCGCCCTATATTTCTCTATTGCCAACGCATCTTTAGCCGTCCTGCATTTATCAAATCGATGACATTGCAGGAAAAAAATCGCTATAGCGAGCTTTTAGCAAAAAATTAATTTCCCATAAATATTCGAGTAAGCATTATGTCTGAACAAGAACTACAACTCACTCCAACGCGTCCATACTTAACACGGGCACTTTATGAATGGATTTGTGACAATCAACTTACACCCTACCTACTTGTCGATGCGACACAGAATGGTACGATGGTGCCAGTTCAATATATCCAAGATGGCCAAATTGTCCTGAATATTGCACCTCATGCAACGCATGCGCTGCATATGAGCAATGAGACGATTACTTTCTCTGCACGCTTTGGTGGCGTTTCGCAAAACCTCTATATCCCCTTTTCTGCTGTTCTAGGTATCTATGCACGTGAAAATGGTCAAGGCATGTTCTTCGATCCTCAAGAATATGAAGGTATTCAGAATGATCAAAATGCTTTAAAATCAAACGACCAAGAACAACAAGAGCAACCGAAGAAAAAACCAGGTTTAAGGTTGCTCGATTAAAGAATAAGGAAGCGAATAATGGCTTTTGATTTAGTACAATATTTTGTCGAACAAATAGAATCTCAAAAGCCTACGCTTTTAAGTCATTTAAATCTTGAAGAAAAACGTCAACATATACGTGAAATTAATGCATTAACTTTAGGTGAATTGATTCATCAGCTCCGTAATAATGCTCAAAAGATTTATCAAGAAATTAATCAGCCTGATGAACTCTATATTCAAGAAGTTTCACGCCATCTGACCACCAATCCATCGAATGCATCAATATTAGAACGCTCTGAACTTGAACACCTAACAACTGAAATTTTTCATTTACAATTAAATGAATTAAAGCAACTTCATGATACCGGTGCACACTCACCACAAAGCATTCAAGAATTACTCAATGGACAAATTGAACACCTTTCTGGTCAAGCGGATGATTGGGTTTGGTCAACAAACAACCTAACAGAGCTTCTTGGTTCTAAACCAAATCTGCAAGAAGAGATATCATTAGAAGCATCAATGAAGGAGTTCAATCAAATGGTTAATCAACAACATACTCAAGAAGATGTGACAACTGAAGTACAAGTGCCAACTTGGTCAAAAATTGTAGAGCCTATCGTTGCAGTGGTGATTTTATGGATTCTGGCATCTGCAGCTTGTAATATTTTTTCTTAAGTGGCTTCATTTGTCTAAAACAATGACCTGCTTTTTAAGCAGGTTTTTTTAAATCGAATATTCTAAATTACACGCCTTTAGATCACTTTTTGTTTTCTTTATGTAAATCGGTCAGCTTTATTCTGCAAAAATTGAGTTTTGTCACACCATTTACAAAATATTACATTTGAATTTTTGGTAAATTTTATATCAAAAATAAAGTTCTAAAATACATAAAAAATATATATAGCAAATTAAATCACATTTTTTTAAATCCTAAAACTTAACGCTATATTTAGAAAATATTATCCTTTTAAAGTAAAAAATTAATTTTATTGCAAAGCCCCTTACGCTTCCTATAATTAAATTATGTAGTTAAAAACGCTAGTTTAATTACCTAAATATCTACAAATAATAATCATGTATAACCTAAAAGAGGGGCATAAAAATGGCTAAAGTTTCATTAGAATCACTCACAACAATCGACGGTTTTCATGCAGCGGCACTGGTAGACGGTGAAAGTGGCCTAGCTATGGCGACACAAGGCGGTGGAGATATTGATTTAGAATTAGCAGCTGCTGGAAATACTGAAGTGGTTCGCTCCAAAAGACGTGTTGCTCAGTCACTCAATTTAGATGATCACATTGTCGATATTTTAATTACCTTAGGAAAGCAGTATCACTTGATTCGTCCACTGGAAAATAATGAATCCGTGTTCTTATATTTAGTACTTGATCGTGCCAAAGCAAACCTAGCCATGGCTCGACACGAATTAAAAACCTATGAAAAAAATTTAGATTTTGCTTAATTTCACCCAACCCTCTTATGCCAATAAGAGGGTTTTTTATTCCCAAAATGTTTTACAGGTTTGAATAAAATTAGTCGAGGAACACCATGAATAAGCAATATATCAATATCGGCATTGCAGGATTAAGTATTCATGATTCAGATCAACTCAAACATCAGCTTTACACAATTTTTCCACAGCACTTTAATATCCAATGGAAAAGTGCATCTGATGTGAATCTCGATTGCCTATTTATTCATGAGCGTTTTTTTGACACCGAAGGAATTCAAAAAATATTAACACGCCGCGCTTTACCTTGGCTCAAGATCTCGAAAGACAACCAACAATCAGGGCGTGTCAGAAACAATACGCTGTTCCTTCCCATAGACGACAATCAAGAGCTCAATCAATGGATTGATAAACATCTCGTCAGCCATACTGACCTTAACGAATCCATTGAGCATGCTCAACATGATCAAATCCAGAGCTTTAGCGATTTTAATTTGGAGGATGATTACTTCAAAAAAATGTATGCAGAAGATAATCATCAAAAATTACACCTATATGATGATCTAGGCACAATAGCGGTAATCGATACCGCGCAAAATATAGCTTGGCTCAACCTCGAGCGTCAACTTCAACACACAGATGCTAGTTTTAAATATGATTTCGCATCAATTGAAGATATGACCCATGTAAGTCGAAAGCATCCCGTCATCCTTCAAGACTGGATATGGAATCTATTTTGGCAAACTCCGAATTTTTACCAAACAGTTCCTGAAGATGGTCATTTTCGAATTTTAAGCTGGCCAAAACCTGTTGAACATTTATCTCATAAACAAATTTTTCAACTTTCTGCATGTTTTATCCAGGGTGCAAAGATATCAACCATTGCAGAACAATATGATATTCCCCTCAGCACTGTTCGACAGTTCATTGCTGCGAATATGGCATCACTGAATATAAAAAAAATAAATCTTTGGGATAAACATTACACACCACCCGAAAAGCATGAACCAACAGAAGAAAAGAACTTTGTACAAAACTTCTTTAGTAAGTTACGCCGTAAATTTGGATTTTAGAATAGGACATCAAACATGATTCTTCAGCAATATAAAATTGTCTTTGCTGGTTCTATGGGTGCTGGAAAAACTGAAGCGATTCGTTCACTTTCTGATATCCCAGTTCTACTGACCGAGGCGTTTAATACAGATCAAACCAGCCATCAAAAACTTGAAACCACAGTAGGTATCGACTACGGAGAAGTGACCTTAGAAGATGGTTTAAAAATAGGTTTATATGGTACCCCTGGACAAAGTCGTTTTGATTTTATTTGGCCTGTGATTTGTCAAGGCGCAATCGGTGCAATTATTTTGATTGATCATAATGTTAATGATCCCCTAAGTGAACTCGAAAGCTACTTAGAAACCTTCCAAAACTATACAGATAACATAGCCATTGGAATTACCCATACAGACGAAATCACAAGTTCAACGAATACTGCTATCTACAAAGATTGGCTGATTAGTCAGGACTTATATTCGCCCCTATTCTTTATTGACTGTCGCAAAAAATCTGACGTTTTACTGCTAATTGAAGCTTTAATTACCTCAATCGAAGTAAATCACTACATTACCGCATAAGGAGCTATTAATGTTTAATGTCACAAAACGCACCGCTTCGAATGAGTTAATACAACATGCCCGTGAACAAATAAATAATATTATTAACAATGCACGAGGCGTTCATTTCATCATGGTGTGTTCAACAGATGGATTTGAGCTAACAAGTGTTTACAAACGTGGGCAATATAACAATAGCAAGTTAGCTGCGGTTAGCAGCTCTATCCTTGCAATGGTGTCAGCATTTATTAAAGAAATTCATTTGGTCGGTTGTCAAAATATAACCTTAGATGCCGAAAATGGAAAAGCGATACTTGCATCTGTTGCTGCACAAAATCATCCCATGATTATTGTAGCATTGACAGATAAGGACATTTTATTAGGCCAAGTCTTATATATGCTTAAAGCTGCAACGCAATCAATTATTTCAGCGGATCAATAAACTTTATAGAAATATTGAAGACTATTAACTTTATATTTGATTCAGAAATATTCATTTATTCGTCACTTTAACTTATTCATTTTCCTATTCTATTCTTCTGCTTTTCTTCTTCCCTCTTTCTTTTCTCCGCACATAAAAAAACACCCCCTGACGTATCAGGGGGTGTTTCGAATAATGAGCTGGCGATGACTTACTCTCACATGGGTAACCCCACACTACCATCAGCGCTAAGAGGTTTCACTTCTGAGTTCGGGAA
>NZ_VPAF01000051.1:0-1462 GCF_013419345.1 Acinetobacter sp. YH12086
AGTATTGGTGGACAAAGCGTGGGAGAGATTTTAGAAGGCGATCGTCGTTTTGATTTTGTTATCCGTCTTGGAGAGCAAGACCGTAGTGTCGCATCTGTTTCCCAGTTACCTATTCAGCTTCCAAATGGTGGCAGTATTTTATTGTCGGATGTCGCGCAAGTCTCGACCATTGAAGGAATCAACCAAGTCAGTCGAGAAAATGGTAAACGCCGAGTTGTGGTTACAACGAATGTTGAAGGGCGTGATTTAGGGTCTTTTGTTTCTGATGTACAGACACAGCTCAAAGCATACACTTTGCCAAGTGGTTATTGGATAGAATATGGCGGTCAGTTTGAAAATTTGGCTTCAGCCAAAGCACGGATGCAAATCGTGATTCCACTGGCTTTAATCACTATCTTTATTTTACTGATGGCGGTCTTTCACAATGTCAAAGAAAGTCTATTGGTCTTTACCGGGGTACCCTTTGCCTTGACCGGTGGTGTGCTGTTCCTTTGGCTAAGGGATATTCCATTATCGATGTCAGCTGGAATTGGCTTTATTGCCTTATCTGGTGTTGCAGTCCTCAATGGACTGGTAATGCTGACCTTTATTAAGGAATTAAGGGACAAATATCCAGTGCATAAAGCCGTGTGGCAAGGGGCTATTTTGCGCTTAAGACCAGTGTTGATGACAGCTTGTGTGGCTTCACTGGGTTTTGTACCAATGGCGCTGGCAACCGGAACAGGGGCTGAGGTTCAACGGCCACTGGCAACCGTAGTGATTGGCGGGATTATCTCTTCAACATTACTAACTTTGGTGCTGTTACCCGTGCTTTATCGTTGGATAAATGAAAAGAAAGTTTCTTAATCCAATAGATTAGTCGATTTACAGCAGAGATATTGGCTGTTATCCAATATCTCTGCTCATCATAAATAGAATAAGGAAAATATTTTATGTCAGAACATCATGATCATAGCCATGCGGTTGTTACTGAAGAAAATAGTAAGAAGTTAATGGTTGCCTTAGGTTTAACGACTACTTTTTTAATAGTAGAAGTTGTCGCTGCTTTTATTACCCAAAGTTTGGCTTTGTTATCTGATGCAGCTCATATGTTTACTGATGTAGCCGCTTTAGCTATTGCTCTTGCCGCTATCAAAATTGGTAAAAAAGCCGCAGATGATAAAAGAACTTTTGGCTATCAGCGATTTGAAATTTTAGCGGCTCTGTTTAATGCGGTGATGCTTTTTGTGGTAGCAATATATATTGTATATGAAGCTTATCAACGTTTTACGAATCCTGCTGAAATTCAAAGTGTTGGAATGATGATTGTCGCGGTCATTGGTTTGGTCATAAATTTGATTTCAATGAAAATCCTTTCTGCTAGTGCTGAAGGAAGTCTAAATATAAAAGGTGCATATTTAGAAGTTCTTAGTGATGCTCTAGGATCGATAGGCGTGATTATCGGAGGAATAGTTATTTATTT
>NZ_VPAF01000052.1:0-1460 GCF_013419345.1 Acinetobacter sp. YH12086
TTGCCATGTCACTGAATACTCGTCCTAGAAAAGCGTTAGATTGGCTTACACCATTAGAGAAATTTGCTCAGCTTGTTGATTATCATAAGACTTTTCAAACTGTCGCACCTCATGTTTGAATTCGCCCCATATTTTTGCTACAGTGAACCTAATTAAGATCATCTATTTACTAGGCCTCGCATTTGCGGGGTTTTTAATGCTGAATAAAAGGAAAACTTGATGGAATTGCCCAATATTATTCAACAATTTATTGGAAACAGCGTTTTAGAGCCAAATAAAATTGGTCAGTCGCCATCGGATGTTTATTCTTTTAATCGAAATAATGAAACTTTTTTTCTTAAGCGCTCTAGCACTTTATATACAGAGACCACATACAGTGTCTCTCGTGAAGCGAAAATGTTGAGTTGGCTCTCTGAAAAATTAAAGGTGCCTGAACTCATCATGACTTTTCAGGATGAGCAGTTTGAATTCATGATCACTAAAGCGATCAATGCAAAACCAATTTCAGCGCTTTTTTTAACAGACCAAGAATTGCTTGCTATCTATAAGGAGGCACTCAATCTGTTAAATGCAGTTGCTATTATTGATTGTCCATTTATTTCAAACATTGATTATCGGTTAAAAGAGTCAAAATTTTTTATTGATAACCACCTCCTTGACGAGATAGATCAAGATGATTTTGAGGCTGAATTATGGGGAGACCATAAAACTTACATAAGTCTATGGAATGAGTTAAATGAGACTCGTGTTGAAGAAAGATTGGTTTTTTCTCATGGCGATATCACGGATAGTAATATTTTTATAGATAAATTCAATGAAATTTATTTTTTAGATCTTGGCCGTGCTGGGTTAGCAGATGAATTTGTAGATATATCCTTTGTTGAACGTTGCCTAAGAGAGGATGCATCGAAGGAAACTGCGAAAATATTTTTAAAGCATTTAAAAAATGATAGACCTGACAAAAGGAATTATTTTTTAAAACTTGATGAATTGAATTGATTCCAAGCAATATCTAAAAATACTTAACTGTCTTTTTAAGTTGCTAAGTTTTAAATAAATAAGTGAAAAAAGTTAGTGAAGCTACTGATTTAAAGCTTTATATAGCCAATGAATCTAAATTTTGGTTTTTAAAATGAACTTATTTAAAATAGCTAAAGCTGTTTATTAGCTTAACTTGTGATTTAAGTTTTTTTGAATATAAAATTGTTAATTTATTAGCTTTACAAGTTTATTTAAATTTCATCGTGCAACATTTTTAACAAATTTTATTATCGATGGTATTTTTTTGTCTGCTTTTCTTTTCCTAGTCTTTTATCTATCCGTCAACCATATAGGGCAGAGTAAAACTTGAAGTGCGACATAAACCACCTAATTAATTTAAAGGGTTTATGGAGTATATAAAATTGTCATACCATCATCTTAACTTTGAAGATCGTACTGCATTAATGCTTGAGTCAAGA
>NZ_VPAF01000053.1:0-1453 GCF_013419345.1 Acinetobacter sp. YH12086
AAATTGCAGTAGGATCAAGAATCCCCAAATCCCACGATGTATAAACGGGTAAATTTGGATCATGCGGAACTTTGCAAATACGATTCTCACGCTTGATCTGCTCAAACTCAGCTTTGTAGATTGCGCCTTCAACCACTTCAAGATAATCACCCTCCCAAACATGGCGATACATCTCATCACTCATATTCTTCTTATCCATTCTGCGCTCAAGATCAAGAACATCAGGAAACCATGGATTATCCATATAGTTCATCTCACACCCAACACCAATCACCATCCCTGTTTCATCATCAATTATCTCTTCGTGACGAAACCGCTTGCTGGTTGCACTGTTTTCATCCTCAGGGTTCCAAGTTATCCAAACCTCAGAATTATCTTCACGAACTGTTGGTAATAGCTTTCGCCAAGCCTTATCACTTACGTTTTCAGCTTCATCGACCCAGCAAAGCAAAATACGTGCTTTAGATTTAATGCTGTCAAGATTATGTCGCAACCCACAAAAACCATAGTAAACGCGCTTATTTTTGGTTCTTATAAACGTCTCACCAATATCGTAATAAGCGTTTAAAAATGGTGTTGATTGAATGGCTTGTTTAATCTCCTCCATCGAGGAATCTGAAAGCGTGTTCATAAATTCACGCCCGCCCAAAATCATCCCGCTTATACCTGCCTCTGCATACATATAGCCTTTAATAGCTGTCATTTGTGCAAAGGTTCGCGTTTTACCTGAGCCACGCCCACCCCATGATGAGCGATAGCGCATCTCGGGTCGCGTGAATACAGGAATAAGTTTAGGAGGTAGTTGAATTTGTACTTTCATTTGGTGCCACCAATTCGATAATTGTCGGCTTGCTTATTGATTCACCGTTGGTTGTATGATCGATCTGTTGCTTATTAGAGAATTGTCCACCCAAGTCCTGTGCTGCCTGCTTCATAATGTTTAACACCATGAAGGTATTTTTAGCATTCCTCTCAAGATGCTTTTGATACTGGCGCATGCGGTAGTACTTCTGAGCAATTGGAATATCAATTAAGCCCTTGTCAAATTCAGCTCGGGTTTCATGAAATAGATCAACAAACTTCTTTGACAGGTTCTTGCCGGATATCTTTGTTGGGTCGTATAAAGCGATTTGTGAGCGCTCAATTTTCAGTCCAAATTCTTGCTTAACAAGATCCGCGACTTCTTGAGGGGTATCACGGCACGCAAGAGCTTGAACTATAAATATTTTTACAGGCTCTTTTAGGGCTGCCATAACCACCTCTTTGTAAAGCTACGTATAGCAAGATAGGCAAAAAATTTAAGCCAACTTCAATAAACATGTACCGCATGCATGGGCAATGTTTGCTTTTGATATTGTTGGACCATTGTTCACAAGCTCTGCCAATCGCTGCACATCAACATTCCCGCCATAACGCTGTACCACACCAAAGAACTCTTCAACATCATGTCCAC
>NZ_VPAF01000054.1:0-1326 GCF_013419345.1 Acinetobacter sp. YH12086
GGTTCGAGTTTAAAAGTATTCTTCATCCCTTTTACCCATCATCAACTCAGTCTTAACCAGCCATTGCTCAAACAGCTTTTCACTTTCTTCACGATTGCCCAACTTGTACTGATCAAATTGACTATGGCATGAATGACATAGCGGCACCGTGAACTCGTCACTAGCTTTGATTGATCTACCCTTACCATGCTTAGCACTATTTGAATGCGCAGCCTGACTGTCTGGATTGCCGCATCGAATACACGGCAGTTTTCTAATTTCAGCGAGTCGTTTTGGGCTTCTCATAAAGTAATTCTTCTATGCTTGCGATCTGCTTACCAATCTTTCTCAACTCAGCACCGCAGTCTTGGCGAAATGCATAACTTGAATACAAATGGTTATAGCTCATCAAGCGTGATTGATTTGCTTTAAGCAGCTCTAAATTTTTGGATGCCTCTACTCGATCAACCATAATCACCTACTTGCGCCCTTGACGCATATATAAACGACGCTTCTTTTGACTTACGCGATTTGGTTTTGATTTATGCTTTGGGGGTTGCATGAGGCGCATTACATTTGATAATGCCTCAAGGCTGTTTGGTGCTCGCTCCCACCCATCAGTAAATATTGCCGAACCCATAGCCGCTAAAGCCACACCTAAACTCATTCGTTTCATTCGCATACTTACCACCAATAAGAAAAGAAAAACCCCTCAACATCTAGAATGCGAGGGGCTTTTGTGTGCCGTAATACGTTCGGCGATTTATTTGAGCTACCCACCAAAAAAAAGGGAAGCGCATTGTAAAGAGGCAAAATCGAATAATCAAATTTAAATTTATTTACTTTTCAAATACTTAATATTTATTCAGCAATAAAGTTGTATAGGCTATTAATTCACAAAAGGGCAAGTTAGAATACTCATATAACTTATTTTAATGAGTTATATAACCATTCATAAAGAGGTATTAGATAAAGATGATGGAGTTTGAATTCACCTTTAAGGTGAGACTTAAAATTACTCGGAAAATGGCTTTAAAAGTTTGGACGCTTGCACTGCCATTTTCCGAGTTAGCATTATTAATCAGCCGATTTCCTTCCAATATAGGAGATTTAACTGATTTAATAATTTGGTTCGTATTTTGTTTATTTATAAACATAAAATACGTTTTTTTAATTCCAATGTAAACTTTAATAACTTTGCTGGGTGGCTAAGGCCGCCCAGTTATTTAACTTCTTTCAAACAATCCCGACAAACCTTTATCTCATCGCCATCAATCGTGTGGTCAATTTCAGCCGCACCATGAAAGCCGAATAAGCATTTTAAAAATTGGAGCATGTGAATCTCCT
>NZ_VPAF01000055.1:0-1168 GCF_013419345.1 Acinetobacter sp. YH12086
ATTATTATAGAAGCCCCCATGAATAAATCGCTCATCATTTTCGGCATCGTCAACATAACCTCGGACAGTTTCTCCGATGGAGGCCGGTATCTGGCGCCAGACGCAGCCATTGCGCAGGCGCGTAAGCTGATGGCCGAGGGGGCAGATGTGATCGACCTCGGTCCGGCATCCAGCAATCCCGACGCCGCGCCTGTTTCGTCCGACACAGAAATCGCGCGTATCGCGCCGGTGCTGGACGCGCTCAAGGCAGATGGCATTCCCGTCTCGCTCGACAGTTATCAACCCGCGACGCAAGCCTATGCCTTGTCGCGTGGTGTGGCCTATCTCAATGATATTCGCGGTTTTCCAGACGCTGCGTTCTATCCGCAATTGGCGAAATCATCTGCCAAACTCGTCGTTATGCATTCGGTGCAAGACGGGCAGGCAGATCGGCGCGAGGCACCCGCTGGCGACATCATGGATCACATTGCGGCGTTCTTTGACGCGCGCATCGCGGCGCTGACGGGTGCCGGTATCAAACGCAACCGCCTTGTCCTTGATCCCGGCATGGGGTTTTTTCTGGGGGCTGCTCCCGAAACCTCGCTCTCGGTGCTGGCGCGGTTCGATGAATTGCGGCTGCGCTTCGATTTGCCGGTGCTTCTGTCTGTTTCGCGCAAATCCTTTCTGCGCGCGCTCACAGGCCGTGGTCCGGGGGATGTCGGGGCCGCGACACTCGCTGCAGAGCTTGCCGCCGCCGCAGGTGGAGCTGACTTCATCCGCACACACGAGCCGCGCCCCTTGCGCGACGGGCTGGCGGTATTGGCGGCGCTGAAAGAAACCGCAAGAATTCGTTAACTGCACATTCGGGATATTTCTCTATATTCGCGGTTCAGCAGGCATGTCCCCTTTGAGGGCGACCCGACGACAGGATAATCGACCTTATGGTGCGCAAATATTTCGGCACAGACGGTATTCGTGGCAAAGCCAACGAAGGCGCGATGACGGCGGAAACCGCCTTGCGCGTCGGCATGGCGGCTGGCCGTGTCTTTCGTCGCGGTGACCACCGCCATCGTGTCGTGATCGGCAAGGATACGCGCCTGTCGGGCTATATGCTTGAACCCGCGCTCACAGCCGGTTTCACCTCGATGGGCATGGACGTATTCCTTTTTGGCCCGCTGCCGACAACGTA
>NZ_VPAF01000056.1:0-1100 GCF_013419345.1 Acinetobacter sp. YH12086
GATCAACTCTATCAAAAGGCCTTAGAAGTTCTAAAACATAATCATAATATTACTGAAATTACGTTACAAATAGAAAATACGAAATGTAATACATTGAACCAACATAAACACTAATTTGGACTTTAGTTTTCATATAGATGTTTTGTGTAACTTTAAAGTATAGCCTAACGGAACAAAATAAAGTCTTAAAAAGCAACTCAAAAACCGTATTTATAGACTTAATATTTAATTTCGGTACAATATGTATTTAATTATCTAAACTCTAACGGTACAGAATGCCTAATCAGGTCGGATATATTCGAGTCAG
The DNA here is from genome assembly GCF_013419345.1 of Acinetobacter sp. YH12086. Taxonomy (NCBI): domain Bacteria; kingdom Pseudomonadati; phylum Pseudomonadota; class Gammaproteobacteria; order Moraxellales; family Moraxellaceae; genus Acinetobacter; species Acinetobacter sp. YH12086. The sequence continues at coordinate 308 of NZ_VPAF01000056.1, forward strand.
TTCAACTGAACAAAATACTGAACGTCAATTAGATGGAATCAGCCTGGATAAGACCTTTACTGAAAAGGCAAGCGGTGGTAGCCGTGAACGTCCTCAGTTAAATGCAATGCTCGACTATCTGCGTGAAGGTGATACGGTGCATGTTCATAGTATTGATCGTCTGGCACGTAATACAAATGATCTGAACGAAATTGTGAATAGTCTGAATGATCGTGGTATAACCATTATTTTTCATAAAGAGAATTTGACCTTCAGTCATGATGTAGCACAATCGGCAATAAATAAACTCATGTTTCAGATGCTTGCTGCATTTGCAGAGTTTGAACGCTCCATGATCCGTGAGCGTCAAAAGGAAGGAATTGCAAAAGCCAAAGCGAAGGGCTTATATAAGGGAAGAAAGCGGAAGGTTGACTATGTTGAAATACGAAAAGCAATGGCTGAAGAAAATTCAACATTTAGAGGTGTTGCAGAAAAGTTTAAAGTAGGGATAGCAACAGTACAAAGAGCTTTAAAAGAAGAAACTAATAATCAATAAGGTTGATTAATGAAGACGCTTAGATATTCAAATTTAGAAAAGATCATGACCATTTATACTGAAATTTCTACTTATATTACATTTCATAATGCGACTGGTTTAACAGATATAAATAAATCAATGGAAGATTTTTGAACCGTACCGGGTTTGTCGGAGACCAAGCTTTCTGAGAGAATGTCCCGATGAAAAAAGTAAAATATACCCCTGAAATCAGAGAAAGAGCGGTTCAATTATTGATTGAATCCGAGAAAGATTATC
>NZ_VPAF01000057.1:0-1098 GCF_013419345.1 Acinetobacter sp. YH12086
GACCTCTCACACAAAGTGAACGCTTTAAGGAAGTTTTTCTGGCTGCCCGCCAAGCACGTCGTCCTCTTATTTTTGGTCAGCTTATTATTTTGGTGGTGTATTTGCCGATTTTTGCTTTAAGTGGTGTAGAAGCAAAACTATTTCATCCGATGGCTTTAACCGTTGTTCTCGCACTGGTGGCAGCTATTATTTTATCGATCACCTTTGTGCCCGCTGCAGTTGCTTTATGGGTTAAAGGGGAGATCAAAGAAACGGAAAGCCGTTGGATGATCTGGCTCAAAACCCGATATCAACAGATATTGGATGGAGCCTATCATTACAAAGCGGTGGTTTTAACTTTTGCCATTTGTCTCCTGGTCATTACGGGTCTGCTCAGCACGAAGATTGGCAGTGAGTTTGCACCCCAGCTGAGTGAAGGTGATTTTGCGGTACAGCAATTACGTTCTCCAAGCACAGGCTTGGAAGAGTCTTTACGTATTCAGGAAAATACCGAAAAGCTTTTACTGAAAAACTTTCCCGAAATTAAAGCTATATTTGCCCGTACCGGGACTGCTGAAGTGGCGACAGATGTGATGCCACCGAATATTTCCGATGGTTATATCATGCTGAAACCACGTGAGGAATGGCCAGATTCAAAAGAAAGCCTAGATGCACTTCGAACCCGAATGGAAGCTTATCTTGCGACAATTCCCGGCAATAACAGTGAGTTTTCTCAGCCTATTGAGCTACGTTTTAATGAACTGATTTCAGGTATACGCAGTGATGTGGGGGTGAAGGTTTTTGGTGATGACATGCAGGTTTTGAATACTGAGGCTGCAAAAATCGCGAAAATCATTCAGCAAGTCGCAGGTAGCAGTGCGGTGAAAGTTGAACAAACTTCGGGTCTGCCTTTACTCAATGTAGAGATTGATAAAGCTTTAGCTGCCCAGTATGGCTTGAGTGTGAAATCTATTCAGGATGTGGTGGCTGCAAGTATTGGTGGACAAAGCGTGGGAGAGATTTTAGAAGGCGATCGTCGTTTTGATTTTGTTATCCGTCTTGGAGAGCAAGACCGTAGTGTCGCATCTGTTTCCCAGTTACCTATTCAGCTTCCAAATG
>NZ_VPAF01000058.1:0-1098 GCF_013419345.1 Acinetobacter sp. YH12086
GACCTCTCACACAAAGTGAACGCTTTAAGGAAGTTTTTCTGGCTGCCCGCCAAGCACGTCGTCCTCTTATTTTTGGTCAGCTTATTATTTTGGTGGTGTATTTGCCGATTTTTGCTTTAAGTGGTGTGGAAGCAAAAATGTTCCATCCGATGGCATTGACAGTGGTACTCGCCCTTGTTGCAGCCATTATTTTATCGATCACCTTTGTGCCTGCTGCTGTGGCATTGTGGGTCAAAGGCGATATTCAAGAAAAAGAAAGTCGTTGGATGTTATGGCTAAAAGCTAAATATCAGCAAACTCTTGATATTTCGTATCAATACAAAGCAGTTGTGCTGACTTTTGCACTGTGTGTATTAGTGATTACGGGATTTATCAGTACCAAACTCGGCAGTGAATTTGCACCACAGCTCAGTGAAGGAGACTTTGCGGTACAACAGTTACGTTCACCAAGTACAGGCTTAGAAGAGTCTTTACGTATTCAGGAGAATACTGAAAAACTTCTTTTAAAGAGTTTCCCTGAAATTAAGGCAGTATTTGCCAGAACGGGTACAGCCGAGGTTGCAACAGATGTCATGCCACCCAATATTTCAGATGGCTATATCATGTTAAAGCCTCGTTCAGAATGGCCAAATCCTAAAGAAAGTTTAGATGAATTACGTGGCCGTATGGTGACGTATTTAGCCACGATTCCAGGCAATAATAGTGAATTTTCACAACCGATTGAACTCCGATTTAATGAATTGATCTCAGGTGTGCGTAGTGATGTTGGTGTGAAAATCTTCGGTGATGATATGAATGTCCTCAATACTGAGGCGACTAAAATCTCCAAAATCATTCAGCAAATATCGGGTAGCAGTGCCGTGAAAGTTGAGCAGACCTCAGGTTTGCCATTACTGAATGTCGAGGTAAATAAAACTTTGGCTGCACAATATGGTTTGAGTGTGCGTTCAATTCAAGACCTTGTGGCAACCAGTATTGGTGGACAAAGCGTGGGAGAGATTTTAGAAGGCGATCGTCGTTTTGATTTTGTTATCCGTCTTGGAGAGCAAGACCGTAGTGTCGCATCTGTTTCCCAGTTACCTATTCAGCTTCCAAATG
>NZ_VPAF01000059.1:0-1088 GCF_013419345.1 Acinetobacter sp. YH12086
GGCAGAGTAAAACTTGAAGTGCGACATAAACCACCTAATTAATTTAAAGGGTTTATGGAGTATATAAAATTGTCATACCATCATCTTAACTTTGAAGATCGTACTGCATTAATGCTTGAGTCAAGAAAAGAAGGCTTTTCAGCCAGAAAATTTGCTGAACTTATTAAAAGACATCCTAGTACGATCTATCGTGAGCTTAAAAGAAATAGCATCAATGACGTTTATCAAGCTCGATATGCTTCTGATAACACTTTTGCTAGACGTAGACGTGGTCACAGAAAACTCAAAATCGATTCAATCCTCTGGAAATTTATTGTTGAAGCGATCCGTTGTTTATGGTCTCCTCAGCAAATAGCAAAGCGTTTAAAGACATTTCCTGATTTGGATCAAACAATGAATGTAAGCCATACAACGATTTATTCAACGATACGAGCATTACCCAAGGGTGAGTTGAAAAAAGACTTATTATCCTGTCTACGTCATGAAAATAAAAAGCGAAAAGCTAACGGTGAACCTAAAAAAGATTCTATATTACAGGATATTAAAACTATTCATGAGCGCCCAGCCGAAGTTCAAGAAAGAAAAATACCGGGTCATTGGGAAGCTGATTTAATTAAAGGTAAAGACAATAAAAGTTCGATAGCAACACTTATTGAACGAAATACACGGCTCTGTATCTTGGCAACATTACCTGATGCAAAGGCAGAATCAGTGCGCAAGGCTTTAACTGAAGCTCTGAAATATTTACCTGCAGAACTGCGTAAAACGTTGACCTATGACCGTGGACGCGAGATGGCAGAACATAAAATACTTGAAGAAGATTTAGGCATAGATGTATATTTCTGTGACCCACATTCACCCTGGCAAAAAGGCACATGCGAAAATATGAATGGTTTAATTAGGCAATATTTACCTAAAGGGATTGATTTAAATCAGGCAGATCAGCATTATTTAAATCAAGTTGCCATGTCACTGAATACTCGTCCTAGAAAAGCGTTAGATTGGCTTACACCATTAGAGAAATTTGCTCAGCTTGTTGATTATCATAAGACTTTTCAAACTGTCGCACCTCATGTTTGAATTCGCCC
>NZ_VPAF01000060.1:0-1068 GCF_013419345.1 Acinetobacter sp. YH12086
TGAGAGGTTAAGCTTTGTACAGTAGCTTTATAGATTTGATCTGAATCATTCACTTTAAAGTCAATTTTTTGCCCGGCTTGCAGTTGACCTGAGAATTGATTCGGCAAATTAAACTCAAGCCATAAATCTTTCAGCTGTTCAATGACAAAGAGCTGATTAGCCAGTTGCACATTTTCACCGACCACAATATCTTTTTGACTGATCACCCCAGAGATCGGTGCTTTAATCAGAAAACGCCCATTGTTATTGCCACTTGCACCTAATGCATTTAAACGTGCTTGTGAGGACTGGACAGTAATCTGCGCTTGACGGTAGGCATTTTCGGCACGCTGGTAATCCTGTTTGGCAGAAATCCCCTGTGACCAGAGTTGCTGTTCGCGCTGGTAATCTTTACGGGCCAAATCCAGATTCACCTGTGCCATACGCAGATTTGCCTGTTGGTCGATCAGTTCAGGCACGATTAGTACAGCCAGCGTTTGTCCTTTTTGCACGCTCTGTCCTAAAGCCACATTGACCTGCTCGACATGACCACTAAAATTAGGCGATATATGCGCTTGTTGATCGGTATTCACCACCAATTTACCTGGCAGGGTTGTCAGCTTTTCAACCAATCCTGTGGATGCAACAGCAACTTTTAAACCTTGTTCAACCATTTGTTGGCTGGTCAGTTGTATTTCGCCTTCTTCAGCATGTCCTTCTTCAGAACTATCTTCATCAGAATGTTCGGCATTTCCCTCATCATGACCATGCCCCTCAGATTCAGTTTTTTTTGAACTTAACCAAATAACCAGACTGACCAAGACCGTAATCAGAATCAAAATTGCAATCATGAGAGACTGGGATATTTTTCCGTTTTGCTTGGCGTTCATTTTATCGTGCTCCCCCATTGATTAAATTTTGCGATGCTTCGACTGCCTTTTTATTCAGTTGTGTATAGGCATCCGAACGGCTAATTTCTTCATAACTTGTGCCAATACTGAGTGCCTCAGCTGCGAGGGCAGTTTGCCAAGCTTGACGTAGAATTTGTAATTGACCCAATCGAAGATTCTGCAGTTGGGTGGTTGCTTG
>NZ_VPAF01000006.1:0-202178 GCF_013419345.1 Acinetobacter sp. YH12086
GTATCCAAATAGCTTGTTGCCATTAAAAGCAAAAAAGCGCTGTAATTTGGATCCTGAACTAAAAATCTATAATCAAGAAATCAACAAAAGAAGAATTGGGGTTGAGCATGTATTTGGTAGTTTAAAACTTTCAAAATCCTTGCCGAGCGATATCGTAATCGAGGAAAAAGACTGGGCTTAAGATTTAATTTAATTGCGGGAATCTATAATTTAGAGCTGAGCAAAAAATGAATTATGAAAGAAGTCTAATGAATTGAAAAAAATAATCTTTTTGAGTAGCGCATTATTTATTACTATGCCAAGTTGGGCATGTTTAAATACCTATGTAGAAGATTTTTATACATCTGATTCACAAAAAGAAAATCAACGCGAAGAACATCATGACGAGAAATTGAATAACTTTGTATCAAGGCATCCTAGCCCAATAGACTATCAGGCAGAAAATGATTATGCCGTACATCAGATTTATGCAGGTAAATACGATTTAGCCATTATGGTTTTAAGTGAAATTGAAAAAGAGCATCCAGGTTTACCAAAGACTGCAGTGAATTTAGGTACTGCATATGAGTTGATTGGCAATATTCCACAGGCCAAAAGATGGATTGCTGAAGGTATGAAACGTGATCCAACGATTCACCTTGGAAGTGAATGGATTCATCTGAATATTTTAGAAGCCAAAACCAAGCGCGCGACACCAAAATATTTTCATGAATATCCATTGTTAAATGTACATTATGGAACAGGCTATGTTCCTGATGGACATTGGAGTGATCAGCGCAAACCCACAACAGCGGAATACGATGCCATACGAGAACAGGTCAGCTTACAAATCAGTGAGCGGAAGAATTTTGTTTCAAGACAGGATGCCGTGATGGCACAGCTGTTTTATGAATTGGCGAATCTTGAGATGAGCCAGAATCAGCCTGGCTGGTATAACAATTTTCAAAGTAGTTTTAAGATTAACTTACTGATTGATTTAGCTAGGCAGTATGGTTTAAAAAAAACACCTTATAACCATAAGCGTTTGCAATATATGGCTCAAAGTAGCGTATTTGAAAAAATGTGGATGCGAATCAAAGATTTTTTAGCTCGAAGACATAATCAAAACTGGATCTAGATTTAATCCAGATCCTCCGGTTTTGAATGGAGTTTAGAGTGAAATGCACGGCGCCGAGTTCGCTGCCAAGGAAGAGGGCGATTCAGAGCTTCTGGTGCCTCACCACTCATCGAGCGCAGTCGTAAATGTAATGCCGCTTGTGCCATGAGGTTTGCAGAAACCGGTGCAGTGATAAAAGCAAAAAGCGTGATCAGGATTTCTGCAAATCCAAAACGGCCTTGAAATGCTGCATAAATAATTGCAGCAATTAGAAAACTTCCTAAGCCTAAGGTGCTTGATTTAGTCGGTGCGTGCAGTCGCATAAATAAGTCAGGTAGGCGAACCATGCCAATACCGCCGACCAACATGAAAAAAGCGCCAATCACCAAAAAAATCGAGACCAAAATTTCCATGACTAATTGCATATTAAAGGACTCCTAGTCGATGACGTGGCCAGTAGTGAAATAACGCGCTAAAGCAGCTGTAGATACAAACCCCAGCATGGCAACCAATAAAGCCCCTTCAAACATTGATGTACTTGCCCAATAAATACCTAAAATGACGATTAAGCAGGTGGCATTTAAGAACAAAGTATCTAAAGCAAGTAGTCGGTCCACAACTGAAGGTCCCATCACCAAGCGGATGAGGCACAGTAACATCGAGATCGTCACCGCAACTAAACAAATGCCAAGCGCATAAGGTAAAATTGTCATGAAGACTCTCCTGTATCAGCGCCAAAAATGAGGATGAGAGGGCGTTCATAGCGCTCTTTAATGGTTTGAATTTCTGCTTCAGGATCATCCGTGCTCAGAGCATGGACCAAAATATCACCACGGTCTTGGTCAATTCCGGCAGACACCGTACCGGGTGTCGTGGTGATGATCATCGCAAGCAGAGAATTGACTTCTTCATGCTGTGTATCGAGAGGAACACGGAACCATTTCGGATGCAATTTATGTGTCGGACCAAGGACGAGTTTTGCAACATGGATATTACTGACAATAATATCCCATAACACTACAAAGAATAATTTACATGCTGCCAGCCAGTTGATATTCGGTGTTCGATCAATAAAAGGGCGAACCATTCGCGGAATAACAATTGCTAAAACCAAGGCCATGCATAGTGTGGCCGCATCTAAACTGTGCGCTAACATCACCCAGCTCAGACCAACCATGACTGATACCAATGGATGCGGAAACCAGCGATTAAATAAAGATAGTGTCGCCATGTTAAGGTACCTCCATCGGTTTCAGCTGGGTCTCTTCAGGCAATTTTTCTTCTTGTTGCTGTCCCTGAATTTGGCGTCGCTTATATTCAGAAATATGTTCGCCATTTAGGGTTTCAGGCGCAATCAATGCAGGGATGAGGTGTGCATTTGGATCCGCTGATTCGCCACCATATTTGGTTTCAGGTAAATTTTCAGGATCATAAGGTTGAACACTGATAATTTGACCTTCTTTATCCTTTTTCAATAGCAACGATTCATATAATGGGTTGTCTTGAATTTGCTGCGCAGTTTTGTAGGTATAGTCATAGATTGGTGCAGCAAAGACCATATATCCCACAAGCGCTGTTAATAGTAGATAAATGGTCTTGTCATTGCGTAGCGGAGCCTTATACGGCAAAGCCTGATAGCGTTGATATTCTTCAGTATCACTATCATCTTCTGGACGAGATGAACGCCAGAAAAGTACAAAACCAGCGCGGGTAAATGCCATGATACTGAGTAAACTCACCAACAAAACAATTAAAATAATCATGATTTGGTAAGGTGAATTGGCTGTTGCTTGTAAGATAAATACTTTACCCAAAAAGCCGCTAAATGGTGGTAGACCAGCCATCATCAACGCAATGATGAAATAGCAGACAGCAACTGTATTATGCTGTTTCATGCGGGGCGCAAGTTTAAAATGATCTTTAAATTCGCCGCGTTGTGAGGTAATCCAACCCGATAGAATATAAAAAGCTGCACCAATAATGGTACTGTGAATCAGGTAATAAAGTCCTGCAGCCCATGCATCCGTATTAAAGAGTGAAATCGCAACCAATATTGTGCCGATAGAAGACAAAATCATAAAACCGACAAAACGACGTAAACGATCCGTTCCGATTGCACCATAAGCACCATAGAGCGAGGTTACTAAGCCAATCGGTAATAGCCACTGCTGTAAGATTTCACGGCTAATCCCATCGTCAAACACAGTGCCATTAACACGGAGAATGGCATAGATGCCGACCTTGGTCATAATGGTGAACAAGGCTGCGACAGGAGTGGTTGCCACAGCATAGGTCTTCGGTAACCAGAACCCTACAGGCAGCATTGCTGCCTTGATGCCAAAGACGGTAAACAGTAACAATGCACCAGCTACAGCAATACGATGTTGATCCGCTTCAAGCAAAGGCATAAGTCGTGCAACATCTGCCATATTTAAGCTACCTACACTGCCATAAATCATCCCGAGTCCAATCAGGAAGAGGGCAGAGGCAAATAGGTTAATGGTGACGTAATGAATCCCCAATTGAAAACGTGCTTTGCCTTGGCCGTGTAAGAGCAAAACGTACGATGCCATCAACAGGATTTCAAAGAAGACAAATAGGTTAAATAAATCGCCTGTTAGGAACGCACCACACAAACCCATCAGTAAGAAATGGCACATGGCATGGAAATAACGACCACGCTCATCCCATTCTTTGCTGGCAAACCACATCACAGGCACAGCAAGACCATAAGTCAGTACCAACATGAATGCTGAGAGTCGATCTAGAACTAAGACAATACCAAACGGTGCGGCCCATTCACTCAGGTTATAAACCAAGACTTGGCCAGAGCTGGCGATCATCAAATAACTGATAGATGTGATCAGCCCAAGGATGCCAGAAACATAGCTGATTCCACGCCGCCAAGGTTGTCGCCAGTCATGTGCCAACGAGCCAGAGCCGGGGTTGCCCAACAGGACTAAAATAAATGCAGTAATTGCAGGAATTAAAATACTGAAAATCGGGCTGTGGGTAGTCCAAAATTGGATGAAGTCATGCATTATGGCTCATCCTCCCGCGGGTCAATTTGCGGTATTTCTTCTTTGGAGTCCACATGATCTGTTCCGGTTTCATAGCGGCTACGCAGAGCCAATTGTACGATAAAGGCAGTGGTCGCAAAGCCAATCACAATGGCGGTTAGGACCAAGGCTTGTGGTAAAGGATCGGTCGCTTTGGTTGTTTCCGTTAACACAGCCGGTGCGTTGACATGAATACGTCCCATGACAAATAAAAATAAGTTCACAGCATAGCCAATCATGGCTAAACCCAGCACGACAGGAAAGGTACGTGCCCGCAAAATCAGGTATACCCCTGTTGCGGTCAGTAAGCCAATGGCTGAAGCGAGTAAAAATTCTAAACTAATCATCTTATTCGCCTCTTGGAACTGGACCAGACATACTCGAGTGACGCGAGTCGCCTAAGACGGAAATCATTAACATCGTCGCACCCACAACAGTGATGTAGACACCTGTGTCGAAGAGGGCAGCGGAGGCAAGGTGCATTTCACCTAAAATGGGTGGTGAGACATAGATATGAGCACTGGTCAGGAATGGGCGGCCCCATAGCCAAGCAGCGATCCCTGTCAAACCCGCAATGGTTAAACCAATACCAATCCACACTTCATATAAGCGACCTGATTTTGCACCAATCAATTGTTCAGCACGGTCTTGACCGAGCGCGATATATTGAATCACTAAGGCTAAAGAGGTAATTAAACCTGCAATAAAGCCACCGCCAGGTAAGTTATGACCCCGTAGGAAAATATACAGACTGATCACCAAGGCCAAAGGCAAAATCCAAGATGAGGTAATACGGAACATCAGTGGCGACGGATTAAAACGATAGGTCAGACCTTGCGTAATGGTGGTGCCATGAGCACGCATACCATCCATCATGCATAGCGTACCAATTGCAGCAATTCCCAGTACGGTAATTTCACCAAAGGTATCGAAACCACGGAAGTCCACCAAGATCACGTTGACCACATTGGTACCACCACCAAGTGGGATAGACTGCTGCATGAAGAACCATGAAATGGAGTTATGATCACGGGTCATGATCAACCATGAAATCCATGCAATCCCTAGACCTGCAATAATCGCAATCAATGCATCTCGCCAACGACGTGACACGCTCGACTCATAAGGGGTGAGCTGTGGTAATAACGATAAGCTCATGAGTAAGAGCACGGTGGTCACCACGTCAACAGTAATCTGTGTTAACGCCAAATCGGGAGCGGAGAAACAGATAAACACCATGGTCACAACTAGACCGACTGCACCACTGATGAGGACGGCTTTAATACGTTCATGGTGGAACCAAAGCATCATCCAACATGCAGAGAATAATAATAGCCACAGAACGATCGCGATGACCGGTGCATGTACCAGTTCACGACTGCCTGTCCCGATGCCTTGTAGCCAAAATGGAACGATGACGATGGCTACACTAAAGATTAAAATCCACAATACATAGCTTTGTAATTTGCCGTTTTCAGTAAAGCGACGAAATTTTCTTGAGCTGAGTAAAAGATATTTTAAAAATAAGTCGAACAGCACTTTACCTTGCAAACGACCCAAAAATGGATCTAAGTCGATCCGGCGTAATTTGCCGCCCTTTGCCAATGCGAAGTAGAAAATTAAACCACCCAATAGTGCTATTACACTCATCAAAAGCGGTGCATTTAAACCATGCCAAATCGCTAAATGGGCACCTTCAAACGCAGGGTTTTGAATACTCGCACGTGCTGTGCTGTTGACTATATGCTCAACCAATAGGGCAGGGAATAATCCAACTAAAATACATAAAGCAGCCAGTAATGTTGCTGGTGCGCGCATACCAAACGGTGGTTCATGTGCTTCTTTATTGGGAATTTCTTTCCCCAGTGGACCATCAAAAAACACCCCGTGAACTAAACGTACTGAATACGCGACAGCAAAGATACCGGCAAAGGTGGCAATGATGGCTGATACGATCATCACAGGCCCAGTTAGATTGGCTAAAAGCTCAGTAAAGAACATCTCTTTAGAGAGGAAACCATTGGTTAATGGGACACCTGCCATAGAGGCCGCAGTGATCATGGTTAGCGTTGCGGTAAACGGAAGTAATTGCCATAAACCAGAGAGTTTTCGTAAATCGCGTGTACCTGATTCGTGGTCAATAATCCCTGCGATCATAAACAAGGCTGCTTTGAAGGTCGCATGGTTAATGATATGGAAAATGGCAGCCGCAACTGCAAGGGGAGAACCGATCCCCAGTAAGCAAACAATCAGACCTAAATGGCTGATGGTGGAATAGGCCAAAAGCCCTTTTAAATCTTCTTTGAAAATGGCAAAAAAGGCCGCCATACATAAGGTAAATAAGCCAATAAAGGTGACCAAGTTGTGATACAACACAGCGCCTGCAAAAATCGGTAATAAGCGTGCAAGCAGGAAAATTCCGGCTTTCACCATTGTGGCAGAGTGTAAATAAGCCGAGACGGGGGTCGGTGCCGCCATAGCATTTGGCAACCAAAAATGGAAAGGGAACTGCGCACTTTTAGTAAATGCTCCCATTAATATTAATAGCAGTGTGGGTACAAAAAGCGAGTGCTGCTGAATTTGGCTACTCATCGTTAGGATTTGATCAATCTGATAGGTGCCCGTGATTTGCGCCAACAGAACAAAACCACCCAGCATACATAAACCACCCATACCTGTAATGGTCAAAGCCATTCGAGAGCCACGCTGAGCTGCGTCGTAATTGCTCCAGTAACCAACCAAAAGGAAAGATGAAATGCTGGTAAGTTCCCAGAAAATAAGCAATAAAATTAAATTATTAGACAATGAAATGCCGAGCATGGCAGCCATGAACAGCATCAATAAAAAATACAGTTTACTGAGCGAATTCTTTGGACTTAAATAATAGTAGGCATAGATATAAATTAAGGTGCCGATCCCGGTAATGAGCAGGGAAAACAATAAGCCCAGTGCATCAAGACGGAAACTGAAATCAATGCCAACTTGAGTGAGCCATGGCCATGTTTGAATGATGGTTTTGCCATTAAATACATCTTGAGCCTGACTCAATAATAAAACTAAACTGCTGAGGCTGACGCCAATCGCCCCTAAAGCTGTTACCCCGCGAGAGAATTGCTTCAACCACGAGACAAGTGTTGTGCCTAGTATTAACGGTAACAATATAATAATCGGTAGCACACTCGTATCCATTGTCATGATTAGGCGGTGAAACCTAGGTGTATTTCATCTTTCAAGGATTACAGGACAGCAAAGAGCAGTCCAAAAATTCAATCTTGAAAGCCATGTGTGTCAAAAAATTAAAAACAAGCTGTGTTGCGCAACTCGTGAAGCGATAGCAATTTCCGATGTTACTATGAAAATTGCAAATAAAACCGATCATATTACATGCGTAAAACAACATCAATCTTTTTTATGAACCACTTACACATTATACGCCTGACGAAACTGTATAGACATCTATTGCGGCCTTATTGCTGAATATTTATTCATCGAGGCTATGGATTACACTCAGTCAATCAACCTCAGTATTTTAACTCAGCGGTTGGATCGTAATGTCCTGATCACCTCGCTGTGATAAAGCCCTAACCAATTCTTGTTGCTGTTGCTCGGTCAGTTGTGTCTGAATTAATTGCAACATGTGCTGGGTGATATCCGGATTATTCAGCGGCTCATTTAATTCAGTCTCTTCAGTTTTAGGTGGAAGCGATGGTTTAGATCCGAGTTGCAACTGCTGATAAATTTGATCATAGGTTTCTTGTAGTTTTTCAGGCTGAATCTCACTGAGCTTTTTATTCTGTAATTGTAAGCACTGAAAGCGAGAAGCCTGTTCCAGCAGTTCGGGACGGTTGCCGCTGGCAATGATTTGGAGTCGTGGAAACGCTTGATTTAAACGGGTCAAAATCACTTGAGTCATGTTTTGATCGAGTTGGTGGTCTATGGCGTCGATCAATAAAATACCGTCACCTTCTTGGCATGGATATAAGCTATGAGGATTGAGTAGACAGAGGCGACGTACAATATCACCAATTAAGGCCACAAGGTTGCGCACACTATTCGACAGCTGTTGAAATAACATGTCTTTGCCTTGATAGCAGACCATTAACTGTAATTTGGGGTGATATTGCAGATAAATATTGCTCACATCGGGCAACACGGTCTCTAAAGCTTGTTTTAATGATCTGAGTGACGGCGCGTGTAGGTCGGCCTGAGCTTGTGCTAGTTTATGCCCAAAAAGAGGCGTGTCTGATGCGTTGGGTATATTGGCTTGGGTTTTAGGATGTAATAAATTTTGAATTAATTCGGCACTTTGCGCATTTTCAATGTCGGATATTTCTCGAAACCACTCAAAAAAACGAATAAACGTGGTAAAGGGAATGGCCGATATTTCATAAGCATGCGAAGGCTGAAAAATAGCAGGATTATTTTTATTGAGAATATTCACATCGTTGACGAAACGTTCAGCAGGGTAATAGGCAATGAGTGGCAACCCTTGTAACGGATCGGCTTTGAGGGCTTTTTGATACAGCGCAACCATCGATTCTAATTGCTGTGTTTCGGCCTTACTGAGGCCGACGCCTTGACTGTTTAAGGTTTTGTACAATTGCCATGAACAACATTGTGGGTCTTGGTCTTGTTGATCACTTGAAAGCTGAAATGAGCCAATGTCTTCGGGAAAACTGACTTGAATATCAAGTTTCGATTGCAAGCGATTTAACATGATGTCTTGATCGAGCATTACCACGCCTGCGGTGCGTAAATCTTTATAACGTGCAGCGAACCAAGTGAGGGCCTGATAACTAAAGCGTAGTAGGGAGGTTTTTCCAGAACTTTGATCACCCAAAATTAAGGTGATCGGCAGATCGTGGTAATTAAAATTGAGGGTGATATCAGTAAAATGAAGGGTGTGCTTGAGTTGGATCGATTGTAATTTCATGGTGCACCTTTTACTGATTTATTGTTTATTCACCTTTTTCATCATACTAGCTGACCGCTTGTGCCAAAGATTTGGGCATTTGACGTTTTAAGTGCTGCATCAAGTCATAAATATGATGGATATTTAAACTTACTTTAGCACGTGTGCAAGCCACGTAAAGTAACCGTAACTCTTCGTCACTAATTTTATAATCTTTATCGTTGAGCTTAAATTGGTAGTCATCTTCAATATGTACTCGATCCCATTCTAAACCTTTGGCTTTATGGGCGGTCGAGATGATGTAGTCGGCTTGATCAATCGGGGTGATTTTCGCCAGCGCCTTTTTCAGTGGGTCAGTACCGTGGTCATCGACCAACTTCACCAGCGGTTTAATATCGCTGCCGTCATTGGTTTCACAATATTCATGCACATCATGCCATGAGTTAAACCACGCAAGCTCTGGGACATCGACTACGCGCTTGCCTTGCTTGAGCATGGCTGCAGCATCGACAAAACGATTGAGTCGCGCATGATCTGCTTGCAGGCTAACTTTTTCGCCCTTAACCAAACCCGCCAATAACAGTTCCATCGCACGTGCATTGGTACGACATAAAATGGCATCGCGCATCTTGGTATGTGGCTTATTGACCACTTTAGAGTTGAGCTGCGGATTACCCAATAAAGGCACGGTTTCGTTCAATGCGCCCAGTAGAGCATTGGCGTTCAAGGCAATTTCTTCACCAAAACGGAAAGACGTGGTTAAACGGGATTCAGGTAAAGGGAGTTGCTGCATGGCATTGACTGCGCCACGCCATGCATAAATTTGTTGATGCGCATCGCCAACATAGATGACTTGGGTATTCCGCTGTTTCAGTAAAATCCCTAGCATTAGCGGGTCAGCATCTTGAGCTTCATCGAACAGCACATAATCCGCAGGAATATTCGGTTCAGACAAAGCCCAAAGTTTTAAATAAATATCGTGTCCAATCCCTGCTGCATGGTTCGGATCAATCGACTCTAACCAACGACGTTCAATGGCAGGATACAAATGCTTTTGTAAGCTTTCGATATCGTCCGGATGCAGCCAACTCGGTGCTTGTAGATGTCGTGGGGCAGGGTACTGTGAACTGGTCGAACAGAAATAACTGACAGCGTTTGCCACCAGACTTGCCAAACGCGAAGGCATGAGTACATATTTTTCATAACGACCGCCCATCATACGACGTAAGGTGATCGGTTCTAGTCGATATTCTTTGGCAATAAAGCTCGGACTTAAACGTGGTAGACGCAGTTTGTCAGTCACTCCACGTGGAACACTACGATAAGCCAATGAGTGGAAGGTTCGACAGTCGACATTTTGATGAAAACGATTCTGTGCTTCGGTGGCAATGGCTTTGTTAAAGGCCAAGTACATGCCACGCCGCTGAGGCATGGCATCACTGATCATTTGCAGTGTGGTTGTTTTACCTGTGCCAGCATAGGCAATCACTTTAAATGATTTACCAAGACGTGCGTTATCTATGGCGGTGGCCTGCTCATAGGTCGCGGTCGGTTTTTTAAGATCTGGCACGGTTGCGTCTTAGTGCTGACGGTTGGCTTTTTCAACCAAACCGGAAAGGCCTTGACGACGAGCGAGTTCGTTAAGTACCAATTGAGGATCAATATCGAAATAACCCAACATCACAATGGTATGGAACCAAAGGTCTGCTACTTCGTAAATCAAATCGTTTTTGTTGTCTTCATTGGCTTCGATTTTGAAATCTTTAGCGGCAATGATGGTTTCAACACTTTCTTCACCGATTTTTTCTAAAATTTTGTTGAGGCCTTTATGGTAAAGCTTTGCCACATAAGAGGACTCAGGATCAGCTTGTTTGCGTTCAGCCATCATTTTACCTAAGTAGTCGAGTACTTCGACTTGCTCAGATTGCACATTGGATGCATTCATCGCAAGGGTATGTGGATTTGCTGATTTTGCACCATAAATTGCAGCCGGATCTTTTAATTGCGCATCGACAATTTCCCAGCCATTGGCAGTAAGCTTGCGGTAGAAGCATGACTCACGGCCGGTATGGCAGGCAATGCCGCCATGCTGTTCAATTTGTAGCACAATCACGTCAGCATCACAGTCCAAACGGATTTCATGTACGGTTTGGAAATGGCCAGATTCTTCACCTTTATGCCATAGCTTATTGCGTGAACGTGAAAAGTACACCGCTTGATTTTTTTCTGCAGTTTGCGCCAAGGCTTCACGGTTCATCCATGCCACCATCAATACGCGCCCACTTTGATGATGCTGTGCAATAGCAGGCACTAAGCCTTGTTCGTTAAATTTTACTTCATCGAGCCATTGCAGGTTGTTCATGAGGATTTCACCAATTCAAAAATCAAAAAATAAATGCCGCAGCATTTGAGCAGCACTATAGTGTAAGCCATCAAGAGAATGATGGGGAGTTAATTCTTAATCAAATTTTAAATTGCGCAGTTCAGCCGCAGAATCATCTGCAGGCTTTCGGGCAATGTCAGCATAATTCATGTGCCCAAATGCACCCGTTTTTAAGCCGGAAATCGTAATCGCCATTTCTTTGCGGAAAAACGGCAGCTGATACATAGCACGAAATGAAAAATCACGCAGCGGCGCTGTCCAGCGATGATGTGATTGATAAAAAGGAGTCAGCAAGCGACTAAAAAATTGGTAAAATCGCACGGATGACAACCGTAGCTGATGATACTCCTGCCAGAGGTTTTGCAGTGAGGAGTCCTGTTGATATTGAAGCAGAGCTTGACTGATGGCCCATGCATCGAGCAAAGCCATATTGGCGCCTTGTCCAAGCTGTGGACTCATGGCATGAGCAGCATCGCCTAATATGCCGATACGACCTTCACCAAGTTTGCTCAGCACCACATCACGATAATTTGCAGATAGCCATTGCTGCGGATCATCTGGATGTGGAATCACATGCGCTAACCATTCTGCAATACTCGGCCAGCGTTTTGAAACTTCAAGCAACCATTGCTGCTGTGCGTTCTTTGTTTTTAAGAATCCCTCTAAATCTTCTGTAGGCAAACTCCAGAAAATGCTCGAAAGGCGCTGTTCAGGCTGCGTTGGAATTGCTCCCGTTGGCATCACACCCATCATGATATTGGAACGGTCATAGAACTGATGCAAGATCTGCGGATTGAGTACTTCGCATTCAGGCACGATGATCCACTTCGCCCCCCAAGGATAGGCTTGGTTGAGCTTTTCCCATGCATTAGGGCGTAAATGGCTGCGTGCGCCATTGGCAATCAGCACGAGATCAAATTGACGTTGAAAAGATTGATCTGCGGACTGCCCAATTACGTTTATACCCTCACTGGATTCTTGAAGTTCATGCACTTCATGCGCCATGCACAACTCAACGTGTTGAGGATATTCACGGACTTTGGATGCGAGGACATGACAGAGCGTGGCACGGTGAATGCCGAGTCCATATGAACGTTCATCGGCTTGTCGATAATGACTGTTTATCAGCAAGTCGCCGCCAGCCAGTTGACCTTCAAGACCAGTTACCACAGCGCCAAGGCTTAAGGCATGTTCCAAAATGCCTAAATGTTCGAAAACTGCCAGTCCGGCAGGTTGTAATAATAATCCTGCACCCACAGGTTCAAGTTGTGAGACTTTTTCATATAAGCAGATCTGATGGCCTTGAGCAGCAAGCATTGCTGCAGCAGCTAATCCTGCTGTACCTGCACCGATGATGGCAATATTTTGAGTTTTCATTGTTATAAAAGTTGATTTTATCTCACCCCAATGTAGCAAAGTTGTCGTATAAAACCCAATAAAAAAGCCCTCATAAGGGCTTTTTTAGGGATGCATCAGGTCTTACCAATGTTCACCAGGGAATAGGCGAGCATATGCTTTTTGTACCCAATTGAGTTTTTCTTGCTTACCAATAGACGCTGAAGAGCTTGGGAACAGGTTATAACCAATCGACATGAGTTTATTGTTAATGTCAGGAGCAATGGAGTAGGTGATCGAAGCCAAACGGCCCAAATTGGTCGCCACTTTCTTCGGACGTTTCACGATGGCATAGGCAATCAGGTCGGTTGCTTGTTCTGGAGAAAGGGTTGGTACGTATTTATAAATTTTGGTTGGGGCGATCATTGGTGTGCGCACCAATGGCATGTAGACAGACGTGATGGCAATATTATGCGAGTGAACTTCAGCACTCAGGCAACGGCTAAAAGCATCTAATGCGGCTTTAGACGCAACATATGCAGAGAAGCGCGTTGCATTGGCCAATACACCAATCGAACTGATGTTGATGATATGACCTTCACGACGAATCATCATTTTAGGCAACAGGTTCATCACCAAACGTACCGCGCCAAAATAGTTCAGCTGCATGGTGCGCTCAAAATCATGGAAACGATCGGTTGATTCATGCACGGCACGGCGAATAGAACGGCCAGCGTTATTAATTAAGATATCAATATGATCGACGGAAGCGAGGATTTGTTGTGCCACAGCATCAATGGATTCCATATCATTGAGGTCACATGGGAAAACATCGGCTTTACCGCCAGTGGCTTCAATTTCAGCTTTTACGGCATCAAGAGTTTCTTTGGTACGTGCAACCAGTAGAACATGTGCGCCTGCATTGGCAAGGCGATGCGCTGTGGTTAAGCCAATACCACTCGATGCACCCGTGATTAAAATGGTTTTGCCGTTGACACGGTCAACGAAACGTTTCTCAAGTCTTGAATTCACGATGAGGTTCCCTGTTAAATCAGTTTTATTGTATTCATTTATCGGCCCGACAACGCTATGTGCAGGGCTGTTTTAAGTCAGCGGTATGATAGCGTTTTATTTCAAAAAAGCCATATGATAAGTAATTGATAATAAAAAAATATTTAGAGTTTTTACTCTAAATTAAAATCCCTATTTACTCAATTTTTAACACATAAATATGTGAAAGAGAAGTGCTTTTATCCACATCGTTGCAACGTAAAAAAGTCGATTTTCAAGATAAATAAAATTGTAAATAAATATAGAAGCAGGGTCATAGATGCGCAAAATTGAAAGGCGGATAATGTGGGGGTTATTTAAATGAAATGGAAATAAAAACAGGCCTTAAAAATAAGGCCTGTGGATTGTGCACTTGTGGTTTAAACAGCAGCTAAGGCTTGCTCTAAGTCGGCAATCAAGTCATCTGCATGCTCGATCCCAATCGATAAACGAACCATATCAACGCTGACACCGGCTGCTTTGAGTTCATCTTCATTGAGCTGGCGATGTGTCGTGGTCGCAGGATGGCAAGCTAAACTTTTGGCATCACCAATATTCACAAGGCGAGTAAATAACTGCAACGCATCGATGAAACGCGTGCCGCCTGCAAGGCCATCTTGAACTCCAAATGAAAGAATCGCAGATGGTTTGCCTTTGACATATTTTTGCGCCAAAGCATGCTGAGGATGGTCTTTTAGGCCAGCGTAGTTGACCCATTTTACTTTTGGATGTGCTTGTAAATATTCCGCCACTTTTTGCGCATTTTCAGTATGACGCTCCATGCGCAGGCTTAAGGTTTCCAAACCTTGTAAGATTAAGAATACATTATGCGGGCTGATCGCAGCGCCTGTATTACGCAGCGGGACCACGCGCGCACGGGCAATGTAGGCTGCGTCACCTAAGGCTTCGACATAATTGACCCCGTGGTAGCTTGGATCAGGGGTGTTGAGTGATTTAAAGCGTTCAGGGTATTTGCCCCAAGGAAATTTGCCGCTATCGACGATGATGCCACCGATCGAATTACCATGACCGCCAATATATTTTGTGAGTGAGTGCACCACGATGTCGGCACCAAATTCAAATGATTTTTGCAGAACAGGTGTGGCAACAGTATTGTCTACGACTACAGGTATGCCAAATTCATGCGCAATTTTCGAAATTGCTTCGAGGTCAATAATATTGCCCAATGGGTTACCAATAGATTCGACAAAGACCAGCTTGGTTTTGTCATCGATGAGGCTACGCAGCGCTTCAGGGTTCTGATAATCAAAGAAGCGAACTTCAATGCCTTGTTTCGGCAGGGTGTGGGCAAACAGGTTATATGTGCCGCCGTACAGGGTCGAAACTGAAGCGATATTGTCGCCTGCTTCAGCAATGGTTTGAATCGCATATGTAATGGCCGCCATACCTGATGCTAACGCCAGTGCGCCTATACCGCCTTCGAGTGCTGCAACACGCTGTTCAAGTACCGCCGTGGTTGGATTCATAATGCGGGTATAAATATTACCCTGAACTTTTAAGTCAAATAAATCAGCACCATGCTGTGTGTTATCAAAGGAATATGAGGTGGTTTGATAAATCGGCACCGCAACCGCTTTGGTGGTTGGCTCCGGGGTATACCCCGCGTGAATTGCTAAAGTTTCGTCTTTATATGTCATGATTACATCATCTAAGTGAGCTAATTTTTTAAATAGTCTATCATTTATATATATGAATAAAAGTGCTTTATTTATAAAATGAATATCATAATTATTCATATTATTGAAAAATTTTCAGCTAAAGATGAGCGAAATCATGCTTAAAAACGCATGTTTAAATTTTGTTCGCCATTAAACTTGTAACAATGCATTGAAGGCGTGTGCGAAACCTTATTTTTTCACGACTTTATGCGTATAATAGCCGATTATTTTTTCGCTCAATTGAGCAGGGGCAACTTTGTGTTGTTCCGTATATGTTTTGACTATTGAGGAGTCCTAAGTGGCCCAATATATTTACACGATGAACCGTGTGTCGAAGATGGTTCCGCCTAAGCGCGAAATCCTGAAAGACATCTCTTTATCATTTTTCCCAGGCGCAAAAATTGGTGTGCTTGGTCTAAACGGTGCAGGTAAATCTACCTTGCTTCGTATTATGGCGGGCGTAGATAAAGATTTCTCAGGTGAAGCACGTGCTCAACCGGGTATCAAAATTGGTTACCTTGAACAAGAGCCGCCATTGGATGAAAGCAAAGACGTTCGTGGTAACGTTGAAGACGGTTTACGTGAGCCGTTAGATGCTTTGGCGCGTCTTGATGAAGTGTTTGCAGAATATGCAGCAGAAGATGCTGACTTTGATGCACTTGCAAAAGAACAAGAGAAGTTAGAAGCCATTATCCATTCATGGGATGCACATAACATTGTGAACCAAATGGATCAGGCTGCTGCAGCGTTAAACCTTCCAGCTTGGGATGCAGATGTATCTAAGTTGTCTGGTGGTGAGCGCCGTCGTGTTGCACTTTGCCGTTTGTTATTGTCTAAACCAGACATGTTACTTCTAGATGAACCAACGAACCATTTGGATGCTTCATCAGTATCATGGTTGGAACGTTTCTTGAAAGATTTCCCAGGTACGATCGTTGCGATTACCCATGACCGTTACTTCTTGGATAATGTGGCAGAGTGGATTCTTGAGCTTGACCGCGGCATGGGTATTCCATACCAAGGCAACTACTCTTCTTGGTTAGAGCAGAAAAATGCCCGTTTAGAGCAAGAGCAGAAGCAAGAAGAATCTTTTGCTAAAGCATTGAAGAAAGAACTTGAATGGGTTCGTTCAAATGCCAAAGGTCAGCAAAAGAAAAACAAAGCGCGTATGGAGCGTTTTGAAGAGCTTAACTCACGTGAATTCCAACAGCGTAATGAAACGTCTGAAATCTATATTCCACCTGGTCCACGTCTAGGTAATAAAGTTGTAGAAGTTGAAGGTATTAGTAAATCCTTTGGTGACCGTACACTTTATAAAGATTTATCGTTCGTTGTACCACCTGCTGCAATTGTAGGTATCGTGGGCGAAAACGGTGCGGGTAAAACGACTCTGTTCCGTATGATGACAGGCGAACAACAACCAGATACAGGTACAATTACACTGGGTGAGTCTGTTAAAGTGGCTTATGTTGGTCAGATTCGTGACACCTTAGATGACAACAAAACTGTTTGGGAAGAAGTTTCTGGCGGTTTAGATATCTTGAAAATTGGTGAATACGAAATCGCATCTCGTGCGTATATCGGTCGCTTTAACTTCAAAGGTCAAGATCAGCAAAAACGTGTAGGTCAATTGTCAGGTGGTGAACGAAACCGTTTACAACTTGCGAAAATCCTGCAAATGGGTGCAAACGTCATCTTACTCGATGAACCGTCAAACGACTTGGATATTGAAACTTTACGTGCGCTTGAAGATGCTATTCTGGTATTCCCAGGTACTGTCATGGTGATCTCGCATGACCGTTGGTTCCTCGACCGTATTGCTACGCACATCTTGTCATTTGAAGGTGAAACACCTGAATTCTTTACAGGTAACTACCATGAATTTGAAGAATACCGTCGTAAACGTGATGGTGATGACCTTGTTGCAAAGCGTCAAAAATACCGCAAAATTGGCAACTAAGTTCCAGTTTTAAAATAAAAAAACCAGCCTGCGGGCTGGTTTTTTTATTACTTAGGATGCAATGACTATACGACAATGTCTTCATAGGCATGATGTAAGACGAAGTCTGCATGTTCATGGCCTTGTGCAGCAGCTTTACTGAGCCAAAATTCTGCAAGTCCATAATTGCGGTCCAAGCCGAGTTCTCCCCGTAAAAAACCGAGGCCTAAGCGATATTGGGCATCTTTATGACCTTTTAATGCGGCACTTAAAAAATTCCACATAGCATTGCGATAGTCAGTAGGGGATTGGTCTGCTGAATCCATAGTATGGTGACTGAGAAAGTCTTGATGGTGTTGAGCCGCAAGAATTTCAAAATAAGTCCCTTGGGCATAATTACCCTCGGCTTCTGGAACCGAAAGATGCATTCCTTGCAACTTTGGATTCATCTGTTGTGATAACAGTGCATAGACTTTTTTCAGAGCTTGTATCATCATTGTTAAACTCCTTGTTTCTAAATATAACCACTTGATTAATAAAAATATTAATTGCAGTCATTCGTGCGCTGCGATGAATGATTTAATTGTTTTAAACAGATCACACTTAAGATGAAAATTAGCATGCTTGTCATGATATGTGAATAGTTCTTGAAAAATATCTATAAGTGATTTCAGTCATCTAGATTGCGAAAAATTATTTTTAATAAATTGAAAGTAGATGCTGAAAAAAGCAGTTTTAAAGTTTGAGAGTAAAATGCCATGCTGTTGGTTGAATAATGTAATTTTATTACGTTTACTGCACCTGTTAAGCTCAAGACTGAAGAACATATAATTTATAAAGGTCAGAAAATAATGAGTGAGCATCATGGGCATGACCACAGCCATGCCGTTGTGACGGAAGGGAATGTCAAAAAATTAAGTTTTGCCTTAGCACTGACCACGACGTTTTTGATTATTGAAGTCATTGCAGGATTTATGACGCAAAGTTTGGCGCTATTGTCAGATGCGGCACATATGTTCACCGATGCTGCAGCCCTTGCTATAGCATTAGTCGCGATTAAAATTGGCAAGCTTCCCGCTGACAACAAACGCACCTTTGGCTATCAGCGTTTTGAAATTTTGGCAGCCTTGTTTAATGCCTTGATGCTATTTGTGGTGGCGATTTATATTTTGTATGAGGCCTATCAGCGCTTTTCAACGCCGCCGGAAATTCAAAGTATGGGTATGATGATGGTCGCCGTTATTGGTTTGATCATTAACTTAATCTCGATGCGTATTTTATTTTCCAGTTCACAAGAAAGCTTGAATGTGAAGGGGGCGTATCTAGAAGTGTTGAGTGATGCCCTAGGTTCGGTTGGTGTAATTATTGGTGCAGCGATTATTTATTTTACGGGCTGGATGTGGGTCGATACACTAATTGCAGTGCTCATTGGCTTTTGGGTTTTACCAAGGACTTGGATTTTATTAAAACAAAGCATCAATATTTTATTGGAAGGTGTACCAGAAGAAATTGACATAGAAAAGTTACGCAATGATTTATTGGCACTCAATGGGGTAGAGAGTATTCACCAGTTAAAGGTCTGGGCAATAACATCAAAGAATGTGCATTTGACAGTTCATCTCTTTGCACCTGAAGCCGATCGTAATGCCTTGTATTTTGAGGCGATTGAAATGTTGCAACATGAACATGGAATCACGGAGATGACATTACAAATCGAAGAAGATGAATGTGTGGTACACCAACATACCCAAAAGTCTGATCATGCACATGGGCATCATCAAGATGATCACGCGCATTCTCATGATGAATCACATCAGCACTAATGCTGATGTAATTTAAAGGGCCTGCTTAGATTTCCCACTCATGATTACATTCGCGGCATTTCCATTTTTTCTGTGATTGCATAAAACCTTGCATTGAAATTTTGAAATCTGGCAGGTCGCGATAGAACATGAAGCCAGCAATCAAGCAAGCAATAAATACAACAACAGTCGCAGTTTGTAATGTAGTACCTGCACCGTCACCAAAAATCCACATTGCGATGCTGATAATCACCAACAGTAAAAGAATAAATACCGCAGGGATGAGGATAATCAGGCTTTTTGGCACGACAGGACGAGCAACAGGCTGGCCTGCTTGCGCAAGAGGCATAATTTTAGGGCTTTGACATTTTGGGCAACGGTATTGCATTGCAACTCCATAATTTTAATCTATGGTTTATTTTAATCAGAATGACGCAGAAAGCAAAAATACCGTAAATTTAAATCAGATAAAATTTAGGCAATAAAAAACCCAAGTCATAATGCTTGGGTTTTTTATAAGATGATTTGCATCACCTTGAATATGGCGTCCCTACGGGGATTCGAACCCCGGTTACCGCCGTGAAAGGGCGATGTCCTAGGCCTCTAGACGATAGGGACAATTTGAGGCAACTTAGAGTTGGTTGACACCATCTCTTGGTATGGGCGCTATATTAGGGGGATAACGCCCATCCGTCAACTAAAAAATCAATTAAGCTTCATCAACTGCATCATTTTTCGGCAGTTTTAAGCTTTCATTGAGTTTTTCCCATGCTTTTGTTTCTTTTTTACTCGGGCTGCCCACAATTTCAAGTGCATGACGTAAGCGAGCAAAGGTTAAATCAGGACCAATGGTTACCATTGATTGCATAACCGGTGTCGAAGATGTCGAACCAGCAATAGCAATAAAGAAGGTTGGCATGAAGTCACGAAGTTTAATGTCCATTTGGTTCGCCAAATCCATCAAAGTTTGGCTGACGGTGTCATTGTTCCAAGTGAACATGCTTTCTAGACGCCAAATGGCAAATTGAAGGCTTTGACGAACTTGTTCTTCGGTCAATTTTTTGCTTTCAAACTGTTCTTTGCTGAGTGTTGGGAATTGGTTAAAATAAAAACCTGCCCAATTCACTGCTTCAGACAATAAATTAATACGCGGTTGAATCGCAGCCGCAATTTCTTCCAAGGTATTACGATCTGATTTCCAAGCAAGCAGGGTGTCGAGCAATTGACCTGGTGTTAAACCTTTAATCCATTGACCATTTAACCAGTTCAACTTTTCAACATCAAAGATTGGACCGCCTAGTGATACACGTTGAATGTCAAAGTGTTCAATCATTTCAGCCAAAGTGAATTTTTCACTTTCATCTGGCATTGACCAACCCATACGGCCTAAGTAGTTCAATAATGCTTCAGGTAAAACGCCGATGTCTTTGTAGTAGTTAATTGACGTTGGGTTTTTACGCTTAGACAGTTTTGATTTATCTGGGTTACGTAACAGCGGCATGTGGCAAAGTACAGGCATGTCCCAACCAAAATATTTGTACAATAATTGGTGTTTAGGCGCAGATGGAATCCATTCTTCACCACGAATTACGTGAGTGATTTCCATTAAATGGTCATCAACCACGTTTGCCAAGTGATACGTCGGTAAACCATCGGTTTTCAGTAGAATTTGCATGTCAACTTGCGCCCAAGGAATTTCGACTTCACCACGCAGTAAGTCATTAAATTTACAAATCCCTTCTTCAGGCACTTTCATACGAATGACATGCGGTTCACCAGCAGCCAAACGCTGTGCCACTTCTTCTGCAGTGTGTTTTAAGCCACGACCGTCATAACGCGGTGATTCACCACGCGCTTGTTGTTCCGCACGCATTTGATCGAGTTCTTCTGCTGTTGCGAAGCAGTAGAATGCATGGCCTTTTTCAACCAGTTCCAAAGCATATTGTTTATAAATGTCCATACGTTCAGATTGACGGTATGGCGCATGAGGGCCATCCACATCTGGACCTTCTGACCAGTTCAAACCTAACCAACGCAATGAATCTAAAATCATTTTCTCAGATTCTGGGGTAGAGCGCAGTTGGTCTGTATCTTCAATACGAAGAATAAATTCACCGCCATGTTGCTTCGCAAAACATAAGTTAAACAATGCAATATAAGCAGTCCCAACATGTGGGAAACCAGTAGGAGAAGGTGCGATACGAGTACGAACAGTCATAATCAGCTTTTAATCAGAATGTAAATTGGGATCTATTATAACGAAAAAGCCTGATCACTTAATGCTTAATTCAACATTGAATGATCAGGCGTTTTTTAGTATTTTTTAGACGACAGTAGGGGAACTCGTCTAAAACAATAGCTTGGACAGCATCAGTATGCTGATGTCGTTATGAGTTGCTACCAGAAAAAATGGCTTGAACAAAACGAGAAAAACTTTGGTTTTGTGATGCAAAGAAACTTTGAGTCGGTGCAGCTTTAATAGACGTAAGTACTTTTAAATTATCGTCTGTACGGCCTTTACCTTCAGATTTTTGCTGATTAATCGCTTTTTCGATCAATGAGGTACGTTCAGCAGGCATCGTAAGTTTGTTATTCGATGCGGTGCTGGTTGCAGCACAAAAACCAGTCTGTGCAGTCACACTTAAACTTAAGCCTAGGCATAATGCGTATGAAAATTTCATGTCCAAATCTCCCCCTAGTTTTGGTGATGGAACTTTTTATTTGCAAAATAGTTTTAATATTTAGACTACGATTTAACCATCTTTCGTAATTAAAAAGTAGAACTACGTCACAATTTTTACAAAAAAACTAAAAAAGTCTGTACTAGGATTACCTAAATAGACTGTTTTCTCCAGATTTTCGGATGTTTTAGCAAACAACTATGAAGATAGCATGGAGATCGCTTCTGATTGTTGCTGTATTAGCAGAATTAAAGCTTTAAATACGTTATTTTTAGATATCTTTAAAACAGAAATAGATTTGAATTTATATTATAGATAGCTGATTGTTAAAGTTATTTTTGATTTATATAGTGCTCTCAAGATCAATTTGAGTTTGAGCAGATGAAAAAAATAATAGCATCGGGTATTTTCGCTTTATTGGGTGGGGTAGCAGTACAGGTATATGCCGCAAAAGGTTTCTTAAATGTCTCATATGATCCAACACGTGAGTTTTATCAGGAATATAACCAAGAATTTGGACAATATTGGAAAAAACGTACAGGACAAGAGATTAACTTTAAACAATCACATGGTGGTTCTGGCAAACAAGCTCGTGCAGTAGCAACGGGTTTACAAGCAGACGTTGTCACTTTGGCATTGGCCAATGATATTGATGAAATTGTGGCGACTGGACAAATCAATAAAAATTGGCAAAAACAATTTCCACATAATTCTGCACCGTATACCTCAACTATCGTATTTTTGGTGCGTAAGGGCAACCCGAAAAAAATTAAAGATTGGAATGACCTGACCAAACCGGGTGTTGAAATTATTACGCCAAATCCAAAAACAGGTGGGGCACCGCGTTGGATCTATTTATCAGCTTGGGGATATGCTTTAAAACAGCCGGGTGGAAATGAGGCCAAAGCCAAAGAATTGGTGAAAAAACTCTATAGCAATGTCAAAGTATTGGATTCTGGTGCACGTGGTTCGCTCACGACCTTTGCTGAGCGTGGCATTGGAGATGTCTTATTGTCTTGGGAAAATGAGGCACTCTTAGCGACTCAGGGCCTAGGCAAAGATAAATATGACATTGTTTATCCTTCTATTTCGATTTTAGCCGAGCCTTCGGTGGCTGTGGTAGATAAAACCGTCGATAAAAATGGTAATCGAAATTTGGCGAAGGGTTATTTAAACTATCTATATTCACCTAATGGCCAAGAGCTAGCAGGCAAATATTTCTTCCGCCCTCGCGATGCAAAAGCCACTGCAAAATATGCTGCTCAGTTCCCGAAAGTTCAAACCTTTACCATTGATAAAGTGTTTGGCGGTTGGGCTAAAGCGCAAAAGACACATTTTGTGAATGGTGCGATTTTTGATCAAATCTATAGTGAAAAGAATAAAGAGTAAAACGACCCACTATAATGTGCGCTGTAAAAACGGATAATCTAGATTATCCGTTTTTTGCATATGTAATGCATAAAAATCTATATATAGGCAATAAGTAGATTGTTTTTGTGTATTTTAATATGAAAAACAGACAATTAAATTCGCTGCGCTAGCTGTATTCAGCAAAAGGGTCTAAACTTGCTGCAATTGCGATTTATGACTTTATTTCATATATTTAGCAGTATTGAATATAACTTTATGCTGGCTGTTATGAAAACTCAATTTAAGGCTTGGCTTAGTGCTGCGTTGCTTGCCACTGGTGTTGCTTTCTCAGCGTCTGCTCAGGCCGCTGATCGTGAATTTTTAAACGTTTCTTATGATGCAACGCGTGAATTTTATGACGAATTTAATAAGTCATTTGGTGCATATTGGAAAGAGCGTACCGGTAAAACGGTTGCATTTAAACAATCACATGGTGGTTCAGGTAAACAAGCCCGATCCGTGGTTGATGGTTTAAAAGGTGATGTCGTGACTTTGGCATTGGCCAATGACATCGAAGAAATTGTGAAGTCTGGACAGATTCAGCCGGGCTGGCAAAAAGAGTTTCCACATAACTCAGCGCCATATACGTCAACGATTGTCTTCATGGTGCGTAAGGGCAACCCGAAACATATTAAAGATTGGTCTGATTTAACCAAGCCGGGCGTACAAATTATTACCCCGAACCCGAAAACTGGCGGTCTCCCACGTTGGGTTTACTTGTCAGCTTGGGGTTATGCTTTGAAACAGCCGGGTGGTAATGAAGCGAAAGCCAAAGATTTCGTGGGTAAAATGTACCATAACGTAAAAGTGATGGACTCTGCGGCACGTGCATCGATGACTACATTTGCAGAACGTGGTATTGGTGATGTGTTATTGACTTGGGAAAACGAAGCTTTAGTTACTCAAAAAACTTTGGGTAAAAATAAATTTGATATCGTATATCCATCGATGTCGATTTTGACTGAGCCTTCAGTGGCAATCGTAGACAAAACTGTCGATAAAAATGGTAATAAATGGTTAGCTCAAGGCTATATCAATTATCTTTATTCTCCATTAGGTCAAGAGATGGCGGCTCGTCATTTCTATCGCCCACGTAATGCAGCAGTTTTAGCAAAATATAAATCACAGTTCCCGCCATTAAAAACCTTTACCATCGATGAAGTGTTTGGTGGTTGGGCAAAAGCGCAAAAGACACATTTTGTGAATGGTGCGATCTTCGATCAGATCTACAATAATAAGCGTTAATACATCGAAATCTATGATTTGAGATGTTCAAAGACCTCCTTCGGGAGGTTTTTTAATGGATGGCAAAAAATAAAAACGGTTTTCTCTATGGAAAGTAATATTTCTGTACAAAAAGACGTTTGGAGCTTTGCTAAAACAAGGTAATAATGTGCAGTTACATTTTTAGCTGTGTTGAACGAACCCTTATGTCGCATATTTCTGTATTACTTCATGAAACTGTTGATGCTTTACTGGCAGATCGCAATACAGGAATTTTCGTAGATGGCACATTTGGGCGTGGTGGTCATACGCGTTTATTACTGTCTAAATTAGATGAAAACGCACGTGTTTATGCCTTTGATAAAGACCCGCAAGCATTGGCTGTTGCAGCAGAATTAGAACAAGAAGATGCGCGTTTTAAAATCATTCACGCTAGTTTTGCAGACTTAAAAGAAGAACTGCGTAGTCGAGGTATCGATTTGGTCGACGGTATTATGGCGGATTTAGGGGTATCATCTCCGCAGCTAGACCAAGCAGAGCGTGGCTTTAGTTTTATGAAAGATGGCCCACTTGATATGCGTATGGACAATTCACAAGGTCCAACAGCCGCAGAGTGGTTGGTTGATATTGAAGAAGAAGATTTAGCTAATATTATTTTTAAATATGGTGAAGAGCGTTATAGCCGCCGTATTGCCAAAGCGATTAAAGCTGCAGGGTATATTGAAACCACAGCTCAATTGGCCGAAATTGTGAAAGTTGCCCACCCGAAATGGGAAAAAAATAAACATGCAGCGACACGAACTTTCCAAGCAATTCGTATTGCTATTAACAAAGAACTCGACGATATTGATAACTTCTTACCTCAAGCGGTGGAGATGCTGAAACCTCAAGGCACTCTGGCAGTGATCAGTTTCCATTCTTTAGAGGATCGTTTAATTAAACAATTTATTCAAAAAGAATCTACACTTGCAGAAGACACAGGCTGGGGTTTGCCACAAAAACGCGAAGATACCCGCCGCTTAAAAAAAGTGTCACGAATTAAAGCAAGTGAAGAAGAAGTTAAAGCCAATCCACGATCTCGTAGTGCTTGGCTTCGTGTGGCAGAGCGTTTAGCTTAAAAGGCAAAGAATGAAAACCGAAGCAATCGAAAAAAACTCTGATCAATCGCAGTCGAAGAAAATCATTACATACGGCATTTTATTGCTCTTGGTTTTTGTGAGTGCGATTATGGTGGTGTTTCAAGTCTTTGAATATCGCCAAGATTATCGTCAATTGAGTACCTATATGCGTGAAAGGGATGACCTCAATGCAGAATGGGGACGTTTGCTGATCGAACAACAAACTTTTGGTGCAACAGCCCAAATTGGGACACGTGCAGTTACCCAATTACGGATGTATTCGCCTCCTATTGCACAAACCGTTGTTATTTCATTGCCACAAACTCCAGAACAGAAAAAATAGGCTGCCGGTCACATGGTTGAAAAGAGAAACAAACAAACTCCGCGTAAAAAACAGCAGTCTGTTACTGGTCGTACAGCAATTTCGGTGGAGATGTGGCGCTATCACTTGATGTGGGCGGTGGTTTTACTGTGCTTTATTGCATTGGTCGGGCGGGCTTTTTATGTACAAATCATCAATAAAGACTTTTTACAAAATAAAGCCAATGCCAAAATTTTAAGAACTGAAACCTTAAAAGCCATGCGCGGTGTAATCTATGACCGTCACGGCGTTCCTTTAGCCATTAGTACTCCGATCATGAAAATCGTGATCGATCCACGTGATTATTTTGACAATAAAAAACTCTTTGAAGAAATTACGGCGGAATTGGCTAAAGATCCAAACAACCGTAAGTTAAAACGTCAATTACCAGATAAAAATCTGAATTTAGATGAACTCGCTGATGCTGTAGGGATGGATCGTGCTGAATTGAGACGCAAAATGAATGAGCGTCCACGTTCACGTTATTTAGTTTTAAAGAAAGAAGTGCCACCACAACAAGCTGAATTGATCATGAAACGTGACTTTCAGGGGGTATATACCGAGAAAAACTATAAGCGCTACTATCCACAGCCTCAGCCAAACTCACAAATTATTGGTTTAACCAATAGTGAGGGTATGGGCATCGAAGGTTTAGAGATGCAATTGAATGAACGTCTTGCAGGCGTAGATGGTGCGCAGCAAATTGTCCGAGATAAAAAAGGCAACCGCGTTAAAGACCCTGAGATCGTGAAAGAGGTTGAGTCGGGTGAAAATATCACGCTGAGTATTGATTCACGTTTGCAATACATTATGTATCGTGAGTTGACTGCAGCCGGCGTAGCCAATAACGCACGTTCTGCAACCGCGATTGCCGTGGATGTCAAAACAGGTGAAATTTTAGCGATGACGTCTTGGCCGTCGTACAACCCGAATGATAAAAAAGGTGTCTTAAATAAAGATGCTATGCGTAACCGTGGTGCGATTGACTCCTTTGAGCCAGGTTCAACCATGAAGCCATTGACCGTGGCAATGGCATTGGAAAGCGGTAAATACACTGCAAATACCGTTGTAAATACCACACCCGGTTCTATGCGTGTAGGGAATCATACTATCCGAGATACGCATAACTATGGCCCTCTGACTTTGGGCGGCATTATTCAAAAATCGTCTAACGTCGGTGTGGCAAAAATCGCTTTATCTCTCCCTTATGAAACATTACCAACGTTCTATCAACGTCTTGGCTTTGGTCAACGTTCAGCGGTGAAATTCCCCGGCGAAAGTGCTGGTCTGATTTTGCCGAAGAGTAAATGGAATGTGTCAGAAGTAGCGACCATGGCTTATGGTTATGGTTTGAACGCTACAGTGCTTCAACTGGCTGATGCTTATGCCATGATTGCCAATAAGGGCGTCAAAATGCCACTGAGCTTGTACAAGCTTGAGGAAAAGCCGAAAGGTGAGCAGATGGTTGACCCTAAAATTGCTGATCAAGTGCTTTTAATGATGGAAGCAGTGACCTTGCCGGGTGGTACGGCACGTCAAGCCAATATTCCGGGTTATCGCGTGGCGGGTAAAACTGGTACAGCACATAAATTACGTGCAGACCGTAAAGGCTATTCGACTTCAGAATATCGAGCACTCTTTGCCGGTGTTGCACCAGTGAGTGATCCACGTTTGGCCATGATTGTTGTAGTGGAAAACCCGACAGGTCAGTATTACGGTGGTCTGGTGGCTGCACCAGTTTTCGCTCGTGTAATGCAAGAATCTTTACGTTTAATGAACGTACCATTAGATAAACCTTTAGACACTCCTAAGATCCAGTAATAGGTGATGAATGAAAATTACGTTTCAAGATCTATACACCGTTGAACAGCCCGCTGAATGGATGTTGCAATCCTTTCAGGGCTTCAATCTGGATAGTCGCAAAGTTACAGCAGGGCAAATATTTATTGCCCTGACTTCGTTTTCGCAACCTGAAAAAACAGCACAATTTGCACGTGCAGCGTTAGAGAATGGCGCGTTGGCTGTCATTTCAGAAACTGATTTGGGCTTGGATCAAAGTGTCGTGATCGCGGATGTGCGTCAATTGATGGGGCAGTGGCAAAAGCAATATTTACAGGCGACTCAACCAGCTCAAGCTGCACGAATTTTGGCAGTGACGGGTACCAATGGTAAAACCACGATCTCTCGTTTAATCGCTGAATTACTCATGCTGCAAGGCAAAAAATGTGCAGTGATGGGAACCACTGGTAATGGAATTTTACCGAATTTAGAAGCCTCTTCTCACACCACTTTAGATGCGTTACATATGCAAAATGCATTGCATGCCTATGCGCTTGAGGGTGCAGAGTTTGCTGCCATTGAGGCAAGTTCGCATGGCTTAGAACAAGGTCGATTAAATGGCTGTGCAATTGAAATTGCCGCTTATAGCAATTTAAGTCGTGATCATTTGGATTATCATAAAACCCTTGAAGCCTATGCTGAAGCGAAATCACGTTTGTTTCAGTTTCCATCGCTCAAAGTTGCAGTCATCAATCTCGATGATGAACATGCAGAAGTGATGCTGAATGCCGCACGCCAAAACCCGGCTCAGCCTAAAATTTTGACTTATTCAACGCGTCAGGCTGCGGATTATCAAGTGACGGATATTCAATACAGCTTAACGGGCGCACAATTTAAATTGCGTACTGCTCAAGCTGAATTTGTGGTGCAAAGTCCATTATTGGGACACTTCAATATTGAAAATATTGTGGCGAGCTTAATTTCAGCGGAGCAAGCGGGTTTTGACTTATCTGCCTTGATCGCAACTGCGCCCAAGTTAAAAGGTGCACCGGGTCGTATGCAAGTGATCCGTGATGATGAACGCCTGTTTGTGGTGGATTATGCACATACACCAGATGCCTTGATTCAAGTGTTACAGACCTTAAAACGTCATGTATCGCAACAGCTATGGGCGGTGTTTGGCTGTGGTGGTGATCGTGACCGTGGTAAGCGTCCATTGATGACACAAGCGGCATTAAACCATGCAGATATTGCGTTGATTACCTCAGATAATCCACGTACTGAAAACCCAGAACAAATTTTTGCAGATATGAAGGCTGGTATTGATTTCACTGGAAAAACTGTCCATGAAATCCATGACCGCCGTGAAGCGATTAAATTCGCAGTCAACCATGCGCAAGCGGGTGATATTGTGGTGATTGCTGGTAAAGGCCATGAAAACTATCAAGAAATTGATGGAGTTCGACATTGGTTTGATGATGTGGTGGAAGTGAAATCAGCGATTGATTCACAGCATCACAACACTGACTCGGCTTATCCAGCGCAATAGGAAACAGATATGCATACTTCAACGACCAGTACGGTTCCATTAGAACCATGGACTGCCGAACAGTTGGTTCAAGCGACACAAGGTCACTGGCATAATAATCAAGCGCCGACAGGTCCTGTAAAACGAATTTTGACCGATTCACGTCATGCAGAGCAAGGTGACGCTTTTCTTGCCCTGAAAGGTGAACGCTTTGATGCGCATGACTTCCTTGCTCAAGTGGCTGAAAAGGGTTGTGAAATTGCCATCGTTAGTCATCCGGTCGATGTGGATATTTATCAGTTGGTGGTTGCAGATACACGTTTGGCGCTTGGACATTTGGGTGCATTTCGTCGTGCCCAAAACCCAGCTTTAAAAGTAATTGCCTTGACAGGAAGCAGTGGTAAAACTACGACCAAAGAGATGCTCGGGAGTATCCTTTCTCGTCTTGCACCAACATTAATTACGCGCGGTAATTTAAATAATGACCTTGGCGTACCGATGATGTTACTTGAGTTGCGTCCAGAACATCAGTATGCCGTGATGGAGCTTGGTGCCAGTCATAAAGGTGAAATTGATTACACCTCAAATTTGGTACAGCCTCAGGTTGCCGGAATTTTAAATATTGGCACCGCTCATATGGGTGAGTTTGGTGGACGTGATGGCATCTGTCGTGCCAAGTCTGAAATTTATGCACATATAGCGAAAACAGGAACTTCGATTGTGCCTGCGGCAGATGATTTTACAGATGCCATTCGTCAAGCTGTGCAAACTGAGCAATTAATGAGTTTTGGTCAGGGCGGGGATGTCTTTGCGACTGAGACGGAGCTTCAGGCTCAATCTTCACGTTTTATCTTAAATACGCCACAAGGTGCACGTCATGTTCAACTGCCATTTGCTGGTGAACATAATGTGCAAAATGCCACTGCAGCCGCAGCTTTCGCGTTGTCGATTGGTGTGAGTTTAGATGATATCGTTGTGGGGCTTGAACATGCGACAGGTGCCAAAGGCCGTCTAAACTTTATTCAACATAAAGATTATTTGTTTATTGATGATACTTACAATGCAAATCCAACCTCAATGCGTGCTGCTGCTGATGTACTTGCGCAGCAAGATGGCATCAAAGTCATGGTCATTGGGGATATTGGTGAGTTAGGTTCTTCTGCTGCACAGCAGCACTACATGTTGGGACGTGATCTTGTCTCACACTCTGGTCTTCAATTTGTCGTTGCTGTCGGTGAGTTTTCACCTGCTGTGCAAGAAGGCGCGCGCAGTACACAATATGGTAAAAAATTACAGGCCTTTCTTACTCAAGAACAGGCTTTACCGTTATTAATTAGTCTAGTCAAAACACATCAGCCTCAGTCCATGAGTTTCCTGTTTAAAGGTTCTCGTTATACCCACATGGAAACTTTGATGGCTGAATTGATGGAGAAACTTTAATGCTGTTATGGTTATTTGAGCAGCTTGCGGGTTATCACAGCTCGTTTCAGGTTGTTCGTTATTTAACGCTTCGTTCGCTACTCAGTGTCTTAACGGCATTGGCCATTGGTCTGTTGCTTGGACCTGTGATGATCCGCAAATTGCAAGCTCTCAAATATGGTCAGGCAGTCAGTTCATTTGCACCTGAAAATCATGCCAAAAAAATGGGCACACCGACTATGGGCGGTGTGTTGATTTTACTGTCTATTGGGATTTCAACCTTACTTTGGGCCGATCTTTCAAACCCTTATGTATGGATTGTACTTGGCGTGATGGTGATCTTTGGTGCTGTTGGCTGGGCCGATGACTGGATTAAAATCCGTTATAAAGACAATGCCGGTCTATCTGCGAAGAAGAAATTCTTTTGGACTTCTGTGG
Source organism: Acinetobacter sp. YH12086 (assembly GCF_013419345.1). NCBI lineage: Bacteria > Pseudomonadati > Pseudomonadota > Gammaproteobacteria > Moraxellales > Moraxellaceae > Acinetobacter > Acinetobacter sp. YH12086. Next base: position 31,214 of record NZ_VPAF01000006.1, read on the forward strand.
CATCATTAGGTGCTGGTATTGCACTTTATGTGATTGCGACACAGCAAGCGAATCCTGTACATACCTCAAATATGTTGGATCTGCTGATTCCATTCTTTAAAGAAATTAGCATTCCATTGTCTATTATTCCACTCGGTATTGGCTTTATTGTCTTTACTTATTTGGTGATTAACGGTGCATCTAATGCTGTGAACTTAACGGATGGTTTAGATGGCCTAGCAATTATGCCAATTGTTCTGGTTGCCGCTGGTTTAGGTGTATTTGCTTATCTGGCTGGTGATGTTCGTTTTGCCGATTATTTACATATCCCTTATGTGAAATACGCATCTGAACTTGTCGTGATCTGTGCGGCAATGATCGGTGCTGGTTTGGCATTCTTATGGTTTAACGCGCATCCAGCGCAAGTGTTTATGGGTGATGTCGGTGCCTTATCTCTAGGTGCGATGCTCGGTACGATCGCAGTCATGGTTCGTCAAGAAATCGTTTTTGCCATTATGGGCGGTGTCTTTGTGGTTGAAGCTATTTCTGTTTTCTTGCAAATTGGCTCACTGCGTATGCGGAACAAGCGTGTATTCTTAATGGCACCGCTGCACCATCACTATGAGAAAAAGGGATGGCGTGAAACTCAGGTGGTGATTCGTTTTTGGATTATCACAATTATGCTGGTAGTTTTGGGTCTAATGACTTTAAAATTACGCTAAGCAAATAAATAAACGAAACCGGCATTTGCTCCCACAGATGCCGGTTTTTTTATTTCAAAAATATAGTGGAGTAAATGATGAACCTGTTGATGTGTCCTGTATGCCGTGAAGCATTGAAACTCACAGAGCGGACATGGCGCTGTGAAAATAATCATAGCTATGATGTTGCAAAACAAGGCTATGTCAATTTACATGTGGTTCAGCATAAACACAGTAAAAACCCGGGCGATACGCCTGAATCTGTACAGGCGCGTCGAGCATTTTTAAGTGCAGGTCACTATGCACCTTTGCAACAGACAGTAGTGGCTTTGATTCAAAAGTTACGTGTTGAAAACTTATTGGATATTGGCTGTGGTGAAGGCTATTACACCAATGCGATGCAAGCTGAAGTATTACAGTGTGTGGGTGTCGATATCGCTAAAAATGCAGTACAAGTGGCCGCTAAACTGAATAAAGAGGTGACTTGGGTGGTTGGGACAGGGGCAACCTTACCTGTATTAGATCATTCGATTGACTTGTGTACGAGTTTATTTAGTCCTATTCCTCAAGAAGAAATCCTTCGTGTGTTAAAGCCTGAAGGGCACTTGATGGTGGTCACACCTGCGCCAGAGCATCTTTATGCAATGCGTGAAGCCTTATTTGAAGAAGTAAAACTACATGAACCGCATAAATTTGTGGAACAACTGGCGAATGATTTTGAATTGGAAAGTGAGCAAGTGGTACAAGCGAAAATGTCACTTTCTCAGCAGGATCTCAAAAACTTAATTGCAATGACGCCTTATGCCTATAAAGTGAAAGCTGAGCGTCGAGAAGCTCTAGAAAAAAATGAACAATTTGAGTTGCAAGCGCAGTATCAAATTTATCTCTTTAAAAAGAAATAATGCATTTGAATTGATAAAAAAAGCCCTAGTTTGAGGGCTTTTTTATGCAGCTTATTTACTGAACTTGATCGATGAGATGATCAAGTGCGTCAGTTTTATGCTCTGTACTTTGTGGTTTAGGCTGCATTGGTGGTGGCGCAGTCCGAGTAGGTGCAAGATTGGTTTCAGCAGCCCCTGGAAGATCTTCAAAATCATTTTGCGTAGCCTGTGGTTTTGGTACAACAGGAGCAGGACGATACAGCGGTTGAGCCATCGGCGGCGTTGCTGCACGATCTTGTTCAGGTTGACCTTGAGTCGCTTTAGCTGAATTGCGATTGATTGGATTTTTGGCATGAGTGTCTAAACGCACCCAAGCTTCAGGTGTGCCTTTGAGGGATTTCGCCATAAAGTCTGACCAAATCGGCAGTGCTGCAACACCACCATATTCACGGCGACCTAAAGTAGAGGGTTGGTCAAAACCGACCCAAGCCACAGTGACCAATTTTCCATTAAATCCAGCAAACCACGCGTCTTTTGCATCATTGGTTGTACCGGTTTTACCGCCTAAATCACCGCGACCAATTTTTAAAGCCGCACGACCTGTACCGTGTTGAATCACGTCACGCAAGATGTTCGCCATATCAAAGGCTGAACTTGACTTCAAAATCCGCTGAGCTTGTTTATAGTTTGCTGCTTCAGTATCGGAAATTTTCGATTCAGCAGGTTTATTATCCTTATTAGTGACTTCAATCACTTCATCATCTGGCGTGGTCGGATCTGCAGATTCAACTTCGTCCTTTTGATTGATACATTGAATACATGCATATTCAGGATTGGCTTGATAAATCACTTTGCCATAAGCATCTTCAATACGACTAATAAAGTGCGGTTGAATACGATATCCACCGTTGGCAAATGTCGCATAACCTGTCGCCATTTGAATCGGCAATACCTGTGGGGTACCTAAAGCAATGGTGTAGTTACGTGGAATTTGGTTTTCTTGCAAACCAAAATCCATAAATAATTGGCGAGTACGTTCAATCCCGACGACTTGTAATAAGCGAACTGAAACTGTGTTACGTGATAAATAGAGGGCACGGCGTAGAGGAATCATTCCCAAATAGCGACCGTCAGAGTTTTTAGGCGTCCATTTGCCAATCGTAATTGGATTGTCATTGACCATGGAGTATGGAGTCATACCGCGTTCAAGTGCTAAAGCATAAACAAAGGGTTTAATGGTTGAACCCGGCTGACGCCAGCCTTGTAGAGCACGGTTAAATTTAGATTGATAAAAATTATAACCACCGACAATGGCTTCAATGCCACCATTATTGGGGTTGAGTGCGATCAATTGACCTTGCGCTTTTGGAATTTGCACCAAAGCCCATGAGCTTTTATCAGCATTCGGACGTAGGCGAATAATATCTTTTACTTTAACAATTTGTGAGGCTTTGCTTGGCGCATTGCCTACACTATTGGCATTGCGATAGGGACGTGCCCAAGACAGACCTGACCATGGAACAGTCACACTACTACCATCTTGCATCAACACTTCGATACTGGTGTTGTTGACTTTAGTGACTTCGGCAGGATAAGTGTTAGCATATGGAATAAAGTTTTTTAATGGCTCATCATGTGCTTCTGCACCACGCCAACCATGTCGTCTATCGTAAGCTTCAAGACCATCTTGCACAGCTTGCTCAGCATAGGCTTGGCGTTGGCTGTTGATGGTGGTATAGACTTTATAGCCAGAATCTGTCGCTTGTTCGCCAAACTTTTCTACGAGCTCAGAGCGAACCATTTCCCCGACATAGGGGAATTTGTTGCTAACTCCGCGGTCAGGCATATCGAGATTAATTGGTTCAGCAATTGCTTCTTGATATTCCGATTGATTGATATAACCCAATTGCAACATACGTCCTAAAATCCAATTACGACGCTCTAAAGCACGTTTTGGATTGGCTACAGGATTATATTTTGATGGTGCTTTGGGTAGGCCTGAAATCATTGCCATTTGAGCCAAGCTCAAATCTTGCAAGCTCTTGTTATAATAAATTTTTGCAGCTGCTGCGATCCCGTATGCATTTTTGCCCAAAAAGATTTTGTTAACATACAGCGTTAAAATTTCTTCCTTACTTAGATTTTGTTCAATTTTTCGAGCAAGGAAAACTTCTGTTAGTTTACGTTTTAAAGTACGCTCTGGAGTCAGATAATAGTTTTTTGCAACCTGCATGGTTATGGTTGAACCACCCGTTTGCACATCTGAGCCTGTAATACTTTCACTGACGGCACGCCCCAATCCTTTGAAACTAATTCCGCTGTGTTCAAAGAACGAAGAATCTTCCGCAGCTAAAAAGCCATGAATGAAATGAGACGGAATTTGGTCGTACTCTACAGGAACCGAAAGTTTGCCACCATATTCTGCAATCAGCTCATTATCAGCACTATAAACTTGCAATGGTTTTAATAATGGAGCCTTTTTTAAGATGGACATTTCAGGCAAAGACGGGGCAATATAGAGATACATGCCATAGAAACCCATTGGAATTGCGACCAAAATAATAATAATGGCCAAAAAAAATGGATGAACAAGGCCTGAACAAGATAGCTTTTTCATAACAAGTAAGTTTTAATAAGAGCTAATGGCAAACTAATTGGTGGTCAGTATATCCTTTCGATATACGGATTGTTAGATGAGTTATTGTATCTGTATAAAATTATAGACCAATGCTAATTAGTGGGTTAATTTTTTTGGGGATAAAAAAATAATAGGAATTATATTGTGCTCAGGTTATATCGTAAGCCAAATAAGGGGTTAATAGGAGTAGATATTAGTTCGACTTCTGTTAAGGTTTTGGAACTTTCTGTAAAGAGTGGGCGGTATTGGGTAGAAAGCTATGCTTTGGTGCCATTACCAGAAGGAAGTGTTGTTGAAAAGAACATATTGAATCCGGAAGCTGTCGGTGACTGTTTAGAGCGCGCAATTAATTTGGCCAATACGCAGACCACTAATGCAGCTTTGGCGGTTCCAACGTCGATGGTGATTACAAAAATCATCGAAATGGACGCAGATATGAACGATGATGAACGTGAAATTCAGATTCGTGATGATGCTGAGCAATATATTCCGTTCCCACTTGATGAAGCGAGCCTTGATTTTGAGGTCTTGCCAGATCGTCTGTCCAACCCAAATCGTGTCAATGTTTTGCTTGTCGCTACGCGTATTGAAAATGTTGAAGCGCGTGCGGAAGTCATTCAGCTTGCTGGTCTTACACCAAAAATTGGTGATGTAGAAAGCTTTGCAATTGAAAATGCATTTAAAGTTTTCTCAGATACTTTGCCAATGGGTGTGAATACCGTGGGTATTTTAGATATTGGTCATAGTATGACGACCTTATCTGTCATGCAGAATAACAAAGTGATTTATACCCGTGAGCAAGTGTTTGGTGGCAAACAATTGACACAGGAAATTCAAAATCGCTATGCATTGTCTTTCGAAGAAGCTGGTCGTGCGAAAAAAACACGTGCCTTGCCAGATGATTATGATATCGAAGTCTTAGAACCCTTCTTAGAAGCTGTCGTTCAACAAGCAGCACGTTCTTTACAGTTCTTTTTCTCATCTTCACAGTTCAACGAAATTGACCATATTTTATTGGCAGGGGGGAATGCCAATATTCCGGGGCTTGCAAAATTACTTCAACAAAAATTGGGTTACCGCGTCACGATTGCCAATCCATTCTTACAAATGGGTTTTTCACCTCAAATTGATATTAAAAAAATTGAAAATGATGCCTCATCACTCATGGTGGCATGCGGTCTAGCATTGAGGAGTTTTGATTAATGGCAAAAATTAACTTGCTCCCTTGGCGTGATGAGCTAAGAGAGAAACGAAAAAAAGAATTTATTGCACTTTGTATTGGGGCTTTCTTAATTGGGGTAATTGGGGTTGGTTTAACATGGTTGTACTTTGATCACAAATTAAAAGATCAAGAACAAGCGAACCAATTGATTATCAGTCATAACCAAAACTTAGATGTTCAATTAAAGTCTTTGGATGGTTTACAAGAACAGCGTAATGCCATTATTGAACGAATGAAGTTGATTCAAGGCTTACAAGGTCAACGTCCAATCGCTGTACATCTTGTAGATGAATTGGTTCGTGTGACACCTGCCAATATGTACATCACAAAATTTGAACGTAATGGCGACAAATTTATGATCGAAGGGCGTGCGGAAAGTCCAAACACTGTTGCAGATCTACTGCGTAATTTGGAAGCATCACCTTGGTATCGTAATGCCTTCATGAGCTCATTCCTTGTGGCGGAAGAGAAAAAAGACAAAGCGCCGACGTCAGTGGTTCCTCGCGTAGAAGAATCTTATGGTGCATTTACTGTGACTGCTGATTTGGAGCAAATTGCGCAGCCGACCATTAATGATCCAGCAGCAAATGCAGGACAGTCAGCTTCATCGGCGCAAACATCTGACGCACAAACTGCAGCAACACCAACTCCGGAGGCTGCAAAATGAGTCGTGATGAATTTGAACAATTGAATCAAGATGCTGTGGTCATTCCGAAAAAGAAAATGACTTTTGATAAGTTTGTACAGCAGTTCAATACGCTAGATCCGAATAACTATGGTAGTTGGCCAATTTCAGTCAAAATTACATGTTGGATTTTTATCATTATCCTTGTGGCAATTTTGGGCTATTTCTTGGCGATTAAAGGCAAGATTGAAGCTATTTCAAGTGCCAATGCACAAGAACAAAATTTGTTGAATGAGTTTCGTGAAAAAGATTCAAAACTACGTAATTTGCAACAATATCAATTGCAGTTGCAGGATATGGAAGCACGTTTTAATCAACAGTTAGAACAATTGCCGAAAGAAACTGAAATTCCAGGTTTGGTTGAAGATATCAACTTAACAGGCGTGAATTCTGGATTGAAATTTAAAATTATTCGTCTTGAGCCTGAAGTGAAGCAAGAGTTCTTTACGGAACAGCCAATTCATATTGAGGCAACAGGTGATTACCACGCCTTTGGTTCATTTGTAAGTAGTATTGCGGGTCTTTCACGGATTGTGACTTTGCATAATTTAACGATTACAGCAACTGAAAATAAAGAAAAGAACTCAGATATTCCAAAAATTGACTATGTGATTTCTGCAAAAACATATCGTTATGAAGGGAATACTGAAAGTGCTGCGAAAGCTGCAGATTCAGCAAGCACACAGGAGGCTCCAAAATGAAAATGAATAAATTGGCACTTTCTGTGATGGTTGGATTTGTATTGGCTGGTTGTGAATCACGTATTGATGTGGTCAATCAAGAGATGGCAAATATACGCAATCAAGCTCCACTAGCGATTGAACCTGCGCCAGATTTTGTACCTGTCGAAACTTTTAATTATGCGGCGCATTCTTTAAAAAGTCCGTTCTTGCCAAGTTCCTTGGCAGCAGAACTTAAAATCATGGCAGGTAAGCGTGTTTATCCAAACTTGAGCCGTCAGCCTCAACCTTTGGAGAGTTATGCACTAGAAACCCTGAATATGAAGGGTAGTATGCGTAACCAATCTGGGCAAATATTAGCCTTGATTCAGACACCTGATGGTGAAGTTGAGCGTATTCAACGTGGAAGTTATATGGGGCTCAATCATGGTCGAGTGGTAAATATTACCCCGACTCAAATTGATTTGATTGAGATTATTCCGGATGGGCGAGAAGGATATGTAGAGCGTCCTAGAAGTCTCATATTAATTGGACCAGCACCTTAAGCTTAAAGGAATAAAAATGAAGAATAGTGTACAAGATTTTATTTTTGGGGATGGCAATACAATGAATCATGTGTTTCGTCAGTTTTCGATGGGGGCTGTTGCAATGGCGATGATGCAAGTTGCCAATGCTCAGGTGAGTGTAACCAATGTGGTACCAATGCAAATTCCAGGTCAAGGGACTGAAATTCGCGTGATGTTTAATGGCTTGCCGCCGCAACCACAAGCTTATCAACTCGATCAACCATCACGACTAGTTTTAGACTTTGATAAAGCACAGCAAAATTTAAAACAAAGTTCAATTCCTGTTGCAACGGCTGAAGCGAGCACTGTGGATGTGAGTTCGGATGCACAACGTGCGCGCTTAACTGTGAATTTAGCCAATGCTGGCGCTTTTACCACGCGTGTTGAAGGTAATACCTTTATTTTAAAAATCAACTCTGCACAAGCTGCAAATTATGTACAGCCTGTAGCACAACGTCAGCAACAGGGCATCTCAAATATTGGTTTCCACCGTGGTTCTAATGGTGAAGGTCAAGTTGTTGTTGATTTACTGGGTGGAAATACTCCCGTTGATGTTCAACAGCAAGGCAGTAAAGTGGTGATCCGTACTTTAGGCAATAAAGTACCTGCACATTTGACTCGCCGTTTAAATGTCAATGATTTTGCAACACCTGTTGCAACGGTGGATGCACATAATGATGGCGGTAATGGTGTGATTACCATTCAGTCGACGGGCAGCTATGAATATATGGCGTACCAAACTGATAATAAATTAACGGTAAGTTTGAAACGTCCGGAAGATAAGAATCCATTACGTCCTAAAGCTGCCAATCATTATACCGGTAAGAAGATTTCATTAGACTTCCAAGATATTGAAGTACGTCGTGTGCTGCAACTTTTGGCTGATTTCACTGAAATCAATATGGTTGCTGCTGATACGGTTCAAGGAAATATTACACTTCGCTTAAAAGATGTGCCTTGGGATCAAGCGCTAGATATCGTATTGAAAACCAAGAATTTGGACAAACGTCGTAATGGTAATGTGATTTGGATTGCGCCTGTATCTGAGTTGATTAAAGCGGAAGAAGAAGAAGCAAAAGCCTTACGTCAAAGTATGAAGTTGGCACCACTACAGACTGAATATTTAACGTTAAGCTATGCAAAAGCTGCTGAGCTAGAGAAGCTGATTACGCAGTCTAAAACTGCGGGTAATAGCGGTTCGTCAAATAATAGTAATAATGCTGATGATGATCGGGGTAATTTGTTAAGTCCACGCGGAACGATTTCTGCAGATACGCGTACAAATACACTGATTATTAATGATACCGCGCAAAACATTGATCAGATTCGTAAGATGGTGGATTTGCTTGATGTATCAGTCAAGCAGGTCATGGTTGAAGCACGTATTGTAAAAGCATCTACTGACTTTACCAAAGAAATGGGTGTGAAATGGGGTCTCTTGTCTCAAGGGATTAACCAAAATGACCATTTATTGGTGGGTGGTAGTGATACTACGCTTTGGGACTTAAAAACACCGGATGATGATGGTAAATATACGATTCAGCGTCCAAGTAACTTAAACGTGGACTTAGGGGTGACTACTGCAGGTGCCAGTCGAATTGCGTTCGGCTTAATTAGTCTTTCTGATTTTATGTTGGATTTAGAGCTTTCTGCTTTACAAGCAGATGGTTATGGTGAAGTCATTTCTACACCAAAAGTACTGACAGCGGATAAACAACAGGCCAAAGTGGCTTCAGGTCAAGAAATTCCGTATCAAACCACAACGGGTACTGGTTCAAATGCGACTTCTTCTACCGAGTTTAAAGAAGCTTTATTAAGTCTGGATGTCACACCGAGCATCACTCCAGATGGTAAAGTGCAAATGAAGCTGAATATTAAGAGCGACTCACCAGCAGGGTATGCCAATAATGGTGAAATTATCCTGAATAAAAATGAAATTAATACCGATGTCTTAGTCAACAATGGTGAAACTGTTGTGCTCGGCGGTATTTTTAATCAGGAAACACAAAGTAAGCAAACTAAAGTACCGTTCTTAGGTGATATTCCTTATGTGGGTCGCTTATTCCGTAAAGATATGAAAAGCGATGCAAAAAATGAGTTGCTGATTTTTGTTACTCCGCGAATTGTTAATGACAGTGTTACCAGAAATCATTAATATATTTTCAATTTAACAAAAGAAATAGGTGACTCCTTGCCAAGCAAAGAGTTTGAAACCCTACCAAATATCTATTTGGTAGGGCCAATGGGGGCAGGAAAAACAACCGTAGGGCGACATTTAGCAGAATTGTTAGGACGTGAATTTCTAGACAGTGATCATGAAATTGAACGTAAAACAGGTGCGACCATTCCTTGGATTTTTGAAAAGGAAGGGGAAAAAGGCTTTAGAAGTCGTGAAACGAATGTCATTGATGAGTTAACTGCAAAGAAACAACTGGTCTTAGCGACTGGCGGTGGTGCTGTGACTCAGCCCCCAAATCGTGAATTTTTAAAACAACGTGGTATTGTTGTTTATCTATATACTCCGGTGGAAATTCAGTTACAACGAACCTACCGCGACAAAAATCGCCCACTTCTTCAAGTGGAAAATCCAGAGCAAAAGCTACGAGATTTATTGGCTGCCCGTGATCCTCTTTATCGTGAAGTCGCGCACTATATTATTGAAACCAATCAAGGTGCCGCGAGAGATCTTGCGCAAAAAATTTTTAATTTAATTGTTTCACAAAATATATCTCGTTAGAAAAGGTTAAATTCATGCAAACCTTACATGTTGAACTCGGTGATCGTCGCTACCCTATTTTTATTGGGAGTGACCTTAATCCACAAACTTTACTTGAGCCTTATGTTCAGGGTAAACAAGTGATGATTGTCTCTAATACCACAGTTGCACCGCTCTATTTAAAACATTATGTAGAAGCAATTGAGGCAGTAGGGAAAACTGTTGCGACATGTATTTTGCCTGATGGTGAAAAGTATAAAAATTTAGACCATTTGAATTTAATTTTTGATGCCTTGCTTGAAGCAGGCTTTAACCGCGATTGTACGGTTTTGGCGTTAGGTGGTGGTGTTATTGGAGATATGACCGGTTTTGCCTCTGCATGCTATCAACGTGGTGTATATTTTATTCAAGTGCCGACGACTTTGCTGTCTCAAGTGGATTCAAGTGTTGGTGGCAAAACAGGGATTAACCATCCACTAGGTAAAAACATGATTGGTGCCTTTCAGCAACCCCAAGTGGTCCTTGCGGATATGGCGCAATTAAAAACTTTGCCAGCGCGTGAACTTTCTGCAGGTTTGGCTGAAGTGATCAAATATGCGTTGTTGGGTGATGTTGAATTCTTAACTTGGCTTGAACAGCATATGGATGCTTTAGTTGCAGGTGATGCAACTTTGTTGGCTGAAGCGGTTTATCGTTCATGTGCCCATAAAGCGCGTATTGTGGCCAATGATGAAAAAGAACAAGGTGAGCGTGCGTTATTAAACTTGGGTCATACCTTTGGCCATGCGATTGAATCGTACTTGGGGTATGGTGAATGGTTACATGGCGAAGCCGTTGCAACAGGGATGGTGATGGCTGCAGATTTGTCCCATCGTATGGGCTGGATCACAGTTGAAGATTTAGAGCGTACAAAAAAAATCATTTTACGTGCACAATTACCGATAGTTTGCCCTAAAATTCCGCTAGAGGAATTTTTGGCGTATATGTCCCATGATAAAAAAGTATTGAATGGGCAATTACGACTTATTTTACTGAAATCATTAGGTCAGGCCATCATCACCAAAGAGTTTGATGTCGAATTAATGAAACAGGCAATTTTGGCAAATCAGGCAGAGTAGGTACATCATGGCAGCGCGGCAGTCTCAATGGCAAAAAGTTCATCACTACACATGGTTGGTGGGTGGAGCTGTGTGTCTGTTCGCTGCATTGGTTTTCTGGGCGATTACAGATACCAAAGAATTGGTTGAAGTTGAAAAACAAGCGGAAACCGAAGTCGATTTACAAATTCAGCCAGAGAAAGTGGCAGCAATGTCCCATCTTGGTGCATTAAATGACGAAGTGCGACCGCTTGATATGACGACCCGTGTGGTTGCTACAGCTCAACATGAACCAGAATTCCGCGGCACTAAATTTATCAATGATTCTGTCAAGCTTTATGGTGTTGAATTATTTAGGGTTTCTGAAGAAGATATTTTAAAAAGCTTCTTACGCAAGCAGCCTGAGCGTCACAAATTTATTTATCTACGTCTTTCTGGTGAAGACCATCCTGAGCAATACGTCATTTTAACAGGACCATATTCGTCTCAAAATGATGCGAAAACTGCAATGTCGAGCCTCAATATTGCTTTGCCTGCATCAATTAAACCTAAGGTTGTGGAATTTAAACAATATCAAGCATATGTGAATGACTTAGGCGCGGAAGAAATGTCGTCGAGTCAAAAGTTATATGCTGTTAAATTAAAGTCTGTGCCTTTACCGAAAATTGATGAAGCTCAAATCGCAGCACGAAAAGCAGCGGCTGCAGCGTCGGTAACAACTCCAGCTAATGCAACAACAAGTACTACGGTGACTCGCCGTGATGCTGAAGGGAATGTGATTGATGTGCAAAAATCACAAAGTAGTGTAGATGCACCACGTCCAAAACCTGCACCGCTAGAACAAGAAGTAACCGATCCTTTTAATTAGTTCTAAAATAGCGCAAGACGTCTTAGGAAAAGCTTAAACTGCACAGAAAAAGTGCATAAAATAAAAAAAGAACAATTTGAATTATTTGTTATAACTAAAAAATGCTTGTAATCAGCCATCTTAGGAGAAAATGCATCAAGTTGGCATATAAATTGCTTAATTGGTGCGTAAATTGAACTTTTCTCCCTGTTTTGGCGCGAAAATGATTCGATAAAAGTGCGAAGTCATTAATCCAGTCGTTATCCCTGATCTGAACTGCAAAAGCAGAAAATTTGACTTTTATTCATGCATCTAAGATGAATTCGGTTTATCTTAAGGGTGTGAATAAGAAATAATTTTGCTCGACAGAACAATTCATGTGAGTAAGTTAAGACGAATCGCAACAAGAAATTAGTTTGTTAAGTGCTCGAAAGAGCTGTAAAGAAAAGAAGGGTACGCTATGCACATGCCATCGCCTAATACTGTAGCTCCCGCTCAAGGTTTATACCAACCGGATGAGTTTAAAGATAACTGTGGTTTCGGTTTAATCGCCCATATGCAGGGTGATGCAAGCCATGATCTCGTCAAAACCGCAATGCATAGTTTAAGTTGTATGACCCACCGTGGTGGTATTGCCGCAGATGGTAAAACCGGTGACGGCTGTGGTCTACTCCTTGCTATGCCAAAAGAATTTTTCCGTGAAGAAGCGAAAAAACTCAGTGACATTACATTGAGTGAAATCTTTGCTGTGGGTACGGTATTTCTAAACCTAGACCCTGCATTAGCCGCACATGCAAAACAAATTTTAACCAAAGAAATTGAAGACGAAGGTTGTAAAGTCATCGCTTGGCGTGTTGTGCCAACCAATAACGATGCATTGGGTTCAATCGCGATGCAGTCATTGCCTGCATTTGAACAAATTATCGTGAATTGCCCAATGGGTGTTTCAGAGGTTGAATTCAACCGTAAGTTGGTGATGGCACGTCGTCGTGCAGAACAACAGCTGACTGCTGACCCATACTTCTATGTAACCACTTTATGCTCAACTGTGATCAGCTATAAAGGTTTGATGATGCCAGCAGCCATTGCTGATTTCTATACCGATCTTGCTGATGAGCGTTTAAAGTCACACATTGTTGTATTCCATCAGCGTTTCTCAACTAATACCTTGCCTCGTTGGCCATTGGCTCAGCCGTTCCGTTACTTAGCACACAATGGTGAGATCAATACCATTACTGCTAACCGTAACTGGGCAATGGCACGTACACCAAAATTTGAAAACCCATTGTTGCCAGGTTTAACTGAGCTGAATCCAATCGTAAACCGTACAGGCTCGGACTCTTCAAGTTTAGACAATATGCTGGAAATACTTGTCGGTGGCGGTATGGACTTGTTCCGTGCGCTGCGCATGTTGGTTCCACCAGCTTGGCAAAACGTTGAAACTTTAGATGCGGACTTACGTGCATTCTACGAATTCAACTCGAAACATATGGAAGCTTGGGATGGTCCAGCAGGTCTGGTAATTCAAGATGGTCGTCATGCGATTTGTATGCTTGACCGTAATGGTTTACGTCCAGCACGTTGGGTAATTACCAAAAATGGTTACATCACATTGGCATCAGAAATTGGTGTTTGGGGTTATGAACCAGAAGACGTTGTGTCTAAAGGCCGTGTCGGTCCGGGTCAAATCTTGGTGATTGATACCTTTACCGGCAAAATGCTCGATACTCAAGATGTGAGTAATCACCTCAAACGTATGCGTCCGTACCGTCAGTGGTTACGTGAAAACTCAGTACGTGTGCAAGGTAGTCCAGAGCTAGAAGAATATTTATGTGATCAAGGCTTAAAAGGTGATGACCTGAAAGCTTCACAAAAAATGTTCATGGTGACATTTGAAGAACGTGACCAATTGCTTCGTCCAATCGCTGAAAGTGGTCAGGAAGCCGTGGGCTCAATGGGTGATGATACGCCAATGGCAGTATTGTCTCGTCAGGTGCGCCATGTGTCTGACTACTTCCGTCAGCAGTTCGCTCAGGTTACGAATCCACCAATCGATCCATTACGTGAATCGATTGTAATGTCATTAGAGACATGCCTCGGCCGTGAACAAAATGTATTTGAACAAGGTCCAGAGCATGCAGATCGTCTGATCATTTCAAGCCCTGTATTGTCAAATTCGAAAATGCATCAAATTCGTACTCTTGGTCGTAAAGGTTACGAAATTGCAGACATCGACCTGAACTATGCAGAAGATGAAGGCTTAGAAGCTGCTATCGCGCGTATTTGTGAAGAATCTGCACAAGCGATTCGCGACGGAAAAACATTGCTTGTATTGTCTGATAAGAAAATCCGTCAAGGTTTCTTACCTGCAAATGCATTGATGGCAACTGGCGCGGTTCACCACTATTTAATCAATGTAGGTCTACGTACCGATGCTAACATCATTGTCGAAACTGGTTTAGCACGTGATGCACATCAGTTTGCGGTGATTCTTGGTTTTGGTGCAACTGCGATTTATCCGTACCTAGCTTATGACGTGATCAATGACTTGATTGCCAAAGGTGAGTTGTTGGGTGACCCAATCCATGCGCAAGCTAACTTCCGTAAAGGCATTGAAAAAGGCTTATTGAAAGTCCTTTCTAAGATGGGTATTTCTACTGTTGCCTCTTACCGTGGCGGTCAGTTGTTTGAAGCGGTCGGCCTCTCTGATGAAGTGGTTGCAAAATGCTTTACTGGTGTACCGAGCCGTATTAAAGGCGCAACATTCTCTGATCTAGAAAATGACTTGAAAAAATTGGCAGATTTGGCGTGGAAATCACGTAAGCCAATCGATCAAGGCGGTATGCTGAAATTTGTATTCGGTAAGGAATATCACGCATTTAACCCAGACGTGATCAATGCGCTGCATAAATCTGTACGTTCTGGTAATTATGCGGACTTTAAAGAATACGCAGAGCTAGTGAATAACCGTCCAATCGCGACGATTCGTGACTTATTCAAGCTGAAAACAGATCAATCGATTGCACTCGATCAAGTTGAATCCGTAGAAGAGATTCTGCCACGTTTTGACTCTGCAGGTATGTCTTTAGGTGCATTATCACCTGAAGCGCACGAAGCTATTGCAATCGCTATGAATACCATTGGTGGTCGCTCGAACTCAGGTGAGGGCGGCGAAGATCCAGCGCGTTACGGCACTATCCGTAACTCGAAAATCAAACAAATTGCATCTGGCCGTTTTGGTGTGACCCCTGCATATCTAACTTCTGCAGAAGTCCTTCAAATTAAAGTGGCACAAGGTGCAAAACCAGGTGAAGGTGGTCAGTTGCCGGGCGGTAAAGTGAATGGCTTAATTGCACGTTTACGTTACTCAGTACCGGGTGTGACATTAATTTCTCCGCCGCCGCATCACGACATCTACTCAATCGAAGATTTATCACAGTTAATTTTCGATTTAAAACAGGTTAACCCACAGGCGATGGTGTCCGTTAAGCTGGTTTCTGAGCCGGGTGTTGGTACGATTGCGGCAGGTGTAGCAAAAGCATATGCAGACTTCATTACCATTTCTGGTTATGACGGTGGTACAGCGGCTTCTCCACTTTCTTCAATTCACCATGCAGGTTCGCCATGGGAGCTTGGTCTATCTGAGGCGCATCAGGCGCTACGTGTGAACGATCTGCGTGGCAAAGTCCGTGTACAAACTGATGGTGGCTTGAAAACAGGTCTAGATGTTGTGAAAGCAGCGATTCTTGGGGCTGAAAGTTTCGGTTTTGGTTCTACACCGATGATCGCATTGGGTTGTAAATACCTGCGTATTTGCCATTTAAACAACTGTGCGACCGGTGTTGCAACACAGCAAGATCATTTACGTCAGGAACACTATATCGGTGAGCCTGAAATGCTGATCAACTTCTTCCACTTTATTGCAGAAGAAACGCGTGAATGGCTGGCAGCGCTTGGTGTAGCAAGCTTGAAAGACTTGATTGGTCGTACAGATTTACTGGAAATGCTTCCAGGTGAAACTGAAAAACATGCACACCTTGATTTGAGCGCATTACTCCAATCGCATCCTGCGGCAGAAGGTAAAGCACAGTACTGTGAAGTACAAGGCAATGCACCATTTGATAAAGGTCTCTTGGCTGAAAAAATGGTGGCGGAAATGCTGCCAGCGATTGAAGCAGGTACAGGCGGTGAATATAGCTTCACAATTGGTAACTGTGACCGTTCAATTGGCGCGCGTATTTCGGGTGAGATTGCAAAACGTTATGGCAACCTCAGTATGGAAGCGCATCCTGTTAAAGTTAAATTAACAGGGACTGCAGGTCAGTCATTGGGTGTTTGGAACGCCGGTGGTTTACACATCAGCCTAGAAGGCGATGCGAACGACTACGTGGGTAAAGGTATGGCTGGCGGTCGTATCTCGATCTTCCCACCGAAAGGTTCACCGTTCCAAACGCAAAATACTGCGATTATTGGTAACACCTGTTTGTATGGTGCAACAGGCGGTAAATTGTTTGCTGCAGGTACAGCAGGCGAGCGTTTTGCTGTACGTAACTCAGGTGCGTTTGCTGTGATTGAAGGTGCAGGCGACCACTGCTGTGAATACATGACAGGTGGTATCGTGACTGTATTGGGTAAAGTGGGTCATAACTTTGGTGCGGGTATGACAGGCGGTTTCGCTTATGTGCTCGACCTCGACAATGACTTTGTTGACCATTACAACCACGAATTAATTGAATTGAACCGTATCTCTACAGAGTCGATGGAAGAACACAAAGAGTTCTTGTGCCGTATCTTAGATGAACATATTAAAGAAACAGGTAGTGCTTGGGCGTATAAGATCCGCAACGAGTTTGACTTCTATAGCCGCAAATTCTGGCTTGTGAAACCAAAAGCTGCTAATTTGCAGACTTTGTTGAAAACAACTCAAGCTGATCCACAATAATTCCACTACTGCAGATTTGATAGGCAGGTGTAAGTGCAAACATGCTTACACCTACCCACGGAGAGAGACATGGCAGAGCGCCTAAATAATGACTTTCAGTTCCTGGATGTAGCACGCCAAGATCCAGAGAAAAAAGATCTAGTTGTCCGCAAAGCAGAATTTGTGGAAATCTATAAACCGTTTACAGCTGAAGTTGCAAAAAACCAAACACACCGCTGCTTAGGTTGCGGTAACCCGTATTGTGAATGGAAATGTCCAGTACATAACTACATTCCAAACTGGCTAAAACTGATTGCAGAAGGTCGCATTTTCCAAGCGGCAGAATTGTGTCATCAAACCAACACCTTGCCTGAAGTTTGTGGTCGTGTGTGCCCGCAAGACCGTTTATGTGAAGGCGCGTGTACGCTAAATGACGGCTTTGGTGCAGTCACCATTGGTAATGCTGAAAAATACATTAACGATACGGCTTTTGCATTGGGCTGGCGTCCAGATATGTCACACGTTAAGTGGACAGACAAGAAAGTTGCGATTATTGGTGCAGGTCCTGCTGGCCTTGGCTGTGCAGATATTCTTGTACGTAATGGTGTGAAGCCAGTTGTATTCGATAAACGCCCTGAAATTGGTGGTTTGCTGACATTTGGTATTCCAGAATTCAAAATGGAAAAAGATGTGATGAAACGTCGCCGTGAGATTTTCTCTGGCATGGGCGTTGAATTCCGTCTAAATACTGAAATTGGTACAGATGTGACGATTGATCAGCTTTTGGCTGATTACGACGCTGTATTCATGGGTATGGGAACCTATACTTACATGAAGGGTGGTTTTGCGGGTGAAGATCTTGTTGGTGTTCATGATGCACTGGATTTCTTGATTGCCAATGTCAACCGTACGCAAGGTTGGGAAAAAGATCCATCTGAATACATCAGCATGGAAGGCAAAAAAGTGATTGTTCTCGGTGGTGGTGATACCGCGATGGACTGTAACCGTACCTCGATCCGTCAAGGTGCCGAATCCGTTGTCTGTGCCTACCGTCGTGATGAAGAAAACATGCCGGGTTCACGTCGTGAAGTGAAAAATGCACGTGAAGAAGGTGTGGATTTCCAATTTAATCGTCAGCCGATTGAAATTGTAGGTGAAAATGGCAAAGTGACGGGTGTTAAAGTTGTGACTACACAGCTTGGTGCGCCTGATAGTCGCGGTCGTCGTAGCCCTGAGCCAGTTCCAGGTTCAGAAGAAATTTTACCAGCAGATGCAGTATTGCTAGCCTTTGGTTTCCGTACAAGCCCCGCAGATTGGTTTACTACATCAAACATCAGTATGGATGGTTCAGGCCGCGTCATTGCTGCTGAACAGCAAGAATTTAAGTTCCAAACATCGAATCCGAAAATTTTTGCCGGCGGTGATATGGTCCGGGGATCTGACCTTGTGGTAACCGCAATCTGGGAAGGTCGCCAAGCTGCAGAAGGTATTCTTGACTATTTAGATGTTTAAGTCATGACATGCCAGTGATTGCATTGGATTTATTCAAAAAACTCGCTTCGGCGGGTTTTTTATTTTTTGGAATTTACCTCAAATGACACGTGAATGGATTTTGCAGATAAATACGCTGAAAAGTTGTCAGACAGCGCTTTAGAATGGTGAATTATGCAAGTGTGCTAGCACATTTTGCCATGTGTGAAAGGGCTTAGGAATTACATACTGCGATCATGATCCAAATCTTAGGAAGCGACCATGACGCAAGTGACGACACAAAAAACATATCTAAATCGTCCGAAAGCCATTGGCATTACGGTACGTCGAGCACAATTCAATCCTAAAGCGATTCGCCGGCATTATTTTGCCAACTCACCGGTGATGTCGCATTTGTTGACGGCATTGTCATCGACCTTTCCCATTGGTGAGCAATTCTTTGTGCATAGTGTGCGCAATGTACGCGATAAAGTCAGTGATGAAAAATTACAAGCTGAGATCGCAGCATTTATTGGGCAAGAAGCGATGCATTCCAAGGCCCATGCTGAATTTAACGATGCTTGGCGCAGTGAAACCTATAATTTAGATCGTTTCCAAGCATGGCTGGCACGTAAAGACAGCTATGTAAAAAACTTACATCCAAAGATTCAACTGGCAATTACCTGTGCTTTTGAACATTTTACTGCGTTGCTCGGTGGCTATATTTTAAGACATCCTGAAGTGCTGAGTACTTTAGATGATGATGCGGTGAAACTTTGGGTGTGGCATGCGATTGAAGAGATTGAGCATCGCGCAGTGGCATTTGATGTATATCAACATGTCTATGGTGATGACAAAATACGTCGGATGATTATGCGCAGTGTGACCACAGGTTTTGCAAGTCTCACGTTTTATTCTGCAACGAAGCTATTTATGCAGGATAAGAAAAAAAGTTTGCCGAAGGTTGGTGGAAATATATTCGGGGCGTATTTATTGGCAAAAATGTTTATTCAATTGACGCCAGAATATTTGTCATATTACAAAGCGGAATTCCATCCGAGCGAAATTGATTACAGCCAAATCGTGAAATATTGGAAAGAACGCCTTGCTGATGAATATCAAATGGAAAGTTTTCAGACTGAAATTACACCTCAATTGTATAGTTAATTCAAAATGTTAAAAAAGCCCGAGTTGTGGGCTTTTTTTAATGCTAAATATTTTTCGAGTAGATCAGTTTAATCACAAAGAAAATACATAATTCATTCGAAAAATAAGGTTAGAATGAATTTATTTAAACAATTACAAATAAATACTTGAGGTTAAGGGTTATGAATTCAATGAAAAAAAGCATGCTCGCAATCGCATTAGTCAGTACGTTGACCCTGAGTGGTTGTGGCTATAACACATTACAAGTCAAAGACGAGGCCGTTACAGCAGCATGGTCTGAGGTGCAAAACCAATATCAACGCCGTGCAGATTTGGTACCTAACCTTGTCAATGTGGTTAAAGGTTACGCGAAACATGAGGAACAAGTACTGACCCAAGTGACTCAAGCACGTGCCAATGTTGCGGGCTTAAAAGTGGATAAGGAAGTTTTGGAAGATCCAGCACTGTTTCAAAAATATCAAGAAGCTCAAGCGCAGATGACCAGCGCACTTTCTCGTTTAATTGCAGTCTCGGAAAATTATCCAGACCTAAAAGCCAATGAGCAATTCCGTGATTTACAGGTACAGCTTGAAGGCACTGAAAACAGGATCGCTGTCGCACGTAATCGCTACATTACTACGGTACAAGACTTTAATGGCTATGCACGCCAGTTCCCGCAAGTGATGACAGCTAAAGTCATCGGTATGGATACCAAGCCTAACTTTAGCGCAGAGCAAAGTGCACAAACTGCACCAAAAGTTGATTTTAATTAATTGGCATCACTGCATTGTGAGGTGGGCTGATGGTGGATTTTGAGCTAAAACATACAGGTTTGTTGTGGTTGCAGCGCATGGTTTTAGCATGCTTATTGTGTGTGGTGGGTTTCACACATGCAGAAACTGCCACCGCTACAGATGTAGATGCTGAAACAGTTGTTGTCGGTAAAATATTAAAAGATCAACAGTCAGCTGCGCAAAAAGATACAACAGCGCAGCCTGAAATCAAAATTCAGCAGCCGAATATCGCCAATGATATGTCAGATGGCGAGTCGATTCGTGGCTTGCCGACGCTCAATGAACCTGTAGTTGATCAGGCAAACTTACTTTCTGCTGCTGAAAAGCAAGCCATTAGCCAGAAAATTTTACAGTTACACGAACAAGGCAAGGCACAAATTGGCGTCGTGATTGTGCCAACCACAGGTCAAGAAGATATTTTTGATTACGCCATGCGTGTTGCAGAAAAATGGCAACTCGGTTCAGCAAAACGTGACAATGGGATATTGATGGCGATCGCTGTGAATGATCGTCGTATACAGATTCTGACTGGATATGGCTTTGAAGGCATTATGCCGGACATTATTGTTAGTCGAATTATCCGTAATCAAATCACGCCGTATTTTAAGCAAGCTCAGTATGCTCAAGGCATTGATGCTGGCTTAACGGAAATAACACGTATTTTAAATCAAGACCCTGAAGTTGCCGCTCAAGCAGCCCAAGAGCTGAAAGAACGTCAGGAACAAGCCTTACACGAGCAGCAAGCCAAAGAGAAAACTTTTACGACAGTACTTATCATTTTGGTGATAGGTATATTTGCGTCTTTTATTGTGGGTAAGCGCTTAAGTGCGTCAACTGCTGCTGTTGCAGGTACCGTTGCGGGTTTGGTCAATGGTGCAGGTCTACTCACCAGTCTGTTGATGGGTGGAGCAATTTTCTTTTTACTGATTACGGCTATTGCTCAAACCATTTTTCAAATGTTTCTTGCTGGTGGTGGGGGGGGTGGAGGCCGTAGCGGAGGTGGTGGCTTTGGTGGCGGAGGCTATAGCGGAGGCGGTGGTGGCTTTGGCGGTGGGGGAGCATCAGGTTCATGGTAACGAAAACAGAAACAACAGAAATTGTCACCTGTCCTAAAACACAGGAAATACAACAACCAAGTTTTAAACGCTGGTTGAAGCACTTTTTTTATATGCCTGCAGCAAACCGGTTTTTTAATAAGCAAGATCAGCAGGCCATTGCTCAGGCGGTGACAGAAGCTGAACATGGCCATGTGGGCGAAATACAGGTGGTGATTGAAGGGCATATTCCGTCAAACCAAGCCTATTATCAAAATACCCGCGCACGTGCTGAACAGCTCTTTGCTGAATTGGGTGTGTGGGATACAGAATTTAATAGTGGTGTTTTGCTTTATTTAAACTTATGTGAACGTCAGGTAGAGATTGTGATAGATCGCGGGATGAGGCAGGCGACCGAGGCTCAAGTGTGGCAGGATATTTGCGCGCGAATTATCCAAAACATGCAAAATAAACAATACCGAACAGCTTTGACGGTTGGTGTAAAAGAAATCGGTGAAGTGATGGATCACTTTTATGCAGGGAAGTCAGTAGATAGAACTAATGAAATCGCAAATGCACCAATAATTTTGCGCTAAAAAACGGTGATAAAGTGACACAAATCGTCACTTTTAAACACAAAAAGAGACGTAATGATTACAAAAAATAAAAATATTTTTTTAAAGTGCTGTTTTTTCTGTCATTTTCACTATAATAAATCTTGGCACGCTCTGTGCTATTTATAAAACAAGCTACATAGCTTTATTAAATAATTAAATTAAAAAACATTTGTGGAGAATGTTATGAAATCAGTTGAAAAGGGTTTTACTCTTATCGAATTAATGATCGTTGTTGCAATTATCGGTATTCTTGCTGCAATTGCGATTCCTCAATACCAAAACTACATTGCTAAATCACAAGTTAGCCGTGCAGTTGCAGAATTAGGTTCAATCAAAACGGCTTATGAAGACTGTTTAAACAATGGTCAAACTGCTACAGGTGCATGTGATCTTGGCTTCACTGGTTCTTCTATCTTGAGCTTAAGTGCGCCTGCAGTTACAACTGCTGGTACTGCGCCTACTGCTGAAGTGACTAACACAGTAGCGCTTACTTCTACAGGTACAATTGCGGGTACATTTGCAGGTTCTGCAGCAGCAGCACTTACTGATACTACCCCAGCTACAGTAACTTGGACTCGTACTGCTTTAGGTTCTTGGGGTTGTGCTACAACTGCGCCAGCTAAATTCCGTCCTTCTTCTTGTCAATAATTGATTTAAGAAGTTAGCGAAAAAAGCTCCCTCTATGGGGGCTTTTTTTATCCAAACTTAAATAACCTTGGCATATAGAGAGTAAACCTGAATGACTCTTTCTAAAAGAATTCGTTATTTTTTGGGACATTTTAGTTGTTCTATAGGTGTGGGTTTAACACTGCTTGCTTTGGTCTTTTTAGTATGGTATCCGGCACCGTTAGCCAAAGCCGAAGGCGTGACCCATATTTTTTTAATGCTCTTGGCGATTGATGTGACTTTGGGGCCAATACTCAGTTTATTGGTCTATAAAGAAGGCAAAAAGACCTTAAAAATGGACTTGGCTATCATTATTTTGATTCAGCTGTCTGCTATGTTGTATGGGCTGTATAGCATTACCCAATCACGTCCCGTCTGGATTGTACAAAATGGCAACATCTTCCAAATGGTTCGAGCAAATGCAATATTGCCGGAAGATCAAAAAGACGCGAAGCCTGAGTATCAGACCAAATCATGGACGGGTCCTCAATGGGTGGCGGTCAATCAACAACATGCACAATATCAGCGTTATGCAGAGCAAACGCTAGTACCAAACGTGTATACCGCACTGTCTGATGCTAAACAGCGCATTCAAAGGAATGCACAACAGCTCGACGCGTTAAATACTTTTAATGATTCTGCACAGGTACAGCAGGTATTAAAACAATATCCAAACGCTACCGCATGGATGCCGTTACGTACCACAGGTTTGGGTTTAGTGGTGCTGCTCGATCAGCAACAAAATGTAGTTGCCACGGTTGACCTTAGACCTTGGCAGGAATAAGACCTGAAAAAGCAGATTACCTTTTAATCTGCTTTTTTATTATCATAAGCACAATTTTTTACGAATTTGATTCCCAATGAAATCCATTTGGATGTGGCTTGCAGCCATCTTGATTGCGCTGGCATGGCTGCTGCCGGTGCATTATCGCCCTTAGGTCACCTATACTGGTGATGCCATGGCATTTTTAGCGTTATTTGCGCTGACCATTCCCTTATTCAAACAACGTTTGCAGGTGCCTAAAATCAGCTTACCGTTGTTATTACTCATGTTTGTTCCCTTATTACAATGTGCAACGGGCGAGCTATTTTTCTTTAGTAAGGCGTTGGTCAGTAGCTGCTATATTTTTGCGTTTTGGCTGAGTATTGTCGTGGCGTATAACCTGAGCTTGGCAGAGCAGCGTCCGACTTTATTTGCCGCATTTTGTGAATTGGTGCTGTATGTGGCAGCGTTGTCGGGCGTAATTGCCGTGTTCCAATGGTTGACCATTGATCAGTATTTTCCGGGTTTCATGGCAGACTTACGTTCAGGACGTCCGTATGCCAACTTTGCGCAACCCAACAATATGGCGACGTTCCTGATTTTAGGGGTGTTGTCGGCACTATACTTGTATGAGCGTAAGCAGCTGGCACTGGGTTGGCTGATTCCAAGTGTTGCGGTGATTTTATTTGCGATTGCTTTAAGTCAATCTCGGACATCATGGGTGGCATTGCTGTGTATTGTTATTTATATGGGCTATCAGCGCTATCGGGGTCTTTTACACATTCATTGGCGTAGCATAGCGCTTTGTGCCATCAGCTTTGTGGCTTTTTTATGGTTGATTCCACAGGTTAGTACGGTTTTTGCGGAAGCCCTAGATGCCCCGATTAAGGCGGTAGACTTGGCACGCCGTGCCACAGGCGATATGTCGCGTATGGCGATTTGGAACCAAATGCTGCATGCCATTGCGGCAGAGCCATGGTGGGGCTATGGTTGGCATCAAACTAGTGTGGCCTATACTTTAATTAGCGATACCGTACAGGGGCCGGTTTGGATTAAAAGCGCACATAACTTTGTACTCGACTTTGCGCTATGGAATGGTTTAGTGATTGCTGTGCCATTTTTGGCTTATTTTGCTTATTGGATGCTGCGCTTACACCTCAATATTCGTTCCTTAGAGTCGGTGGTGGCGATGCTTATGCTTGGGGCAATTTTGACCCATGCCATGCTCGAGTTCCCATTATTATATGCCTATTTCTTATTGCCTTTTGGTTTCTTAATTGGGGTATTACAGGCGCAAAAAGACGGTGCATGTTGGTCGTGGTCGCCACGTTTTACTCAACTGAGTTTTGTGGTGGGTGCAGTCATCATGTTGGCTATTCATCGTGATTATGTGGTGGTTGGTCCAAAGTTAAGTCAGTCCATTAAATACGATGATCCTGCCAAATGGACCAATAACAAGCCTATTTATTTGTTAAGTGAGTTTGATCGCCGTATTGCTTGGGTACGCTTAAATCCTTATACGCATGTCAGTCCTGAACACATTCAGCAAATAGATGAAATGGTACTCAATTATCCTATTCCTTATGATTTGCTGAAATATGCACGGCTCTTGGCTTATAACGGCTATGAGCAAGAGGCGAAACATCAGTTGTTGCGCTTAAAGTTATTACGTGACTTGAATGTCTCTTATGAATCACTCATCGAAGAACAGCCTAAACCTTAAAACAAAAAAGCCTGCTTAACGCAGGCTTTTTTTAAATTAGAGCTGACTTTGAATATAGTTTTCAATACTCACCTGTTCAATGAGGTCGAGTTGAGTAGTGGTCCAGTCTAAATAGGCTTCTTCTTTTTCTAAAATTTCTTGTACCAAATCACGGGTCACATAGTCCATGTGTTGTTCAGCCAATTGTACGGCTTGCTGCATGGCTTCAATATTTTCCTGAACTTTACGCACGTCACATTGCAGCACTTCTTGGGTATGTTGCCCAATATAGAGTTTGCCCAAATGTTGTAAATTCGGTAAACCTTCCAAGAACAAAATACGTTCAATAATTTTATCGGCATGCTTCATTTGACGGATTGATTCTTTATATTCTGCTGAACCAAGTTTCTCAATGCCCCAATCGTTAAACATCCGTGAATGAAGAAAATATTGGTTAATTGCAGTTAAATGATGATAAAGCACTTGATTTAACTGATTAATTACATCACGATTGCCTTTCATGTCTGACTCCTTAACTGCAATAAAGCTCGAATTAAGCAATATAAATTCGATATTAGAATAGAAATATCTTAAACAACAAAGTGCAATTTAGCGAGTATTTTATAGAACAGCAAATGAAAATCACAATCAAAACAAGGCGCTAATTTTCAGGACTTTAATAAATAAAAACCCGCTTAGAGTCAGAAGCGGGGGAGGAGGAATGGTCTAAAACCATTGGTTTTATAATTATGATTGTTAAGAAAATTTAAAAGCTTGGTTTATGCGGCAATTGCGATACGGGCTGCAATTTGTGCAACTTCATCACTTATGATCATACGAGCTTCAGGAGCACAGCGACCACAACAGGTGCCTAAATCAAGCATATCGCGAACTTCACGATAGCTTTCTGCACCATTGGCAATTGCATCTTTAATGTCTTGATCAGTAATACCACGGCACAAACAAACGTACATGAAATCAAACCAAGTGAATAAATGGGATAAGTAATATTATTGATAATTATTATCGTTTGTCAATAAAAATCATTTGAAAAAACTTTTATGATGATTGAATTTTTAAATAAAAAAATGTACTTAAGCGGAAATCTGAGTAATGCTCAGATTTCCATGTGAGGCTTTTGTTCTTTTGGGGGTGTGATATTTAGTGAAGGGCTTAAGCAATGTTTACTAACTTATTGATTAATAATCACCACGCCATCCATTTCAACTAGTGCACCTTTTGGTAGGCTAGCTACACCGAGTGCTGCGCGTGCAGGGTAGGGTTGAGCAAAGTATTCGCCCATAATTTGGTTGACCAATTGGAAGTTAGAAAGGTCAGTGAGGAAAATATTCAGCTTGGCGATATCGGCTAGCGTACCACCTGCAGCTTCACATACCGCTTTTAAGTTGTCGAATACACGGCGAATTTGAGCTTCAATGCCTTCTACCAGCTCCATGCTATATGGATCTAAGCCAATTTGACCTGATAAATACAAAGTGTCGCCCACTAAAATGGCTTGTGAGTAAGTACCAATTGCAGCGGGTGCATTTTCAGTATGGATTACCTGGCGGGACATCTATTTCTCCTATTATCATCACAGACACAACATATATAAATAAGCGGTATCAGGTTAGCTGGCAACTTTCGCAGGTTCATTTATGGCAACAGGTTGTGCCAAACGACTGATGCGTGGGAAGCCAAAATGCATTCTTAAATTACGGATAATTTCGGCAATTTGTTTACGATTGTGTACAACAATATTCACATAGGTTTTTTCTTCATGTGAACGGACAGTTTCTACACCGACTTTTTCTTTACGGCATAGATAGATCAGCTCTGAAATTTGTTCATCATTTAACAGCATGTTTAAGCATAAATAGGCTGTAAAACTAATGTCCTCACTGTCTTCTGTAGTCCAGTGTAAAGGCATGATATTTTCAGGATGTAAATGTTGTTCATGCAATAAATTATGACAACGTGAACGGTGCACAATCAAACCACGACGTGATAAATGCCCTTGTATTGGATCACCTAAAACCGGGTTACAGCAGTGCGCATATTTGACATCGACGCCATCAGTGCCCAAGATTAAGCGTGCAGAGTTTGAATTCTGAATGGTATCTTGAGCATATAAATGATTAGCAACCAATTGCGGTAATAAGTCACCCACGGCAATGTGTTCAAATAATTGTTCTTTATCATTTAAATGACGCCAATTCAGCACATTTTCCCAATCCGCTAATGTCAAATCACTTACAGAACGGTTAAAGAGTTTTAATGCGCGATTTAAAGCTTGCTGACCAACTAAACGTTGTTCATCTTGGTCTTGGTCGCGGAGGATATTTTGTAATGCGCGGCGGGCTTTTTGGGTATTAATAAAGCTTAGCCAGTCAGGGTTTGGTGTTGCAAGAACATCAGTGATAATTTCAATCACTTGACCACTCAGTAATGGTGTTGAAAGGGGCTTGGTTTCCCCATCAATTTTCGCACCAACGGCATGGTTGCCCAAAAATAAGCTTGCTGAATAAGCGAAATCAACCGCTGTGGCACCCTGAGGGAGTTCATGCAAATGACCATGTGGGGTGTAGACCCAAATTTTTTCTTGATGTAGATAATCGAGTAATTCACTAAATGTGGTCTTGGCACATGCACCATCGACTAACACGTTTAAATTTTGCATGGAGGCTTGGATCGCTGAGCGACAAGCTTGTGGTGCATTTTCACCGAGAACCACACCAAAGCGCGCCGCTTTACGCATCAACTCCGTTTGGATAGTCAGAGATAAAATGGTCTTTTCACCTTTTAAGCGCATCATCAGTGACTGGTTGCCACCGGGTAACGGGCGGCGAATATGATCGGTGTAATTTAGAACTTTAAAGCTTTCTTTAAGGATATCAGCAAGTCGGTCACAGTCTGCGATGCTTTGTAAAATAATTTCAAAGGCATGACTATGGGTGAGCTCTTGCAGATCGATATCGTTTTTTACAAAGTGGCGAAGTAATTCAATATTATTATTTTTCTTTTTAATTCGACCTGAAATATGGTGTTGTTCTAGTAAGGTGGTAAGGTTGTTTTCCCACTTGGTTTGGTATTCGCAGCGTTTCGGTTTGGTTTGCAATAAAGCTTCTTGAACATTGTTATACATGTCTAAGTCTAGATTTTGATAACACAAATGTTCAAGGTTGTCGGCCATTTCATTCATACCGACTAGGCGTGCCATAGGCACAAAAATTTCAAAAGTCTCTTGGGCAATACGAGCACGTTTATCGGGACGTAATGCACCCAGTGTGGTCATATTGTGATATCGATCCGCCAGTTTAATAATAATGACACGTGGGTCTTGTAGGGTGGCTTGCAGAATTTTACGGAAAGATGCGGCTTTATTATATTCTTTATCGCTAGAATGGCTGAGTTTGGTGACACCGTCGACGAGTTCAGCAACCGTCAGACCAAATTTTTCAGTAATATCTTGTTTTGTAAATTCGGTATCTTCAATGACATCATGTAGTAAAGCGGCCATCAAAGTTTCCGCATCCAGACGCATATGCGCCAAAATACAGCTCACCGCAATCGGGTGAAGGATGTAGGGTTCGCCACTTTTACGGGTAATACCATCATGGGCAATATCCGCATAGTCGCAAGCTTCAAGCACGCGTTCGACATCACTTACTGAAAGGTAAGCGTCGATTATCACATTTAACTGTTGCTTGGCTTGGCTGACCATTGGGCCTGGCATAGAACACCCTTTTACTACTGATTTACAAATGAAACGGTTAATACTTTAATGAAATGCATATTGCATGACTTGTCAATTTTTTAGTTTAAAAAAATGAAAATCTTTTTTGCTTGCTTTGCACTTCTTAAGCTTATGTTATAACTGTTCTGAGTAAAATATTAAAGAGAATCCATAAAAAAAGCCTAGTTAAAAACTAGGCTTTTAAGATCAGGTTTATCTTATTGGAAAGAAAAACCGTCTAAGTTTAGGTTATTTGCAGAAAGTGCAAGGTCTAAACTTGAAGTTTGGTAGTCTTGTTCACGTTGTTTCAAAATGTCTTTAGAAACGTGACCCGCTGCGATTTCACGAAGAGCAACAACGGTTGGTTTGTCATTGTCCCACTCAACAGTAGGTTCGATACCTTGACGTGCCAATTGACGCGCGCGTTTGCTTGCCACTAGTACAAGCTCAAAGCGGTTGTCTACATGGTCTAAACAATCTTCAACGGTTACGCGTGCCATAAGAATTCTCGTTTGAATATAAATTTTTAACAGACTGTGCAGTATAAGGTGCTTTGTCTATAGACTCAAGTTTTAATCACTGTTCCGTAGGGGTGATTAATTTCTCAATCAGTTTTTCATGGCGCATAGCTTGTTGTTTTAAAACAAGACGATTGGCAATAATCACGGACTCTAAGTCATGCAGTGCTTTATTAAAGTCATCATTAATAATGATATAGTCAAAATTAACATATTGCTGCATATCTTCTACGGCACAGCTGAGACGATGTTCAATCACTTCAACAGAGTCTGTACCACGATTGGATAAACGTTGACGTAAATCGAACTGACTCGGAGGGAGAATAAAAATTTGTCTAGATTCAGGAAAAAGTTTACGAACCTGTTCAGCACCTTGCCAGTCAATTTCAAGTAAAACGTCATGACCTTTGGCCAATTGTTCTTTTACTGTGCGCTGTGCAGTACCGTAATAATTACCAAAAACTTCTGCATATTCAATGAAGCCGCCTTCATTTACTAAAGATAGAAAATCTTCTTTTTTTGCAAAATGGTAATGTACGCCGTCTAATTCGCCAGGACGCTGACCACGAGTGGTATGAGAAACAGAGACATGTAAATTGTTTACACGTTCAAGCAGGGCTTTAACGAGGGATGTTTTGCCCGTTCCCGAAGCAGCAGAAACGACAAACAAGAGACCCGACATGATATTTTTCCTGATATGATAAAATATCTTCTCTATTTTAGAGTAGACGCGCGCCAAACAAAATAGTCAGACGTCTATTGTTTACATTTATTTCAAGTGATACCCGTAAAATTGAGTGGGCATTGAGGATTCTATGGAAATTGTTTTAGCTAATCCACGCGGTTTCTGTGCAGGTGTTGATCGCGCCATCGCGATTGTGAACCGTGCATTGGAATGCTTTAACCCACCCATTTATGTACGTCACGAAGTGGTACACAATAAATTTGTGGTGGACGACTTGCGTCAACGCGGTGCGATATTTGTGGATGAACTGGATGAAGTGCCTGATGACAATATCGTGATCTTTAGTGCGCATGGTGTATCTAAAGCGGTACAACAAGAAGCTGAACGCCGTGGGCTAAAAGTTTTTGATGCGACGTGCCCTTTGGTGACCAAGGTGCATATAGAAGTGACCAAGTATGCACGTGAAGGTGTGGAAGCGATTTTGATTGGTCATGAAGGTCACCCAGAAGTTGAAGGGACGATGGGCCAATATGACACCAAAAATGGTGGTTCGATTTATTTGGTTGAAGATGAACAAGATGTTGCTGATCTAAAAGTGGTGCATCCTGAAAAAGTAGCGTTTGTAACTCAGACCACGCTTTCTATAGATGACACAGCAAAAGTGATTGATGCTCTACGTCAGAAGTTCCCTGAAATTCAGGGGCCGCGTAAAGATGATATTTGTTATGCCACTCAAAACCGCCAAGATGCCGTACGTGATCTGGCTGAGCAATGTGATGTTGTATTGGTTGTGGGTTCACCGAACTCTTCGAATTCGAACCGATTACGTGAATTGGCTGAACGGATGGGTAAGCATGCCTATTTGGTGGACAATACCGATCAGTTGCAGCAAGACTGGTTTAATGAACACACAAAAATTGGTGTAACTGCAGGAGCATCTGCACCTGAAATTTTAATTAAACAAGTAATTCAGCGCCTACAAGATTGGGGGGCAAAAGCACCGCAAGAGTTGGATGGTCGTGAAGAAAATATTACATTTAGTTTGCCAAAAGAGTTACGTATTCCTGTAACTCAGGCATAAAGTGTTAATGACTTAACATTCTGAATTTTTTTAAGAATTGACAGATAATTGCTTTTTGGCAATTATCTGTTTTTTTATGCCTTTTATCCTTATTTGTGTTTGTTTTGTAATTTAATTGGATATTATTTTTAATAGGGTAAAGTTTGGCGTGCCTTGGGGGGAGTATGCAGAAAAATAATGGATTTACGTTAATAGAGCTGATGGTGACAATTGCTGTGATAGCAATTATTGCGGGAATGGCAGCGCCATTTATGAATAATATGCTTTTAAATCAGAATCTAAATAAAAGTACGAATACTTTAATCTCGGTAATGAATGAGGCAAGAGCTCAAGCTGTATTAAATCGTCAAAATGTAGAGGTTGATCTTTCATTAAATACTGTTACCCCGAGTAGTGCTGAAAAAGAAAAAATGAGAGAAAAGCTTTTGTTTGGGTGGAGTCCTTCTGGTAAATCTGAATTAAAAACATCAGTTAGCCCTATTGTATTTGATATGACAGGAAGAGTGAGTAGTTCAATGACTGACGTAGTCATTGAAGTCTGTAATGAAAATTCCGGAGAGAAATCAAAGATAATTACGATTTCAAGAATGGGGATAATTCAACAAATTGTAGAGGGTACTTGCTAATGCATCATTACATATCAGTACAGAAAGGTTTGGGATTGATGGAGGTCCTAGTCGCGCTATTAGTGCTAGCAATAGGCGTGCTTGGATTTATTGCATTGCAATATCGTGCAATTGAGGCATCGGCTGAAAGTACCTATCGAGTAGAAGGCATGAGTTTGGCTCGTGATTTTGCCGAGCGCATTCGTGTAAATCGGGGTGCTTTGGAAAAATATAAGTCTGAAATAACAACGCCGGCTGAACAAAAAACGTCTACTAAAAACTGTTATCAGACCGCATGTGATGCAGATGAAATGGCTGATTTTGATGTTTCTGAAATTGTTAAAAAAGCACATGAAAAAGCCATGGCAGTAAATTTGATCGATTGTCAGGGGAATGATGATGGTCGTGCATGTATATATGTCGCGTGGGGGGAGACAAGCCCGACGAATGAAACGGATGCAGGGGCTGGTGGATGTACTAACTCGACTTCTTATGATCCAAGTTCAACATGCCTGATCATGGAGGTGTACTAATATGAAACTTCAACATGGTTTTACATTAATTGAGTTAATGATTGCATTAGCATTGGGTTTGATTGTTTCTGCTGCAGCAATATTGATGTTTATTACGGCTCAAAAAAGTTATGCTTTACAACAAGGTATGGCTAATTTGCAGGATAATACTACTTTTGGTTTGAATTATATTACTGACGAAATTAGATCTACTAATTTAAACAATATTAAATCTATCATTAATGACGAAACAACATATGGAGGAATAGTATTTACATCTGCTGCAAATGCACGAACTATTCCTGCAACTGGTACCGTACCCAAAAAAGTTTTTAGTAATTTATATCCAACATTAATAGGCGCTAATACGGCGGAATCTTTTTTGACATCTAGTGGGATTCATTCATCTAATGTCTCTTGTGCTGATGTAATAGATAATGGTTGTGAGTCGGGTGATGTGTCTAGTGATCAATTAGTTATTCAAT
Source organism: Acinetobacter sp. YH12086 (assembly GCF_013419345.1). Lineage (NCBI taxonomy): Bacteria > Pseudomonadati > Pseudomonadota > Gammaproteobacteria > Moraxellales > Moraxellaceae > Acinetobacter > Acinetobacter sp. YH12086. Next base: position 63,961 of record NZ_VPAF01000006.1, read on the forward strand.
ACAAGCCTCAATATGTCACAGATGATAAAGGAACAACAGTTACATCAGATGATATGTGGTTTGGGGGATATGATTGTGAAGGTAATAAAATTGAATTTTTAAAAACAGAACCTGCAAAGCGAATTATTGTACAGCGCTATTTCTTAAGGGAAGATACCGATAAAGGTACTGAACCAAATGAATCGCTTTCTTTAGCTTGTGATGCAGGGTGGTATTGGGAGTCTTATAAAAATAGCGCTTCTGCAGACGTCAATCCAACAGTATTAACTGATTTTGGTGGTCAGGGTGAAATTATAATGAAACGAGTTGACCACTTTCGGGTTTTATTTGGGATTCATACGAAAAATGGTTATGAATATATTTCTCAAGAAAAATATATGGATTTAACAGAAGAGCCTAAACCGCGGATTTTATCTGTACAGTTAGGGCTATTAGGTCGTTCGACCCAAAGTGTTGGGAGTGATTCAGCTTTTAAGGATGATCAAGAATTTAAAGTTTTGGATCAGACAGTCGTTGTTAAAACGCCAAAAACTAATTCATCTTCTAAGTACGTAAGACAGGTTGTGTCGCAAACGATTGCGTTACGTAACACGTTTGGGGAGCGAGGAAAATGAAAAATCAAAATGGTGCAACCTTGATTGTTGTATTGGTACTTTTATTGGCGATAACTGTAATTGGGACATTAGCTATAAAAAATAGTGTAGTGGGTTTAAGCATTGCTACAAACAGCCAAGCTCAACAACTACTTTTACAAAATGCTGATTCAGCTTTTTTTAGTGTGGAAAAAGAAGAGAACTTAATTCAAAGTTTAACCACGAGTGGAATGTTTGGTTATATCAGTGGGGCTGAAAATAAAGATAAAGAATTAGTATTTTGTTATAGAGGTGATAAGGCGGACTTTTTTGATATTAATCGTGCCAGCATTATGCAATGGGAAGGTGGACAGTCAAAACCAACAGCAAATGCAATGGGAATGGATGGTTATTGCAGTACATCAACATCTGCGACAAGCAATTTTTTTACGAGTGGTCGTAAGGCTGTTATTACTCAAGTTGCTGTGAAATATTCAACTCAGTCTGATGCGGATCCATTTTATGGAATGCAGTTCGGTTCTGATGAAAAGGGTGTGAAGTTTGAAAAAAGTAAACCAGTGAAAGTGTTCGCTGTTTCGATTATGCCTGCGCTCAGCACAGCAGATCGCTCGAAAATTGATACTTGTTTTAATGCAAGAATGAATGAAGTTTCCATACCTGATGGTACGACAAAACCATCTAAAGTTGATCCTATCGAGGATGATCCAACTAAAAGTGTGACGGAATGTTTGTCGGGGTTAAATGTTCCATATACTTCACATGCGACTGAGTATGTGATTGCACAAGATTTTACGTGATTTGGGAGTAAGAAAAGATGAAAAAGATTGAACAGAATGCGATAAAAAAATCCTATCGTCAGAAAATTCTTGCGACCAGTATCGCAGCAATTTATACCAGTTTAGTTGCGACAAGTATTGCTCAGGCTAGTGATATTGATATTTATCAGGAAGCTAAAGCTGGTGACATATCTTTAATGTTTTTAATAGATACTTCAGGCAGTATGGGATACCCTCAGCAAGTTGGAAATGCAAGCTCTTGTGATGTTGGAAATAATACTGTTGAAAGTAGCAATAGTATTAATTCAACTAATGGAACTCCTGTTTATAAACGTTATTATTGTACTGTTAAAAATGCAAAAATTTATCATTATAAACGTGTAAATGTTGGAACATCTAAAAATCCAATTTATGAGGTTTATGGTTGTGGCATTGATGGTTCCGTATTTCAAAAAAGTTGTTTAAATTTAATATCCGGTTCAAAAGTGCCTGATGTTCCTTTAAATATGTCCAATGATGGTACTTATTGGTATACAACTGAATCAAATAAAAAATTTTATGATCGTATAACACGTGTAAAAGATGGGATGTTTGATCTTTTAAATGGTAATAGCTTAAAAGGGATAAACAAGTTAGATGATTCTAAAGTCATTGGTTTAACTACATATTCACGTGTTACAAAGACCAATAGTTCTGGTGAGCCCATTGATGCAGATGGTTATCGTGGGCAAGTTCGAATCCCTGCAAGAGCGTTGGGTGAGACTGTTAATGGCGTAACTCAGCGACAGATATTGCTTAATGAAATTGCAAAATTAGGAGCTAATAATGGTACTCCTACAGCGCATGCTTACGCAGAAGCAGCAGCAGCTTTAATGGGAACGTCTACTATAGGGCAAACATATAGTGGATTTGATTACGCAAGTAATGGTGCGACAAGTGGAAATAATTACGTTAAACCAAAAAGTATAGCAAATGCTCAGCAACAATTAGTTGCTTCTGGTGGAGTTGGAAAACAATGTAGTGGGCAGGGTGTATATGTATTAACTGATGGGGATCCAAATGCGAGCGGTTCAGCATATGGACTAATGAATAAATCTTTGGATGGTAAAGCTTTTTCATGTACTAATAGTACAGCAGGATGGGATTGTACTCATAAGTTTTCTCAGGCTTTATTAGGAGGAGCAAGTAATCCAACAGGATTAATTATTAAAACAGCAGTAGTGGGATTTGGTGGTGATTTTAATGTTATTCCCTCATTTAATCGCAAGCTTACTCAAAAAGAAAATTTAGATAATATTGCAAACTCTACTGCTACTCCTAATCAGAAGGAGGCTGCAAGTTGGGGTGTTAAAGCTGAAGGCGGGTGGTATTCTGGTAATAGCTCAAATGATATTGTTGACAGCGTAAATTCATTTTTAGGTGATTTGGGGGTTACTATCCCGTCAGTAACCACAGGTTCACCTTCTGTTCCGCAAGACGCTTTAAATCCATCAGTTATTCAAGATTTTGCATATTATCCTCAATTTCAACCAACCCCAGAGAAAAGCTTTCAACTTTGGGCGGGTAATTTAAAAAAATATGCTGTTATCAACGGTGTATTAAAAGATAAAAATAAAAATACTATTTTAGATGATGATGGTGCGATTAAAGATAATTATGACCTGTGGGCAGCATCAGTTGTTGATGCAAATAAAGAAGGTGATGAGTTTACAGAAGGTAGTACTAAGTTTGCATTGCGTGGAGGGGTGTTTTCTCAACTAAAATTAGGGTTTAGTGCGAGTGATAACACAAAAGAGCAACGTAAAGTATTAACAAATCGAGATGTAAATTCAGGTGTTTGGAGTGGTGGGACTAAACTTAGACAGGTCACTCGGGCTGATCTAACAAATAGTGTCTATAAAGCCGATAATGCAAATAATAGTTATCTTATGGCTTTGCTTGGCTATAACGTAAATGATTTAAACAACCCAACATCAACAACTTTAAATAAAGAGTTACGCCAAATCGGTGCAGTAATGCACTCATCTCCTTTATTAATTACGAATAAGGGTAAAATTGCATACGATAAAGATGTCAAGCGACTCAGTTCTGAGGGGCGTGAAGATTACATTTTATTTGGTACTACACAAGGTGTTTTACATGTCGTTAAAGCTGGAAAACAACGTTTAGAAAATGGCGATATTGTAATTGGTGATAAAAATGGATCTGGAATTTCTGATGCTGGTGGTGATGAAGTATTTACATTTGTGCCAAATGAAATGATTGAAAAGCAAAAAAATGCTTTTCTAAAATATGATTCTACAAATGGCGGTGTTAATAATCTTTATTATGGTATAGATGGGCCTTGGACCGCTTATACCGAATATGTGGTAGATGATAATGGTTACTTAACCGTTGGTTCAGGAAAGGGAACGCAAAAAGGCCGACAGATGGTATATGGTGGACTACGCATGGGCGGAAAAAGTTACTACGCGTTAGATCTGCAAAATATGAGCGATCCTAAGCTGAAGTTCCATATAGACCCAGAAAATCAAAAAGTTTTTTACAATAACACGTCTAAGTCGTTCACCCAACTTCAACATATGGGGCAAAGTTGGTCTAAACCAGCAATTGGTTGGATCAATTGGAAGGATTCAGCAGGAAAAACGACTCGTAAGCAAGTAATGTTTGTTGGTGGTGGTTATGATGCAAAAACTGGGACAACAGCATGTAATACTGGTACAGATACGGTAGCCAAGACCGTTGGATATGAATGTGAAAAATTTGCCCCTTCTGAATCAACGCCTGCAAAAGGTGCGGGTGTTTATATGTTTGATGCACAAAATGGAGATTTATTATGGTGGTCGGGTGCGAGTGCTACAACTAGTACAACAGTACCTTTAGCAACTAAAGTTTCAAACATGTACCATAGTGTTGTCAGTGAAATACGAACTGTAGATCGTGATGGAGATGATCTTATTGATAATATTTATTTTGGAGATTTAGGTGGGCAAGTATTCCGCGTAGACTTTAATAATAAAGCATCAACCTTAGGTACGATTGTTAATAATCCTGTTAGATTATTAAACCTTAATAAAACCGGTGGTATGAGTCCTCGTTTTTATGATATGCCAGCATTTTCTTTATATAGTGACCAAGGGGCGGTATTTGCTTTAATTAGCATTGGTTCAGGGAATCGAAGTAAGCCATTACAAGATTACACTACTGGTACAGCAGATTATGAGGCGGTTTATAATATTTATGATAAAGATGTAGCTAATAAAAATTTAATGTCATTATCTACTTATAGCACCAAAGATATAATAAAAGGTGATTTAGCTGTTATCACTGATACAGATAGAAAAGATGACACAACTCTTAAGGCCCCATATGCCACCTCTAAAGGATGGTATTATGAGTATAAAAATTGCTCAGGAACTGCACCATGTTCAAATTATAAAGCTCAAAGTGAAAAAGTATTTGGAACTCCTATCGCAATGAATTACGTACTTTACGTAACAACTTTTGATGGTTCGCGTCCGGGTATTTCGGGCGATTGTGGTGCTGGTGTAAAAGGTCAAAGTTACTTGTCACGAATTTGTTTGCCTTATGGTCAATGTGATAAAACAAAATTTGGTACTGAATGGTATGGCAAAGATGAAATTGGTGTAGGTATTCATACAGGTACAGTGGTCAGTGTTGATGACGGGTCTGGTAGTGGAACTGGCGGTGGAAATGGTGGTGGAAATGGTGGTGGAACTGGCGGTAGTGAAAACAATTATTGTTTAAGTACTGGGACTCGAACTATTTATAATGGTCTGGGTGGTAATACCGGTGAAGCGAGTAAGATTTGTTTAATTCCTCAGCGTTGGTATGCCAAGTTACAATAGGTGGGCGGTATGTATAACAAAAATACTTTATTTGCTCAAAAAGGTTTTACTTTAATTGAGTTGATGGTTGTAGTTGTCATCATTGCAATACTTGCAGCTATTGCTATTCCTAGTTATCAAGCTTATGCAAGAAAATCTTTAGCATCGCAAGCACAACAAACGATGAAACAAATCGCTGTTGATTTGGAGAAGCATAAAACGCGTAATTTTAATTATTTAAATTTTACTGCTTCATCCAATTTGTTGGTTGTACCTAATGGTGCGACGGGCACTGATATTAAATATAATATTAGTGTTAGAGATGGAGCGAATACAGCAAATACTTTAAGTAATTCATCTTCTACCGGGCAAAGTTGGGCAATTATGGCTACATCAACCGATGAAAAAAATAATAGTTATGTAGTAACGAGTACCGGTATACAGTGTTTTAAGCAAGGGAAGACAATAGGTTTTGATTGTTCCGGAGCAGAGTCATGGTAAGAAAAAATGGCTTTACACTTGTTGAATTGATGATTGTTGTTGCGATAGTTGGAATACTTGCAGCATTTGCATATCCCTCATATCTTCAATATGTGAAAAAAACTAAACGTACTGATATGCAAGCAAATATGTTGCAAGTTGCTGCACAAATTCAGCGCTTTAAAATTGCTAATTTTAAGGTAACAGGTGCAACTATGACTGATATTGGTATTAAGACTACATACCCGATTCAGGGCAATCCTTTGTATATGTTAGAACTGCAATGGCTTGATGATAGTGGAGTTATTGATACATCCTCACCCTTAGGTTCAGAAAGGTGGTTATTAGTTGCTACACCAATTGCAACTTCAACTCAGCACCTTGATGGGCATATTGCACTAAATTATAAAGGTGAGCGGTGTTGGACTGTTGGTACAGATAATTCTGGTACTGCTTGTACTCCATCTGCCACCTCAAACTGGGACGGCAAATAACCTCAAATTCAAAATTGTGGATAAACACTTTTTGATCTTTCATTCAGGGCAAATTTCACGTAAAATATTGCCCTCTATGAAAGGGGTTTGAAATGTATCGATGGTCGGTACAGGGATAATCCGTAAAAACTATAAGGTTCTATCATGGTTGTTATTCGTCTTGCACGCGGTGGTGCTAAAAAACGTCCGTTCTATCAAATCATTGTGACTGATAGCCGTAATGCACGTGACGGTCGTTTCATCGAACGTATCGGTTTCTTCAACCCTACAGCTCAAGGTAAAGCAGAAAAACTTCGTTTAGATGCTGACCGTTTTGCTCACTGGGTTTCACAAGGTGCTCAACCTTCAGAACGTGTTGCTTCTTTAGCTGCTGAAGCTAAGAAAGCTGCAGCTACTGCTTAATTAGTAGTAGGTTGCCCATGACACCAACACAGAATGTTCCCGAAGATCGTATTCAGATTGGACAGCTACGTTCAGCATATGGATTAAATGGGTGGCTCTGGGTCTATTCCAATACAGAACCTATGAGCAATATTTTTGACTACCTCCCTTGGTACATTGAGACCAAAGCAGGTTGGCAAACAGTAGATGTAAAACGTTGGAAACCACATGGCAAAGGCTTGGTTGTTTCGCTAAAAGGTGTGAGTGATCGTACCGCAGCAGATAACTTGGTTGGCGCAAATATCTGGATTTCTAAATCGCAACTGCCTCAAGCAGGCGTGGACGAGTATTACTGGTCAGATTTGAAGGGCTTAACAGTGTTAGGTCTTGGAGAAGATGAACAAGAAGTCAACCTCGGTCAAATCCACGAATTGTTTGAAACAGGTGCTAACGACGTGATGGTAGTTCGCGCTACTGCTGACAGTGTCGATAGCGAAGAGCGAATGATTCCATGGCATAAAGATGTAGTACAGCGTGTTGATCTCGAAGCTGGTCGTATCTACGTAAATTGGGGCGTAGATTATTAATCCTTTAAGGATTGACGCAGCAGGAAAATAGAGGAGTCTGCGATGTTTTTTGCAGTCATTACGCTTTTTCCTGAAATGTTTGAAGCGATTACAGCCTACGGTATTAGCGGGCGCGCAGCAAAACGTGACATTGTGCAAGTTCATTGTATCAATCCACGCGAATTTGCTGAGGGCAACTACAAAAGAGTGGATGAACGTCCATTTGGTGGTGGTCCAGGTATGGTGATGATGGCTGAGCCATTAGCGAAAGCAATTCATCGTGCCAAAGAGCTTGCCAAGCAAGCGGGTGCTGTTCATGTCCCTGTGGTGTATATGTCGCCGCAAGGAAAAACCTTAAATGAACCTGCGGTACAAGATTTCGTCAAATATGATGGATTGATTGTATTATGTGGTCGTTATGAAGGAGTTGATGAGCGTTTGATCCAACAATATGTTGATCAGGAATGGTCAATAGGCGATTACGTTTTATCTGGTGGTGAACTCCCTGCGATGGTTTTATTGGATAGTGTGATTCGGAGACTTCCGGGTGCAATGTCTGATGAGCAATCACATGTGCAAGACTCATTTGTGGATGGTCTTTTAGATTGCCCACAATATACCAAGCCAGACCATTTTGAAGGTTTAGACGTTCCTGAAGTATTAAAATCGGGACATCATGCCAATATTGAGAAATGGCGGTTTTTGCAGCGATATCAACGCACTTTAGAACGCCGACCTGAGTTGGTTGAAAAAGTTGAATTGACCAAGCAGCAAAAGAAATGGCTAAAAGATTCTCAGGTTTAAATTTTTTAAATCTTATATTAGGCTCTTTATGCATTGAAGCGGTCAAGCATAAAGGGAAAGTCAATCGGGTCTATGCGCTTTAGCCTCTAGCCCCAGCGATGATTAGACCTCTTCTAACTCGCATAATCGGAGATACCCCATGAGCGGTAAACATCCTTTAGTACAAGCTGTTGAAAATGCACAGTTGAAACAAGACATCCCTGCTTTTGCTCCTGGTGACACAGTAGTTGTTCAAGTAAAAGTAAAAGAAGGTGAGCGTGAACGTCTTCAGGCATTTGAAGGTGTTGTAATTGCTAAGAAAAACCGTGGTTTGAACTCTGCGTTCACAGTACGTAAAATTTCTAGTGGTTTCGGTGTTGAGCGTGTATTCCAAACTCACTCACCAATCGTTGCTGGTATCGAAGTGAAACGTCGTGGTGACGTTCGTCGTGCTAAACTTTACTACCTACGTGAATTGTCTGGTAAAGCTGCACGTATTCGTGAAAAATTACCAGCTCGTAAAGCAAAATAATTTGTTTTACAACGCTGTAAAAAAATGCGCCTTTAGGCGCATTTTTTTATGCAAGAAAGAAAATTATAACCCTTGAAGTTTCAAACGATTGGCATGTTGACGGTAGACTGAAACAGGGTCTGGTGCAAATAAGCCTTTCAAGCCTAATACTTGATTGACTTCATCGAAATGGTTCCACTTATAATTATCACGGATGGTTTTACCCAATTTACTGCTGCATTGGCTCACTAAGCCGTCGTTCGGTTGTCCGCTAAATGCTATTGGCCCCATTGCAGTAAAGATCGTATCTGGATCAAGTAAGTTGGTGGTGTTAGATATACCTGTCCATGAATAGAAGCTAATGCCATTGGCTACATTTGGGCCATCAGCACATTTGGTTGTAGGCATACCGAGCGGGAATTTTGCATTAAAAGCTTTCACACCTGGTTGAGACATACTGTAGATCGAAGCTTTAAAATTTGAAGGCAGATTCGACTGCTGGGCGAAGTTAATCACCGGGGTCATTAAGGCATCCATAACTGTCGCTAATACGCCATTTAAAATCGGCACACTCTGTACTAAATCCGCCACAGGTGAACCGTCATTGGTGCCTGCAACTGTACTGACAGAGGCAACCAAATCAGGTCGTACACCAGCAATATATCGAGCCGTAGGACCCCCATGTGAATGACCAATTAAATTCACTTTGTGTTTGCCTGTAATTGCAACCACTTGTTCAACTTGGTCTAACAGTTGTTCACCGCGAACTTCAATGGATTCCAATGGGGAGATTTGAGTAGCAAAGGCCGTTGCCTTATGGCTTGCCAAATCGGGGAGAACTTGATACCAATAATCTAGACCAAAAACGGCACCGCCTAAGCGGTTAAAACCAAACATCCCGTGTACAAACACTAGGGGGTATTGGGTTTCAGCATAATTGTCGATGACTTTTTTAGTGGTCGCTTGCTGTATACCCAATTCAGCATGCGTTTGGGTCACTGCCATACTTGCAAGGAGCGTGGCGCAGAGCAATTTTCCTTTCATTTTTCATTCCTTTCTTTTTGTTTTGGTATTCAAACTGTGATTTAGTTCAGTTTGGAAATAGACAAAATTGCCTATCTGACAATTTTTATTGTCATTAAGGATTATAAAAAAAGGAAAGCAAAATGTGAGAACTAATCGACAGAATGAAAGATATTTTGTAAATAGATTAATGAAAATATCATTAAACCCTGAATTTACAGGGTTTAATGTATAGCTTTACTAAATTATAAACCTTGAAGTTTTAAACGATTGGCATGTTGACGATAAACATCGACAGGATCTGGTGCGAACAACGCTTTGAGACCAAGCACTTGGTTGACTTCATCTAAATGGTTCCAGTTGTAGTTATCACGAATGGTTTTACCAAACTTGGCACTACAGCGTGATACGAGGCCATCATTGTCTTTTCCGCCATCGATCAGTAATGCGGTCACTTTTAGGGCTGAGTCTAAATCTAAAATATTGGTGATTTGGCCCACACCTGTAAATGAATAGTTATAAATGCCTTTCTCAACGCTATTGCCATCAGCACAATTGGATTTAGGCAAGCCCAGAGGGAATGCGGCATTGTACTTTGCAGAACCCGCTAGCGTTAAACTTGAACCACCTGCCAATGCATCATGAGGGTAAGTCTTTGGATCTAGACCTTGCGCCCAAACGATGGCTTTAGAGACAAAATTCACAGCTCCAACCAAGGGTGCTTCGACAGCGGTGCCTTCAGCTTTTAAAATTAAGTCTGCAACAGGGGAGCCTTGATGAGGTCCTGCAACACTGGTTAATGAAGCCACGACATCTGGGCGAACACCGGCAACATAACGAATCGTTGGTCCACCATGACTATGTCCAATTAAATTCACTTTATCCGCACCTGTGAGTGCTTGGATTTCAAGAACTTGTTGTAGAAGCTGTTCGCCACGCACTTCGGTAGAGTTAAAAGGCGATACGCGAGTTGCCCAAACATTTGCACCATTTCGGGCAAGATCAGGAAGGATTTGATACCAATAGTCGAGTCCAAATGAGTCCGTACCAACGGTAATAAAACCACCCATACCATGGTTGAATACGATTGGATATTTGGTCTTTGCATAGCTGGAACTAGCTTTGGCAGTGACTTGGGTTGCTTGCGATGCAGATACATTACTGATGAACGTAGCTGCAATTAAACCTGCTAAAAATGATCCGTATTTCATGAGCGATCCTCAATGTATTATTGTTTTATGACAATATTTATTGTCACTTCTAATAAAGCAATAAAGATCACCTGTTGCAAATTGAAAAAGATTAACTGTGACGCTAAATGTAACAAAATAAAAGATCACGAATTTTCAGATTGATAAAAGCAAATAAGAGGGCCGAAGCCCCCTTATTGCATTTAAATTTCAACGATAAGAATTAAAGTCCTTGCAGTTTTAAACGGTTTGCATGTTGACGGTACAGCGCCACAGGATCTTGTGCAAATAGCCCTGTTAAGCCAAACATCATATTGGCTAAATCGGTATGGTTAAGTTTGTAGCTGTCATTAATGACTTTACCGATATAAGCACTACAACGTGCAACCATACCGTCATTGTCTTTATTGCCATAAGACAATGGCCCGAGTTGCATCAGGATCGTGTCGATATCAAGTAGATTTGTAGTTTGCGCAACACCGGTCCATGAATAGTATTGAATGCCTTTGCTGTCAACTTGCTTTAAGTTTTTGCTGCAATTTTCTGAAGATGCCAAAACACCGTCAGCTACAGCAGATTTTGCAACCGTACTGTTAAATGCAGCAGAACCTGTTTGTGATAATGATCTCATAGAAGCATCGAAATCAATTTCAAGCTCAGGTTTTGCCTGACCTAAAGCAATCAGTGGGCCGACAATATAATCACCTAAAATATTGAAGGCAGTACGAGAAAGTGAGTTGCCTTGAATATCATCCGCTACTTTAGAGCCGTGATAGGTACCTGCAACACCTGTAATAGACGCAATGTACTGTGGTTTTGTTTGAGCAACATACAATACAGTTGGACCACCATGAGAGTGACCGATTAAGTTAAGTTTTGGCTTCCCTGTAATAGCCAAAACATCTTCAACTTGTGCAATTAACTGCTCACCACGATGTGCTGTGGTATTTGCAGGAGATAATTGCGCTGCGAATACGGTTGAGCCATTTCGTGCCATATCTGGCAAGATTTGGTACCAATAATCTAGTCCGATGGTGTCAGTGCCGATACGTGACCAACCGAGCCAACCATGCACCATTAAAATTGGATATTTGGTTTTTGCGTAGTCAGATTTTGCCGTTTCCTTCACCTGGAGGGCGCTAGGCGCAGCTTGAGTGCTTGCCGATATACTCATCGCTAAGCCTGCAACTGCAGCTACAGAGGCCATCTTGGCCGTGTTTACTAAAGATCGCATAAATGTTCCTTGATCTGATGTTGTTTTTATTACTTTTTAATAATGAAAATACTCTCTGTTTTTAAGCAACATCTTTGTGATTGGCCAGGCCATATCTTTGATTTTAGAGAGTTTGAATAGACAAAGATGCCTTGTCATTTTTTCATGCTCGGTTTGAAATTCCATGTCATTTTAGGACATGGACGGCGTTGAGGTGACAAGTATATTTATATACATTCGTCTTTTATTTTTGCTATTTATTTTAGTTGTTTTCATTTAAGAACTTATTGAATTAAATTGTTTAATGCGTACAAATAAAAAAAATTGTAAACAAAAAAAGGACGTCCAAAGACGTCCTGTTCAGTGCTGAAAGGGAACTAACTTTTGAGTTAAAGTCCCTGTAATTTTAAACGATTGGCATGTTGGCGGTAGAGCGCAACTGGGTCAGGTGAAAATAGGCTGCGTAGGCCAAAGATCATATTCACTTCATCTAAGTGGTTGTGATTGTAGTCATCACGGATTACTTGTCCGATGTGGGTGCTACAGCGTCCAACCAAACCGTCATTGTCACGATTTCCATAGGCCAAAGGGGCAAGCTGACTAATCACTGTATCTAGTACATCTAATACATTTGTGGTTTGCGCTGTACCTGTCCATGAGTAGTAATACACGCCATTGTCGACTTTGGCACCCGACTGATTGCAGTTCGCAGCCAGTGCTGCGGTTGGAAATTTTGCATTAAATTCAGCAGAACCTTTTTCACTGATCGCGGTAAGTGATGCATCAACACTGTTAGGTAGACTCGAGTTGCCTTCAGCCCAAGTAATAATCGGTGCTAAGAGTTGATCGCCAAGGACCCCAAAGACTGAATTAATGGTTTTATTCGCTTGGATTTTATCTGCGACTAGAGAGCCACGATAAGTGCCTGCAACCCCAGTCACCGAAGCTACATATTCAGGTTTGATCGCTGCAATATAGCGAGTTGTCGGTCCACCATGTGAATGACCAATGAGATTCACTTTGGGTTGGCCGGTCAGAGCAAGGACTTCTTCGACTTGAGAGAGTAATTGCTCACCACGGACTTCTGTCGACTCTAGCGGTGAAACTTGGGCAGCAAAGGTATTGGCCCCATTACGAGCTAAATCTGGCAAAATTTGATAAAAATAATCCATGCCAAAGCTGTCAAAACCAATGCGAGTAAACCCGAACATACCATGGGTAAACACAATCGGATATTTGGTCTTGGCATAGTTTGCCGAGCTGTTGGTGGTGACATGTTGGAGTCCTGCCGCCGCTTGGGATTGTGTGCTGGCGATCACTGCTGATGCAGCGATGATTGCGCATAAAAGAGCTTGTGGTTTTTTCATCATTTCATCCTGAAATTGAAGTTGTTTTTAAATTGTTGTTTGCAGTTATTCTGCGAAAGGTAATTTTCCACCTTGATCATGTACAGATTCAAAGGTACTGACGCGGAGCTGATCTTCCTTCGATTTAAAATGTTGATTACGGAGTTGCTGCACTGCTTGTTGTTTAGCACTGTCACTCATATTGCTTTTCACAATGCTGTCACGCTCTGTGAGGTATTGATTTACGCTAGATTTCCAAGAGCTGCGCTGGCTGTCTAGATTTTCAAGGCGCTGAGTAGCTTCTGGACCCACTAAATTTAACCGCATTTGATGGATTTCTTCGCTTGAACCACCACGGGCTTTAATGTCTGCTGTGAGCTTGCGTAAATCTTCAAGTTTATTGATTTGTTCCAGATTTTCTTTCCAATCTTCTGGGAGTTCATCAAACAGGGCTTTTAGTTTTTTGGCTTTTTCTGATTCAGATAGTTTTTTGTCATTTACTACTTCCATCCGTTTCAGCGTGTATTCGTGATAAGTATTTTCCTTGCCAAATAAACCTTCAATTTCATAATCAGAAAAGAACTGTTTTCTTAAATTCTGGGTGCTGCTGTAGATCGAGCGATAGTATTGTGGTGATTCTTTGTCGTCGCTTGGTGGCTGTAAATGACCTAACTGTTCACGATATTTCATATAACGATCCCACAAATCATAAATTTGGGACAGCGCAGGTTCTTTATGACCTTGTGCAATGTAGGCTTTAAAATCCTTTTTAATTTGATCTATCGACTTTTCACCATACTGAGTAATGAAATATTCAAAGCAATTCCGTGTTTGTTCATTCACGATCAAACGGTTTGAACCATCCATACTGATTTGACAGTTAACTTCCGTGTCTTGTTGACTTGGACTGAGCAGCGAAGAACCGCTTGTTGCTTGAGCCGTAGCGGTTTCGCCCTGAGCTAAAGGCGTATTTTGTTGTTGAATCGATTGATCTGAAGGATCATTTTGTGATGCTTTTGGCGCAAGCCAATATATGAATGCAGCAACTGCGATAACGACCAAGGCTATAATGAGCCAAAGTTTATTTTTTTGCATATCCCAATGCACCTTTATTCCGTTTTTAATTGTTCTAGAGTTCTAAATGCGAACTCAATATGACATAAAATGCAGATAAAAACATAGAAAAGTTGTAAACGCTTAGCATGGATTGATACCATGGCGCAGTTCTCTTTTTGCCCTATTTTAGTCATGAAAAAAGCTTCTCCTAAGATTCAGCGTCGTCCTGTACATGGTGTATTTTTATTAAATAAGCCTTTGGGCATTAGCTCGAATGCTGCATTACAAAAAGTGCGTTGGTTGTATCGAGCACAAAAAGCAGGACATACAGGTGCGCTAGATCCATTAGCCTCAGGTTTATTACCAATTTGCTTAGGTGAAGCAACAAAGTTTTCGCATTTTTTATTGGATTCGACTAAACGTTATAAAACCACCGTCTTTTTAGGACACAGTACCACGACGGGTGATGTGGAAGGTGAAATACTATTAGAGCAAGTTGTTCCAACATTGACTGAAGAAATTATTCAAAATGTCTTGGCGCAATTTGTAGGGGATATTCAACAAATTCCACCGATGTATTCTGCGCTGAAAAAAGAAGGTCGCCCGCTGTACGAGTTGGCGCGTAAAGGCATAGAAATAGAGCGTGAAGCACGTCCAATTTCGATTTATGCCATCGAGTTATTATCATTTAATGAGAATAGTATTACACTCGACATCACCTGTTCCAAAGGCACATATATTCGTGTTTTAGGCGAAGATATTGCCAAAGCATTGGGTACTTTTGGACATTTAACCTATCTACACCGTATTCAAACGGGTCATTTTGATCTTAACCCAAGCTTTACCATTGAATATTTAGAGAGTCTGACCGAAGCTGAGCGTGAAGCATTATTGCTGCCGGTGTATTCACCTGTCGATCATTTCTGCAAAGTGCAAGCGCCGGAAGGTCGAGCTGAATATTTTAGTCGTGGAATGGAAAGTAATATTGAGCATGCTGCGGAAGCGCAGGTTTTGGTATTTGAAGGTGAGCGTTGCTTAGGTCTAGCGGAAATTACCGATCGTAAGCGCTTAGTACCAAAACGTGTATTAAATCTTGAATAGTCATTAACAGCCACTGAAGCCAAATTATGGAAATTGAAATCATCTTAAGCCTGCTATTTTTTGCATTTTTTGCTGGTGCAATTGATGCAGCTGTTGGCGGTGGCGGACTGATTCAAATTCCTGCCATTATGAATGCCATGCCGCACTTATCTCCTGCGACGGTGTTTGGCACCAATAAGTTGTCTTCTATCTTTGGTACGGCTTCGGCGTCCTATTCTTTTTTACGCCAAGTCAAACTCCGTTGGAAATTACTTGCGGTCATTGCAAGCTGTGCATTTGTTGCCTCCTTTGTGGGAGCAGCCTGTGTATCAATGATTCCTAAAGAAGTCTTACGTCCTTTCGTTTTGGTCATGTTGATCGTGATTGCGATTTATACCTTTGCCAAAAAACAATTTGGTCAGGTGCATGTACGCCAAGAACTGACTCCTAAAATCCTCGGTTTTGCCGCTATTGGTAGTCTGGTGATTGGCTTTTATGATGGCATCTTTGGACCTGGCACTGGCAGTTTCTTTATTTTCTTTTTTATTCGTTATCTACAAGCAGACTTTTTACATGCCTCTGCTTTGTCAAAAGTCGCCAACTTAACCACAAATCTAGCTGCACTGAGTTTTTTTGCGCCCACTGGCCATGTGTTATTTGCGATAGGCTTAATGATGGCTGTAGCAAATATTTTAGGCTCGATCGTTGGTGTGCGTGCGGCAATTAAATACGGTAGTGGCTTTATTCGAATTCTATTTTTGATTTTGGTGAGTATTTTGATTATACGGTTGGGTTATCAAACCTTTACGGGACAAGCTTAAAACAAATCTTAACAGAGCGTTGCTGAATTCTGTCGCTGAAATGATTAGTATGAAAATAAGCGACTCGTTTGAGTTGTGGATAATAATTAAATTGCATAATACACAATTAGCTAAGCATCAGAGGTCATCACTACAATGAATATATTTGAAGCTTTACGCCAAAGTCATGAAAAGCAACGAGAACTTGCTGAAAAACTCATTCAAACATCAGGGGATACACCTGAGCGTCGAGATTTATTTGAGCTGCTCAAAAATGAGTTATTTGCTCATGCTGTTGGCGAAGATCGTTATTTTTACATCCCGTTAATGATGACTGATTCAGGCCTAAACATCACCCGTCATGCATTGGCGGAACATCATGAGATGGATGAATTATTAGAGCAACTGACGGAAACTGAATTTAGTAATCCAGGTTGGTTGGCAATTGCGAAAAAGTTATCTGAAACGGTACATCATCATTTGCAGGAAGAAGAACATGGCTTTTTTCAGCAAGCGGGTAAAATCTTAGATGAAAAACAAAAGGAAAGTTTAGCCAAACAATATTTGGCGGAATATAAGAAATACAAGAAAGCAGATAAAGACAGTTTGACGGGCTAAACGCAAGTGAAGCCTGAAGACGAATGCAAAATCAAAAAAAAAGACGGCAGAGGCCGTCTTTTTGTTTCAACTATAAATATAAAAATTTAGTCTGATACGCTGCTCGGAGTATTGCGAGAGGAACGTAAAGTCACCCCGACGGACGCCAACATAATGCAGACTAAGGCCACCCATTGCCACGTCCCAATATTTTCGCCAAGCAGAACCATACCTGTAATGGCAGCTAATGCAGGCGACAAACTCGATAAAGTCCCATAACTAAGTTTACTGAGGATTTTTAACGCTTTTAAATCCAGTGCATAAGGTATGGCCGTGGCTAAAATCGCAATTAATAAGGCTTTCGGCCAATATTGGGTATCGAGTAGGGCGGGTGCATTGTTATATAGTCCAATCGGGAGCAAGGTCAGTGCGGACAGTGTGATGGCAATCGTTAGCGCATGCATACCAATATTTTGGTGTACGACTTTTTGCCCGAAATAAATATAGAATGCCCAACAGAGTCCCGCTGCTAAGGCATAGGCTGCCCCAAGTATTGAGAAATTACCATCATGAGCTTGTCCCCAAGGCACCATCAAGGTAATGCCTAAGATTGCTAAAAAGACCCAAATATAATCACTGCTGTTTTTAATGGATAACAATGCCAAACCCAAAGGGCCGATAAACTCTAAACCCACGGCAATGCCTTGTGGCAATTTACCCAGTGACATATAGAACAACACATTCATCAAACAGAGTGCCGCGCTATAGCAGAGCAGATCCCACCATTTTAAAAAAGACAGCCGTTTTAAAATGTGCCATGAACGAAACATTAAGCAGATAATAATTGAAGCAAAACAGAGTCGTAAAATGGTCACACTGAGTGGATCAAGCACCAAAAATAATTGTTTGGCGAATGATGCACTGATCTGATAGGAAATCATGGAGAGCACCATGAAAACAACAGCGAGAAGTTGTGAATTTGGCATGCGGCACACAGTTGTTGGGCGGTGTTGAGCCCTATTTTTGAGTCAGTACAGTATAGCGGTTAATGCTAACAATTGAGTGAATTTTAACATTTGACCAAATCATGATGGATTTTGAATTTAAATTCGTTTGGCCTTTTGCGTGGTATAAGTACACCCAATCGATGCACAGATGATGACAGCAAGGGCCAACCATTGTGTCCATAACAATTGTTCATGCAAAAAGATAAAACCCGAGAGAGCGGCAACAGCGGGTTCCAAACTCATGAGTGTACCGAAACTCAGCGCAGTCATGTTACGTAGCGCAATCATTTCTAGAGTAAAAGGTAAAGCACTGGCTAGGGTCGAAAGTGCAATAAAATACAGCAGACTACTTGGCTCAAACGCCTGTGCCGGCATACCTGCAAAGAGTGCGATGGGCATCAAAACACACATGCCGACGAACATGCCTAAGCAAACGGTATGATTGCCTGAGACCCCTGACGGTTTTTGACCAGCCACGATATAGAGTGCCCAACACGCACCTGCGCCAAGGGCGAGGGCAATGCCCAAGGGATCAAGTCGTTGTGCAGCTTGGTCAAAAGGAAAAAGTAGGATAAGGCCTAAAATAGCCAGTCCGACCCAAATAAAGTCAAATTTTCGGCGTGCAGCAAATAGTGCGACACTGAGCGGACCAATAAATTCAAAAGACACGGCAATGCCGAGAGGTAGGCGATCAATGGACAAGTAAAACAGCATATTCATGCCTGCAAGCGCACAGCCATAGCTGATAATTGCAGACCATTTGACTTGTTTAAAATTGATTTGCCAAATTTTAAAGATGATCGCCAAGATTAATGCACCGAGCAGTAAACGCATGGCCGAGACGGTCAGGACGGGAAACTGACCAAACAGGTACTTAGCGAACGAACCACTGCTTTGCATACTGATCATTGCAATAAGCAAGATCAGTGGTGCTTGTAGAGCAGGGGTAATTTTAAAATTTGGCATAGACTAAATTTGTTTCGATGACTCGAATAGCGGGAGATTGGCAAAAGCCAGATTTTAAAAGTCTACTACAATAAAAAAACCACAGCCCGAAGGCTGTGGCTTCAGTGTCTAATTAAATTAGAACAATACGCGAACGCGGATGGTACCTTCAACTTCGTGAAGTGTATCCAATGCTTCTTTAGATGCAGTTGCATCAACGTCCATCACAAGATAACCCACATCACCTTTAGTCATTAAAGACTGACCAGAAATGTTGATACCGTGTTCAGCAAACAAGTTGTTGATTTTTGAAAGCACGCCTGGCACGTTTTTGTGGATATGAAGTAAACGGTGTTTGCCTTCAGTCAACGGTAACGCGATTTCTGGGAAGTTCACTGCAGATAAAGTCATACCTTTATCAGAGTAAGCAACGAATTTTTCAGCAACCTCAAGACCGATGTTCGCTTGCGCTTCCATTGTTGAACCACCCACGTGAGGAGTCAAAATCACGTTGTCTAAGCCACGAAGTGGAGAAACGAATTCTTCACCGTTTGCTTTAGGTTCTTTAGGGAATACGTCTACAGCCGCACCAGCAATATGACCAGATTTGATTGCATCAGCAAGATCTTCAATGATGACACATGTACCACGTGCAGCATTGAGGAAGATTGCGCCTTCTTTCATTTGAGCAAATTGCTCTTTACCGAAGAAGTTACGTGTAGATGGAACGTCAGGAACGTGTAAAGAAACCACGTCTGCATTGGCAAGAAGTTCACCCATAGAACCGACTTGACGTGCATTACCCATTGGAAGTTTAGTTACAGCATCGTAATAAATTACGTGCATACCTAAACTTTCAGCAAGTACAGAAAGTTGCGAGCCAATCGAACCGTAACCAACAATACCTAAAGTTTTACCACGAGTTTCAAATGAACCAACTGCAGACTTGTTCCAACCACCACGGTGAGTTGAAGCAGATTTTGCAGGAACACCACGAAGTAATAGAATCGCTTCAGCAAGTACTAGTTCAGCAACTGAACGCGTATTTGAGTATGGTGCGTTAAATACTGGAATACCGCGAATCATTGCAGCATTTAAGTTCACTTGGTTTGTACCGATACAGAAACAACCCACAGCAATCAGTTTGTTCGCCGCTTCAAAAACTTCTTCAGTTAATTGAGTACGTGAACGAATACCAATGAAGTGAGCATCTTTAACCGCTTCTTTCAACGCTTCACCCTCAAGCGCAGTTTTACGGTAGTCAATGTTGGTGTATCCAGCAGCATTTAGAGTGTCGATTGCGTTTTGGTGAACGCCTTCTAACAACAAGAAACGAATTTTATCTTTAGGTAAAGAAAGATGTTGGCTCATTACGGCTCCGCTACAAAGGCCAAATTTAGTGCGCATATAATAGCATAGGAAGTCGCCTGATATACATTTCCTTTATGACCGACGTCATGGCTATTTTGGCGAATGATGAGTCAATTTTTTTAGATTTGGTCTAATTAACTTAGTCATATTCCTCGTGACATTTTGAAATCACGTTTTTCTTTGGGTTTTGTCAAAAAAAGCCCAGTTATAGCTTATAATGGTGCCGCTCAAAATCATCATGACCAAGTCCCTGACATTTTGATGCGCTCTGTTTCAGGCTTTTTCCCTTGAAATATGCGTTACCGCAGTTTTGACTGAATGAAGTCTGGACCTTTAAAAAAACTTGTTTACTTCTTGCAAGGTCTGAAAACGATGAATGCTCCAGTCGCTTTAACCCCAGAGTTATTGACCCAATTGACCGCTATTGTTGGCGAAAGCCGTATTAAAACAGATGCGGATAGTCTCCAAAATTGGGGTCGTGACCATACTAAGCACTTCGATCCAAATCCTTCGGTCGTCGTTTTCCCTTCAAGCACAGAGCAAGTTCAACAAATTGTTAAGCTGGCAAACCAATTTAATGTCGCGATTACCCCAAGTGGCGGTCGTACAGGTTTATCAGCAGGTGCTGTGGCTGCTAACGGTGAAATCGTGGTGAGCATGGACAAGATGAATCAAATCTTGGAATTCTTCCCAGCTGACCGTATGGTTCGCGTACAAGCAGGTGTAGTGACTGAACAACTTCAGAACTATGCTGAAGAACAAGGCATGTACTACCCAGTTGATTTTGCATCTTCAGGTTCATCTCAAATTGGCGGCAACATTGGTACCAATGCCGGCGGTATTAAAGTGATTAAATACGGCATGACTCGTAACTGGGTGTTGGGCATGACTGTGGTTACTGGTAAAGGTGACATCCTGCGCTTGAACAAAGGCATGATCAAAAATGCGACTGGTTATGCACTTCAACACTTATTTATTGGTGGTGAAGGTACGCTAGGTTTAGTGACTGAAGCTGAAATCAAACTTGAACGTCAACCCCATGACTTACAAGTGTTGGTTCTCGGTGTGCCTGATTTTGATGCGATTATGCCTGTTCTACATGCCTTCCAAAAGAAAATCGACCTGACTGCATTTGAGTTCTTTGGTGAGCTTGCAATGCAAAAAGTATTGGACAATGGTCATGTACAACGTCCATTTGAAACACCATGTCCGTTCTATGTTTTACTTGAGTTTGAAGCACCATTTGAACCGATCATGGATGCGGCAATGGAAATCTTTGAACATTGCATGGAACAAGGTTGGGTACTGGATGGCGTGATGAGCCAAAGCTTAGACCAAGTACATAGCTTATGGCGTTTACGTGAAGACATTTCAGAGTCAATCGCACCGTTCACGCCATACAAAAATGACATCTCAGTTTTGATTACACATGTGCCTGCATTTATTAAAGAAATTGATGCAATTGTGGAAGCGAACTACCCAGACTTTGAAATTTGCTGGTTCGGTCATATTGGTGACGGTAACTTGCACTTAAATATTTTGAAACCTGCGGATTTAAGTAAAGATGAATTCTTTGCAAAATGCCAAGTGGTAAACAAATACGTATTTGAAACTGTGAAAAAATATGACGGTTCAATTTCTGCAGAACATGGCGTGGGTATGACTAAGAAGCCTTACCTCGATTACACACGTTCAGCAGAAGAAATCGAATATATGAAAGCATTGAAAAAAGTATTTGATCCAAATGCAATTATGAACCCAGGTAAATTGTTCGATCTTTAATTTTTAAAGACGATTGAAAACGCATCTTCGGATGCGTTTTTTTTATGGTTATAGCACGCCTTTTTAGCTGCGCATGGATGAGAAACAGCACGTTGATTTTGTGGAGTGAGGTACTTCTTTTACATTGCTTAAATAGTGTTTTGGACAAATGTTCGGCATGATAGGGCTGAATAATAAATTTGAGTTGGTTCTATGTATCGTTTAATTGCTGTGTCTGCATTGTGTGTGGGGATGTTGACGGGTTGTGCGACAACGCAGAAAATTGTGTCTAAAGTCGGTTCTTCTGCTACGCCACTCGATCAGGTATTAAAAGAACGTCCTGATTTGCGTAAAGAACTGTCGACTGTGGAAATTCGTCAGTATTTTAACCGTGTTGAGTCGCCAAATGCGGGGCAGGTGAAAGTGACTGAAACTGGTTTGATGGATGATTCGGTGAAATCAATTCGTACTATTTATAGTTTTAGATTGGTGGATGGTGACTGGGAGCGTGTAAATACGCAAAAGGAATATCAGTGCCAACGTGGTAAAAATACTAAGACTTTCCAATCGGCGAAGTGTCCTTAATAAATCTTTGATTTATGGTTGAAATTTAGGCATGTGTGCCTCATAAAAAGCGTATCGATTGATGCGCTTTTTTATTGGGGAAATAAGAATAATGAATATTTTAATTGTCGGAAACGGTTTTGATTTATCACATTATTTGCCGACGAAATATGACCATTTTATGGTGGTAATGGATGTCATAGAAAATTGGGACGAAGCCAAAGGTGATATGGGCTTTGATGATCTTTTTGGATCCTTGTATGAAAAAGAAGATTATTTCTTTGGATATACGAAAGCAATGTATAAAACTGAAGAAATTCAGATTCCTGTAGCACAAATTGAGCAATTACAATATAGATTAAAAGAAAATGTGTGGTTTCAGTATTTTTCTGATCATGTGAGAGAAGTTCAAACTTGGATAGATATTGAAAATAAAATTGAAGAAATTCTATTAAGTTTCGCACATGTATTGCCTTTTATTGAAAGAATAAATCATCAATCACAACATGCTTTTAATCATCATGAATTCGATACAGAAGTTGGAAAAAGAAATTCAATTATTTTAAAGAAGTTCGATTTATTTGAGGAGAAAGGTCTGCATAAAGGATTTAACTCCAAATTTTGTTATGGTAGTAACGACAAAAATGGGGTGAATCCATCGTTATTTTTAAATTTTTTGAACAAAAAATTAGATGAGTTTATTGAAATTTTTAATTTATATCTTGAAATGATAGTCAGCAAATTATCTCGAACTAATGATTTCACTTTTAAAGGTGATAATTGGGTTTTTCCAGAAAAAATTTATTCATTTAATTATACAAATACATATGAGCGTATTTACAATTCAGTAAAAATTGAATATTTACATGGTCGTCATGGTGAGCAACAAAATATCGTTTTAGGTGTTTCAGATATAGATGATGAATATCTAAAGAAGTTAAAAGCTTATGGCTTAACGAAATATCATCAAAAACTTTTTAAAGAAACTGATTATTTATTTCTTAGTGAAATCGTTGATCATTTTTTTTCAACTGAAAAAGCAAAAAAAACTTTGGAAGATGAAATAAATACATATTTAGATAACCCAATGCTTACTTCTGATGTGTATTTTAGAGCTATGTTTGATGCAAAGCGGAATGATTTTATACATCTTAGTACGAGCACAGAGGAAACATATAACATAAAAGTTTGGGGGCATTCTTTAGATCGATCTGATTCTAACTATATAAAAGAAATATTTTCTTTTAATGGAGAACTAATTGAGCATAGATGCAATGTAGTAATTTATTATTTTCATGAGCAAGCTAAATTTGATTTGCTTAATAATTTGTTGGATATAATTGGAAAGATAATAGTAGAAAAATGGATGAAGAAAGGCTGGCTAAAATTTGAGAAAAATCCAGATATTGCAAAACTTAATGGAATAAAGCCCGTCGAATTACCAAAATATCAGCATCCTAAAACTGTGACACTGAAATCCATTTAGCCTATCGAATCAGCTATCTCTAGTAAGCTAAGATCAAACGATCCTAAATAAACCTAAAACAATATGAAAACCCTCGCTTTTATTCACGTCAATGATTCAGGTTCACCCGTTGGTGACTTTGCACCAGTCACATCAGTATTTTCCCATTATGAATTGGGCAATACGGTCTCGCCTTTTTTACTGCTCGACCATTTAGGGCCTGGGGTGCTGAAACCAACCCAACTGAAAAAAGGTGTGCTGGAACACCCACATCGAGGCTTTGAAACCGTCACATTGGTGTTTAAAGGTGAACTTGAACATCATGATACGACTGGCGGCGGTGGAGTCATTGGTGAGGGAGATGTACAGTGGATGACTGCTGCTTCAGGTATTCAACATGAAGAAGTCTTTAGCCAAGCCTTTGCACAGCGGGGCGGAGCATTTGAAATATTGCAATTGTGGGTCAATTTACCTGCTAAAGATAAAATGAATCCTGCACGCTATCAGAGCTTAGCCAAAGCCAATATTCCAAAGGTCAATTTAGCCCAAAATGCAGGTTATGTACGGATTATTGCAGGGCATTATTTAACAGCCGACGGCCCCGCAGAAACACATACGCCTATGCAGGTATTTGATGTCTTTGTCAGAGCCAATCAAAGCATCACCCTGCCTGCACAGGAAGGGGATACCACGCTTGTGTATTTACGTTCGGGCAAGCTGAAATTTACTGAAACAGATGAACAGTTAAATGCACAGCATATGGCAGTTATGTCGAGCCGAGGTGAAAATGTCGAATTGACGGCAGTTGAAGATAGCCACATGTTGTATTTATCGGCGCAGCCTTTAAATGAACCCATCTATGGGCGAGGTTATTTTGTGATGAATCATTTTGCAGAAGTCATGCAAGCCTATGAGGACCTAAAACAAGGTCGCTTTATCCAAAATGCAGACAATGAAAAATCATAAAAGCGGTAGTTTAAAAAGACCAATACAACGCCAGCAAACACTGTTAAAATAGTCGGACTCAAACCGACAGATCGGTTCGTTGAAGTTCATTTTATCTCTATCTAGCGTCTTGTGAATACGACGCACATATGGCGGATACGCCGAAAATTCATTTTTAAAATTAATATTACAGTGCTCGTCATTGGGCTGAAGTGTCTCTCCCTATTTGTCATTTCAAGCTCGACAGCACACATTTGATATGTAGATAACAATGCAAAACGTACAAACCACAAAATTAAGTCGTGCCACCTTAATGTTTCCCTTGGCACTGGTTTTATTTGAATTTTCTGTCTATATCGGCAACGACTTAGTCCAACCCGCCATGCTTGCGATTACCCAAGAGTTTGGTGTGAGTAGTGCATGGGCACCCTCGTCGATGTCATTTTACTTATTGGGAGGTGCCTGTGTCGCTGCGATATTAGGACCCTTGTCAGACCGATTAGGCCGTAAAAAAGTCTTGTTGGGTGGTGTGGCATTCTTTAGCTTATGCTGTTTAGCGATATTGCTCACGCATAATATCGAAAGCTTTTTAACGTTGCGTTTTTTACAAGGTTTTGGTTTATCGGTCATTTCAGCCGTGGGCTATGCCGCTGTTCAGGAAACTTTTGAAGAGCGAGATGCCATCAAAGTCATGGCGATCATGGCGAATATTTCACTACTGGCACCACTGATCGGTCCTGTCCTCGGTGCCTTTATGATTGATCACGTGTCATGGCATTGGGGCTTTATTGGAATCGCATTTCTATCTTTTCTGAGTTGGTTTGGTTTAAAAGCCAAGATGCCGACACAGCACATCAGCATCCCAAAGCAACCGGTGGGTTATATTATCGATGACTTTAAACAGGTGTTAAAAAACAAACGCTTTTTGGCACTGACACTGGGTCTACCGATGGTGGCAATGCCACTGATGCTCTGGATTGCGCTATCTCCAGTCATGTTGGTGGAGCAGCTAGGACTGAGTAGCATGCAATATGGCATGGCACAGTTTCCTGTTTTGGGCGGTCTGATCCTCGGTAATATTGTCCTGATTAAAATCATCGACAAATTGCCATTAGGTCAGTCTGTGATGATCGGGCTACCGCTGATGTTACTCGGGACGAGCCTTGTGGTGATTGGGACGATGACTGAAAGTTATTTTCTGACCTTTCTCATTCTCGGCATGAGTTTGGTCAGTTTTGGTGAAGGGATTAGCTTTTCTGTGCTCTATCGTTTTGCCTTAATGTCGTCTGAAATGTCGAAGGGCACAGTGGCTGCGGCAGTGTCTGTAATCATGATGCTGACGTTCTTTGCCGTGATCGAAATCGTGCGCGTGCTGTATGAAAACTTTGGCCTTTGGGCCTATAGTTTGGCAGGATTTACCCTCATTATGTTGTGGTTCAGCCTACCACGCTTGGTGGTGCGAGATATTATGCGACAACGTCAATTGTCGGGTGAATTTTAAATTCGAGTTCATGCAATCATAGAAAAAGCCCAATGCTGTGTAGAACAACATTGGGCTTTTTTATTTGTTGTATTCCGTCTTAATTTGATGTTGCAGGTTGTTCTGCATTTTTTAATTTGCGATCGAAAATGAACGGGCCAAAAGGTAAAATCGATGCAATCAAGCCCATTAGAAATACGCTGAGTGACCATTTTTGCTTTTCACAGACCACAAATAGCACCACCAAGAAGGCAATAAACAAGACGCCATGTCCCATACCGACGTATTTGACCAATATTGGATTATCCATCAGGTACTTCATTGGCATAGCAATGAACAACAATAATAAAAAGGAGATGCCTTCGAGTAGGCCCACAAAGCGTAAGGTCTTGATATTCATGCGAAGCTTAAATTCAAAGTGATTTCAGCCTTGAGTGTACCTGAAAGCACAGCAGGAACGAAGCATTCCCGTTGAAATAATTGATTCGCATATTGAATCTAAGTAAATGTTTTTTAAGTTAATTCTGAGTTATCTGCTCGGATTAACCTTCTAGATCCGTTAAGGCATCTTCAATCGAACCTTGATCAAATTCATAGTTACAGCCGAATAAAATCATTGGGCTTTTTCCGGTCATTTCAGACAGGCTCAGTTTGTGATTGATGGCATGTAGATCATCTGTTTCGGCTTCCGTACGTAGGATTTTTTCACCACGGAAAAATGGCATATCGGCAAACATCGGATGTTGTTCAATACCATATTTTTGGGCAAGTTCTTTCACATCGGCTTGGCGATAGATCGCGAATACTGCATTGGAAGACAGGCCAATTTCTTGGGTCGGCATGCCAAAAAATTCAACAGCTTGCGTATTTTTATAGATATAAATAAACGGTTGATGTGGGTCATCATGGCGTTTCCAGCCCAATTGCCCCAGAGCCTTTTCATAATCGAGCAAAGTGTCATGATAAGTGTCGTAATCGGCCTGACATTCCAAAATACGCTTCAAATCTTGTGCTGTCGGTGCTGCAAAAACAGAAGACGCAGCTAAACATGAGGTCGCCACAATCGTAGGTAATATGAGGCGTCTAAAACCTAAACTAAGCATTTTCATCATGAGTCTCGAATGATTTTATTTAATTTCCGCCTGAATCAGCTGTGTTCGAAGCTGAATCAGTTCGGCTAATGTTTCTAATAATAAACTGATTTGCTTGAGCACCAGTTGTAGGTGATTAGACCGCATTTCTTCAGTGCTGAGTGTTTTAATTTCAAAGAGTTTTTGCTGAATTTTCTCAGGGTTGAGCGGTTTTTGCTGAATTAAGACGTCGTCTAAGGTGCTTTGACACCATTGCAGCAGTTCAAGGACTTGTTGGTCTTGTACCTGTTCACGGTGGCTCCCCAATGCCGAAATATAACTGAGCTGACTATGGCTATAGACCAAATAGCGAAAGGCGTGTTGTATTAGGTTCTGGTCAGGATCAGGTTCCGTACTTAAACTTGAAATCATGCTCGATAGTTCAGTTTGAGCATTATGGGCTGAACGACGGGCACGCCGATAATCAATGCTATTGGTTTTCCCATGGAGATATTGCTCAACTACGGCATCAAAATAATGCAAGGTCGCAGCAGAGCTTTTTTGAATGGTCTTGGAAATATTGCGAAAGTCCCAATCTGGCCAAATAACATTTACCGCAAACCATGCAATAAAACAGCCGAGTAGGGTATCAACAATACGCGGTAAAATAACCGCATAACCTGCGCCTTTTAAATTAAAAATCAGCAAGACCATTAAGGTTGCCATGAGGGTCGCCATAGCATATTTTTTGGCACTCAGATAGAAAAAGCATACGCCAAAAATAATCGTCAGTAGTAATTGACCTTCGACACTCGGCACAAAATACAAAATAGGAATGCCAAGTAAGACCCCTAATATGGTTCCCAAAGTCCGCATTTTTAAACGACTTTTGGTCGCAAAATAACGCATCTGACAGACAAATAAACTGGTCAATAATATCCAGTAGCCATTTTTGGCAAAGGGCAGTAGCGAAATGGCATAGCCCATCGCAAAGACAAAAGCGATGCGAACAGCATGGCGAAATAAGGCAGATTCTGGACTCAAATGCTGTTTCAGTTTGAGCCATAAATCGTGCAAACCGTGAATATCGTCATCGAGTAAATTGAGGTTGTCGATATGCTGCTGATAGGCCTGTTGCTGTGAATGATCTAAATCCTGCACATGCGAAAAGCGTTCTTGCACACTGTCCAAATTACTCAAGATCAGCTGTAGATTTTTCACTTCTATATTTTGCGGATTATTGGCCATCCACTCCTGCAAAGAGGCATGCAAATGTGCCAGTGCTTGCGCGGTAATGGGATCAGGCTGATAGGGCTGCCGATGCAAAATACAATAGGCCAACTGTTGGCAAGCCTGTGCTTGTAATCGAATATTTTTTTGAAAACGGAAAATTAAATCAGTACGGCTAAAATTTTGATGAATTTGTTCGTAGTGTAAATAATTCGCACTGGCCTGTTCGTGAATATCTTGTGCCAAGAAATATAAATTCAGCCAGTAGATGGTGTTTTTATTTGCTCTTGAGGCTTTTAAACGGGTGAGTAAAGAAGCTTTGGTCGTATTTAAACTCGGGATGACATCACTGTTTTTGAGTGATAATTCATACAGTAAGTGTTCCACATTGTCGACATTATCTGGGTCAAATAAGCGTGCTTTTGCATTCAGTACTTCGGCGATTTGTAAAAAACAACGCGAGAGATTGTCTTGTACGGGTAGGGTGGGTTTAATCAAGTAAAAGAGAATTGAGGTGAAGCCATACCATAAAGCCCCTAGAACAAAGCAACTGGGTTGAAAATACCAGGTCTCATATTCGCCCAAGCCGAACATGGTATAAATCGATAGTAAAATCGTGCCAAAAGATATCGTGGCATAGCGTTGCCCCAAAGCCCCCAATAAAATAAATCCTGCACTGGACAGTGAAAGATACAAGATAAACAGCAGCTTATAGGGATAGAGAAAATCTAAAATACTACTGACACTAAAGAAGAGTACGCAGACATAGAGCAAATTACGCAGTCGGATGCTGAGTCGGTCATCAAAGTCGGTGAGTGCAGTGGCAATCGCACCTAAGGTGACGGGCACAATAAAACTATGAAAACCGAGAAAATATAATCCGAGCGTGGTGCCACTCAAAACAATACAAATTTGCAGGCAATACATAATGATTGCACTGGATTGAAACTGTTGAAACCAAGAGAGTCGCGTGTTCACAGAGTTATGAAGTATTCGAATGATTTTGTAAATTAGACTGAGCTTTTTTCTGTGAACTGTCAATTTTTATTCAATAGAAAAGCGGACTTAAAGTCCGCTTGTTCAAATCTATATGCAAGGTCGATTATTGAATCACACCACAGGCAATACGGTCACCGCCACCGCCTAGAGGTTTAGGGTCGTCAGAGTAATTATCACCACCAGCATGGATCATGATGGCTAAGCCTTGTACATCCGCCAATTTCAAACGTGGTGCAATTAAATTCACTTTTGCTGTGCCATCGGTTTGAACTTGAAGGATCGGTAAGTCACCCAAGTGACCTGTTAGCGGCGTACCGTGGTGAGGTGCAGCTTTAGGGTTAAAGTGACCACCTGCAGCAAGAGCAGCACCTGCTTTTCCATCTTTTTCAGCTGGGGCACAAGAGCCTTTTTCATGAATATGGAAACCGTGTGGACCCGGAGGAAGCTGGGTTAAATTGGTATGAATAACCAAGCCAGCAGGGCTATCAACCAAGTTAATTTGACCGATGCTTTGACCAATACCTTGAGCAGTCACGGCATTGACCGTCACGGTTTTTGCATTCAGACCTGTTGAAGTCGAGGTACTCGCACAGCCTGTAAACATCAGGGCACTGACCGCAGCAAGCGCACCGAATTTAAATAGTGAAGACATGTTTGGCATCCTGTCTGTTTTTATGGAGTTTCAACCATTGAAACAGATGCGGATACAGGATGACAGATAATTTAAGTATTTGATTGTAATATTTGTTTAATGAATTCAAGCCCGAATTAAGGTTGTTCAGGCTTATCATCCATATTGTCTAAGTTATGTGCCAATGTTGCTTTGGGCATCATGACGGGTTCAATTTGGGTTTCATGCAACCATTCACGCCAAATGGCTAACAATACTGCCAAAATCACTGGGCCGATAAATAAACCAACAAGACCGAAACTGGCGATCCCACCTAAAACACCAAACATGATTAATAAGAATGGAATCTGCGTTGCCCCTGAAATCACTAAAGGACGAATCACGTTATCGGCCGTACTCACGATACAAACACCCCAAGCCATGACGCCAATGGCTTCAATGGTTTGACCTTGTGAAAATAACCACAACGACACAGCGGTATATGAAATCGGTGGGCCAAACGGAATCAGTGCCAACATGAAGGTAATGATGGTTAATAACATTGGGTTAGGCACATCGGCAACAAAATAGCTGACACCGGCAAGTAAAGCTTGGGCAATGGCGGTGAGACCGATGCCATACACTACGGCACGTGTGGTATCCGAGATGGTGGCAAGATAATGATGAATACGTGGCCCAATGACCATTTCGAGGGCTTTACTGACCTGACTTAAAATGGTTTGACCATCACGATAGAAGAAAAATAAAGACATCACAGCAAAACACAGCTTAAAGATATTTTTACTGACTTCGCCGACCAAAACTTTACCGTAGTTCAAATGCCCCTGAATCCAAATTTGTACCGATTGAATAATACTGTTTGGGTCATTGTTCAGTTCATGCAGGGTACGACTGACTTCTTTACCAATAAACGGTAGTTGGCGAATAAAATCAGGCACATTGACATGACCTGAGAAGACCTGCTTTTGTAATTCAAAATACAAGTTACGGCCTTCATGTTGTAGCAAGAAGATCGCAAAAATCACCGGCAGACCCACCACGAGCACCACCAGTAAGATCATCAGCGCCGCACTTAGATTTGCACGATTGCCACAAAAACGATGCACCGATTGATACAGCGGCCATGTCATATAGGCAATAATCGCTGCCCAAACAACAGGCACAATAAAGTATTTGAGTACGCTAAAGCTCAAAAAAATCAGGATAAAAAATAATCCGAACAATAAGACTTTTTGTAATGTAGGTGCGAACGTTGGCAATGCGTGCTCTGATTTTTTCATCATGTTGTGTTCAATCTTAACCGAAAAAAAAGCTCCCGAAAACGAGAGCTTGTTAACTTATGGTGAATATCTTTCAGGCTAGATCCTTGCAAGATTGGCCTTTATATCAGCAAAATGTGGAATGATGGGTTAAAACCACTCGGCTTCGTCTTCAATAATGGCATTGAGCACAGGTTGCCATTGTTGCTGCATGCCGAGGTACAATTTTTGCGTTTTATCAAAAACCGAAAGACCTTGCATGGCAAGTTGACCATAAGCGGTACGTTCAGAAATCCAAGCAACGGGCTGTTGTTCAACTTTATTGAAAAAATCTTGAATTTCTTTGGAATGAGCAGAATTGGGTTTGACACGATTTGCCAACAATAGGATTTGGACTTTACCTTTACGAATCCGCTTAATTTCTTGCAAATGCTTTAAAAAACGACGGGTCGAGTCGATGTCGAAGAAAGATGGTTGTAGCGGGGTAATGATGGCATGAGCTTCACTCACCAACTGATCTGCATGTTCACCCGATAACGCACCCGGTGCATCGATAATTAGATATTCAATCCCTTTCGGCACATCACCAATCGATTTTTCATGACGCCAATCTAGGCTCTGAATTGGGGCTGCAGTCTCTGGGCGCTGTTTGAGCCATTGACGTGCAGACTTTTGATTGTCAGCATCTGCCAAGGCCACTTTATAACCTTTTTGCGCAAGTGCAGAGGCTAAACTGATTGCTGTGATGGTTTTGCCACAACCACCTTTTTGATTGGCAATTAATATCGTTTTCATCGACCTAAATAGATTTTATTCTGCTCATCCCTAGCATATCATTGTTTAATGCGGGGAATATGACAAAGAACCAAAGTCTAAGTTTTTTCTATACGTTTCGCTGTAATATATTAAAAAGATTAGGAATTTTAAATGTCTGTCTGGATGGCCATGCTCATTGGCGCGTGTATTGGGATTGTACTGACCACCTTAATTTTAAGTGGCAGTCGCAATGGAAGGATTAAGGCAGAATACGAGCAATATATTGCAGAACTAGAATTGGAACATCAGCAGGCCTTGGCCCATGCACAAAAACGCAGTGTAAATACCAGTCGTGCTGTTTTAAAAGGCAAAATGGCCGAACAAATGGCGCCGATCATGCCTGAATTTCAGTATTTACCTAGCGATGCAAAGTTTCTCGGTGACCCGATTGATTATGTGGTTTTTGATGGCTATACCGACTTTCGTGATGGTGATGGACTTGCTGAAGACATCGAAGTGGTGCTGATTGATATTAAAAGTGGTGGCGCACGTTTGACCAAAGGGCAACAAGCGATTGCTCAAGCCATTGCCGAAGGGCGAGTACGTTTTGAAACCATCCGAATTGATTTTGAGCATATTTAAGCTCGCGTGACTCAGCCTCAGAACCGTCGAAAAGTAATAAGGACAGAATATCCACATGGAAAAACTCTTAGCGACTGCAGCCGTTTTTGCGCTCATGCTGTGGATATGGTCTGAATATTTTCGTGCCATTCCACATTTAGAGCAAACTGGTGTGCTGAAAAATTTTCAGGTCACACCGACTCAGGCATTTTCCGGTGAATATTTGCTGTTGGATAAACGCTACTACAGTGCGAGTAGTCGTACATTACATCCGGCCGCACCGACCGTGGTGGGTGGCTTTCAAGACTTGGCCTATGTCAGCAATATTGATTTGCTACTGGGTTCAGGCGCAAATGATTTCCAGTCTTTAAAATATCATCTTGAATGGTCGCAGCAGAACCGCTGTTTTAACGTACAAGCGAAAAATGTACCCTCGACACAAGTTAAACAGCTCAAGTCTGAATTGCAAAATGTCAGTGTGATTGCTCAATCCGAAGACGTTGCAAATCGTATTCGTCGTTTAAAATCAGGGGATCGTGTGGAGATTTTGGGTGCATGGGTGGATGTACATTCCATCAAAACAGGGAAGTCGTATAACACCTATAATGTGTTGAATAAAAAGCCCTGTCATATCCTAAAAATTAATGCCATTCGATTAATCAAAGACTAGGTATTTTTATCTAGATTTGATTGTGCTTAAACATGGCCTTGGAAGCTTTAACTCAACTTCCGTGCGCGGGCGAGCAACATGCGCTGTCCAATTTTTGGAATGCCTTCAGCATCAAAATACTGCGTTTCAAAACATTCAAACTGGGCATCTTCAAGCAACTTTTGCATATTACGATCCAGATGACAGCCATCCGCGACTTTCTTTTGAATGGGTGTGAGTAAATGCTGTAACTGCTTAATTTTTCGATTTTCATTGTGTTGTACATGCTCAACCAAATGAAATGTCCCTGTTGGTTTAAGGACACGGTAGATTTCTTCAAGCGCAGTTTCAATATCGGCAATGCTGCATAAGGTCCATGTACTCACGACATGATCTAGACTTTCATCTGCAAAGGGTAATTTTTCAGCACCAGCTAAAATATGCTGTACCTCAAAAGGTGCTGCATGTACACGTTCAGCAGCTAAATGAAAAATATCGGGATTGGGCTCAAGGGCAAAAACCGTATCGACATTTTGATAAAGCGCTAAATTCAAACCTGTACCAAAGCCAATTTCGAGCACCTCACCAGATACGGCTAACAGGATTTCGCGTCGTTTATCCATCAAGCTTGGTACTTGCATGACTTGATTTAAAAGATGCGGAAAAATGTGTTGTTGATAAAATTTATAAATCATAGCGGGCATTATTGTTGGCTTTTTTTAAAGTGTAAATCATGTCGTGGAGCATGAATATGGGCCAATTGACTGAATAACAGCATTTTGTTACCAAGTTCATAAGGTTTATGCAGACTGTGTGCGTAATATAGAGTTACAACTAGTAAAAACGACATTCATCACGCTCAACCTACGGGATTTTAAGCTCATGTTCAGGTTGGGGCATTATGTATAGATGAAGTCGGCTCAATTGCAGAATGAAAATTGAGTAATGTGAAGTATTACAGGGTAAGAGGATAACGCGATGATCAAGCGAATTGCATTAAGTACTGTGCTTGCAGGCTTTTTATTGAATGTCGGTGTCCAAGCGTCTTCAGATTATAATATTGCTAAAGGCTTAGCACCTGTTGCCAAAGGCCAGTCGATTTCTACCTTGAAAGAATTTAAAGGTGATTTCCGAATTTTAGGTTCTAAAACCTATCAAACAGATGAACAAGCAAAATTTTCTCCGATTGATTATGCGGTCAGTTGGGGCTTATTTGCAGAGCCAGAAATTGCTCGTACGATTTCAGTCAATCAATATGACCGTTTCTTAAATTGGAAAATGGATCGTGTTCCTGTACCGCAAAAGCAAGCCATGATGATGGTGTCGAATATG
This sequence comes from Acinetobacter sp. YH12086, assembly GCF_013419345.1. Lineage (NCBI taxonomy): Bacteria > Pseudomonadati > Pseudomonadota > Gammaproteobacteria > Moraxellales > Moraxellaceae > Acinetobacter > Acinetobacter sp. YH12086. The sequence continues at coordinate 98,783 of NZ_VPAF01000006.1, forward strand.
CACATCATTCCTGCAAACCCGCAAATTGCTAAACAAATTACTCAAGTAAAACGTGGCGATCTTGTGCGTTTAAAAGGGGATTTGGTTGAGGTGAAAGACAAAGATTTGGTTTGGACTTCATCTTTGACCCCAACAGATACGGGTGATGGGGCTTGTGAAGTTTTTCGTGTAAGTTCGATTCAGTGGATTGAAAAAGTCAAAGGCTAAACTTCGATTACATCGAGATCGTATTGAAATCGGTGTGCATTAGATTCAAGGTAAAATAATTTGATGATGAAAATGATGATAAAGAAACAGCTTATTTTGAGTCTAATGTTGGCGAGTGGTTTGGCGCTTGGTGGATGTACCAGTATGAGTTCAACTGTAGATGGGAAAACCCATGTATTTACTGAACAGCAAAGTTGTCCGACCTTGCTTGAGATGGATCGTGGACAAACTTTAGAAGTACTGTTAAACGAAAATCCAAGTACCGGATATGTATGGTCTTTGGCTGAGCAACCGAAACTTTTTAAAGTTGAAGAAGTGTTTCAATCAGCTCAACAACAACAAGCTGCTGCTGCAGATGCGACACCAGTGCTTGGTGTCGGTGGTCAAAAAACTTATCGTTTTACCGCAACGACTGCGGGTGAAGAATTACTACATTTGAAGCATGCACGAGCTTGGGAAAAAACCGCGATGGCTGAATGGACTTGCAGAGTTCGAGTATCTTGATTTGAACCAATGATGAAAAGATAAAAAAGCCAGTATTTATACTGGCTTTTTTATTGCAGATGAACTGATTTAAAACGTCCACGTATGCATTATTTCGCGCTCAGCGCTTGACCGTCAAATTGAATACCTTCCCAACCATTTTGCATAAATTGGCGAATGTTTTGGTGGTCAGTTGCGTCTGGTGTCGCCAAAACAGCAGCATAATGTTCAGCAAAAAGACTTAAGGTTTCAGCTTGGTTTAGACCATTCAATTGGGCAAAAGAAAATACTTTGGCACTGCCTTGGTTTTCAGTCGCTGCATTGGCTTGTTTGCCATTGGTAAAAGCAGTTGGTGTGTGGTTATAACGCGCTTCAATAAATGCAATCACATCTGAAAATTTCGCAGTCCCTGCTTGAAGTTGATCTAATAATTCCTGAGCCATAATGTCCTCTTTCAATAAAAAATACCGCAAAGTGTTGCAGACTATAGCAAGCTTTGGCCCAAACATTTAACACTATTTGCGTAAATTAAATGCGTGTATATTGAAGGGCGACCTTAGGCAGACTGTTGCCTAAATTGTAGATACCAATGATGTTGAAGTAGGACAACTATGAACTGGCTTTTGGTCGCATGTGGCGGCGCAATTGGAGCAACACTTCGCTATGCAGCAGGACTGTTATTGGCCAAGCCAACAGTACTCTTTCCATGGGCTACATGGTGGGTGAATATTTTAGGTTGCTTTTGTGCAGGTGCGTTCTTTGCATTTAGCCAAAAATATCCCGTTCTACAAAATGAAGCACGCTTATTGCTTATGGTCGGGATCTTAGGTGGCTTTACCACATTTTCCAGTTTCGGCTTAGAAACCTTTCAACTGCTCAGACAAGGGCAAAGTGGGCTGGCATTTAGTTATGCCATTTCCAGTGTGGTAATTGGTGTCATCGTATTGGGGCTAGGATATTACTTATTTCAGTCGATTTTAAAAATAGATGTTTAAAACAACGTTTGAAAACCACAAAATTTCAGACATAAAAAAAGAAGCTCAGGCTGGAGGAGGGGAACCCTGAACTTCTTTAATGTTTTAATTTTAAAAGAAAAAACTTAATCTAAACTGAACTTATTGTGAGCGTTTGAAACGCGCAAAGCGTTTATTAAAGTTCGCAATACGTCCTTCGTTATTCACTTGGCGTTGTTCACCTGTATAAAAAGGATGTGATGCACTTGAGATATCGAGCGTCACATAGGGATAAGTTTTGCCTTCAAACTCTTTGGTTTGATTGGTGCTTAAGGTACTGCCAATCACAAAAAAGGCATTGGCATTGGTGTCATGAAAGAGTACTTCACGGTATTCGGGATGGATGTTGGCACGCATTCTTCTGTTCCTTAAATTTATTGATTAAAGAAATGTTATAACATAACAATTGAAAATGCAAATATTGTCTGAAATTCATCAGGCAATCATCAGCGCTTCATGTTTTCTTAAGCGCTAGGTGGGACCAACTCATCAAAGAGATCATTGAGATTGTCATTCACTTTCAAATGAATCAAATTCCAATAATGTCCTGAAACAGTCCGGTTCACCATCAGGGTATCCGGTGATGGTTTAAACACATCCCAGTATTTAAGAGAAGGCTTAATTAATTCTACCCCGTCATGGTGTGCTGAGTTTTCAGCAAAGTCGTATTGTGTGGTCAGCGGACGCATCAGTACTTCAAGCCATTGCTCATACAACTCCGTAGGGAATTTACCGAGTTCATTGAGTGAATGTAAGGCATCGAGTTGCTGTTCCATCAGTGGAATATCGTGCTTGCGTGCAGCATTGATCAATTGCTTAAAGTGCGACACGATTTCAGGAGACAGGGTTTTCACACCGCCGTAGTCATATACGATGACTGAACCATCTTCACGAAAGGCGAAGTTGCCCGGATGTGGGTCACAGTGGAAACGTTTAAGGAAGAAAATTTCACGGCCAATGGCACGGAATAACCGTCTTCCCAAGGCATTTCGTGTTTCTTGTGACCATGTGCTGGCAGTTTCTATACTGTCGCCAAGCTCTAGACTTAGAGTCAAAATATGACGTGAAGAATAATCTTTATAGACCTGTGGAATGATGATTTTGTCATCCAGCGCACAATGAAACGCACGGGCCACATCTAAGTTTTGCGCTTCAATTTCATAGTTCAATTCGTTGTCTAAACTGTCCTGAATTTCACGAAATAGCTTGTCTTGTAACTTCCGATCAATTTTCAATACGCCCATCAGACGAAGTGCAAGCCGAACTTGTTTTAAGTCACTTTCACAGGCTTCTTCGACACCCGGATATTGCACTTTCACCACCACCTGCTGACCATTAGGTAACACGGCTTTATGCACCTGCCCAATGGATGCAGCGGCAAAAGGTTGTTCTTCAAAACTTTTAAAAATTTGCGCGAGGGGTTTGCCGAGTTCTTGTTCTACTTGGGCCTTAATTTCAGCAAAGGGCATGGCTGGTGCTTGGCGTTGTAATTTACTAATGGCTTTTGCGACTTCAGGTGGAAAAATGTCTTTGTACTGCGAGGCAATTTGTCCGACTTTCATCACCGCACCTTTCATTTCACCCAAAGTGTCTGCAATTTGCAGACCGATGTCCTGAAAAAGTTTACTGCGAGATGCATTTTTCTGTTCTTCGTCGGCAGTGATATTGCGGATGGAATTGGAAACGGTTTTAGTAGCAATGCTTGCCGTCATACTGGCAAGTTTCATAAAGCGACGACCCGGTGTGCTAGCCGTTTTTGCCATGTGATGTTCCTCAAGATCATCATTTATTATCTAATACCGATCATAGGCGACAAAACACAAACTGCCTACTTTAAATTGTTAAGACTTTATTTCCATTGATAAAATTATGGGCAAAAATGTAAATACTGAAAATAATTCAGGCAAATTTAAGCCACGCGCTGAATGGTTTAAAATATCGCGTCACTAGAAGAGAACTGAACGATGAAAGTGTATCGCTATTTAACCGGTAAAGATGATGTCAATTTCTGTGCCCGTGTGACCAAAGCTTTAAATGAAGGCTATGAATTGTATGGCTCACCAACCATGAGTTTTAATGGGACAGATGTGATTGTCGGGCAAGCGATCGTGAAAGACGTAGAGGACGACAGCCAAGTGCCACAAGGTTTAAAAAATGCCATCGAGGCGCTTAATTAGTTGGTTTTGGTGCTTTGCTTGCTTCACTGATGTTATGCATGTAAAAGTATTTACGCATTTAAAAAAAGATTTTCAATTCTATTCTTTAGAGTCTTTCATCCAGGGATTGAATAAAGGGATTAGCCTTCAGCTGGAGGTACTCTTACGAAACGTTGTTTCTCATTCGGCAAAATGAGAAGCGTGCTTCGCAAGGAAACCATCTTGCGGTGCAATGCACCTTACCGACAAAACTCGTTCGCTAGCGTCTAATTATTTAAAGTATCGCAAAAACATTTTTGATTAGAGGTAGTCCTGTCTCAAACAATTGCAGATGACTTTTTCGTGTATAGTTCTTTTTTTGAATCAAATTGAGCAACTGATGTCACTCCGTAACATCAGTTGCTTCAGTTTTTTCGAGTTCTAAATGTGGACTGAGATATTTGCTGCATTGATTATGGTGTAAATTTTCATTCAAGGTGATAAGGTTTTGCGTCACGATAAAATCCTGATCATCCGCAGAGACAAACTTTTGATTGGCCTTGATGAAGTCCTGATAGGTGTATGCCATACCAGTCTGCTGACAACTTAATTTTAAACGTGTGGTATATGAGTCCGCTTGTTGTTCATGATAAAAGCGAAAGGCTGTCCAAAGTGCTTGATTGATGTAATCAAATTCGGGTTGTGATTGGACTTTGATAGGTGCGTGATATAAAGGAAATTCATGTCGGTTGATCGTTTGTTCAGCTTGTAGTGACATGGAGAAGCCCAAGCTCAGACAGAGACTGATCGAGCGAAATACATGGGACATGTTTATTTTCCTCTTCTTCGTGCTTTTTATTTATGGCATTGCTATGCAGGGTGTTAATTTGCATTAATCTTCTGCATAGCGTAGCCGTATTTTTAAGTAACTTTTTAGATGATTTTTTAGGGCTTATCCCGCATGTGCTAAACGTTTATTCATCATAAATAAACGTGTAAGTAGCAGTATACAGGCGACAGTCAGACCCACAATTAGGCCAATCCAAACGCCTGCAGCACCAGTCGTGGTGAAGCGTGCAAGATAGATCCCGACAGGGAAGGCAATGATCCAATACGCGATCATGGTGATCCACATCGGCCCTTTAGTGTCTTGCATGCCGCGTAAACACCCTGCGGCACTGACTTGCCATGCGTCCATCAACTGATAGGCAATCGCGAACAAGACCAAATATACTGCAAGCTGAGTCACATCATAGTCATTGGTATAGAGTGACACAATTTCATTACGTAAAAGCCAAAGCAGCAACATGGTAATCAGGGCAAATACCGTCCCTGTCAACATACCGACTTTCTGGACTTTTCGCATCGCTAGCCAGTTCTTTTCCCCATAATAGGTACCGACCCGAATGGTCAGCGCAATCGCCAGTGACATGGGAATCATAAACAATTGCGAGGTAATCGAAATGGCAACTTGATGCGCGGCAATGGTGACTTCGCCCAAGGGACTCAAAACAATAGCGGCTGTACTAAAAATACTGACTTCAAAGAAAATGGCTAAGCCAATGGGAAAGCCAAGTTTTAAGATACGTTTGATCCATTCACTGTTCATTTTTTCAAAAGCAGCGAAAGGTTGGGTTTTTTGATAGGCCGCTCCTTTGAAAACGTACATCGCCAAAGCAAAGAACATTAACCATTGCAAAATCGCGGTGGCAAAACCACATCCTGCAGAACCTAATTCAGGGACTGGGCCTAAACCATACATAAAAATAAAATTCAGTGGAATTAACACCAATAAGGCCAGCAGACTCAGCACAGTGACTGGACGCGGATGCCCCAATGCTTCTGAGTAACCACGTAAAGCTGCGTACATGGTGACAGCAGGCATACCTAAACTAATCGCATGTAGAAATAAACTGGCTTTGGGAAGCAAGGCCTCAGGTACACCAAGTACAGGAAGTAAAAGCGGCATTGCCTGTAAAACCAGTGCAGCGATAATGCCAAGAAACAACGCAACCCACAAAGACTGACGGGCGATGGTGGCAATTTTTTCAGGCGTCCGAGCACCATTGGCTTCGGCCACCAATGGGGTGGTGGCAATCATAATGCCGCTGAACAGCAGCATGACTGGTATCCATAAGCCGACCCCGACCGCAATGGCTGCAAGGTCATTGGCGGACATGTGTCCAGCCATGATGGTATCAATGAGACCAAATCCCGCTTGCGCAAACTGCGTGATCAATATCGGGATCATTAAATGAAACAGTTGTTTTAATTCATACTTGCTGCTTGTTACAGCCGTGACAGTAGACACAGAATGTACTCATTTCTTGTGAGGTGCTTAGGAATGAGGTCTTAGCGTTGGAAAGTGAGAAGCACACCAATAAAAATCACCACGCCACCCAATAAGCGTTGCCAGTTAATCGGGGTTTTTTCAGTGCCGAGCAAGCCAAAATGGTCAAATACCATCGACATTAAGATCTGTCCAAAAATAATCAGACCGGAGAGGGATAAAAAACCCAGTTTCGGTGCGGTATAAATACTGATACTGATGGCATAAACACCCAAACATCCCCCCAGCCATAAATACCAAGGGATTTGAGCAAAACTTGCAAAGTCCGGTTTTTCGGCCGATTGAAAAAACACCATAAAGGCGAGGACTATTGTACCAATCAAAAAAGAAAAAAGGGCAGCTTGCAGCGGTGAATATAAATATTCACGCAATTGGCTGTTGATCGCTGTTTGAATGGTCATAGCGATACCAACACCCATCGCGAGCGGCAGTAAGTACAATAAATGGCTGCTTATTTTCATCTTCTAATCATCTAATTCTTCTTAAATTTATTAGTCTACTGTATTGTGGATGAGATTTCATAAGCGCTCTGATGCAGTCATGTTAAAATGCGCTTACTTCTTTTGTTCCTTTTGAGCATTTTCCTTGGCTGAATTAAATCCTGCAGTTGTTCCGTTATCTTTATACATTCACATGCCGTGGTGTGTGCGCAAATGTCCATACTGTGATTTTAATTCGCATGCGGTGCCGAATGGTGAATTGTCTTTAGACTTAGAACAAGAATATTTACAGGCGTTGGTTGAAGACTTTAAAACGCAAGTCGATTTTGCTCAGGGTCGCTTGATTCATAGTGTATTTATTGGTGGGGGTACACCATCGCTCATTTCATCCAAAGGCTATCAATGGTTATTTGCTCAACTCAAAGCGTTAGTGCCATTTGAAGCGGGCTGTGAAATTACCTTAGAAGCCAATCCAGGCACGGTTGAGCACGATCCTTTTGCGGGTTATTTAGACGCAGGCATTAACCGACTTTCAATTGGTGTACAAAGTTTTAATCCAGAGCATTTACAAAAACTGGGTCGTATTCATTCCAATGATGATGCGATTCAAGCCATTCAGCATGCGCGAGAAGCAGGCTTTGAGCGAGTGAATGTTGATTTAATGCATGGCCTTCCTGAGCAAAGTCTAGAACAAGCACTGTTGGATTTAAAACTTGCTGTTGAAAATGGGGCAACCCATGTGTCGTGGTATCAATTGACCATTGAACCCAATACAGTTTTTTTCCGCACAAAACCAATTTTACCTGTCGATGATGTGCTTGAAGATATTCAAGAACAGGGCGAAGCCTATTTAACAGCGCAAGGCTTTATCAATTATGAAGTATCGGCATGGCGTAAAGAAAAGCCGTCGGCACATAATTTAAATTATTGGCAGTTTGGCGATTATTTGGCGATTGGCGCAGGCGCACATGGTAAAGTGACCATGCCAGACGGGGTGTATCGTTTCCAAAAAACCCGATTGCCGAAAGACTATTTAGCCAAAGTACCTGCTGAACATCTTCAGTTTAAGCGTATCGAAGCAGCCGACATGCCTTTTGAATTTATGATGAATGCACTTCGTTTAAATCATGGGGTGGAAGCCAAGCTATATAGTGAGCGTACAGGGGAAAGTTTAGAGCCAATTGCCGAGTTATTGAACTCATTACGTGAACGTAAATTGATGGTCAGTGATCCAACACTTTTGTCTTGTACCGAGCAGGGACATATCTTTTTAAATTCAGTATTGGAAGAATTCCTGTAATGAAAGCTATGTCAAACTTGTTTTAAAATTTGAGCGACAAGTAATTTTTCATATTTCGAATGTAATTTGCAGAATGTGTATGAAATTATTCAGTTGATAATTGAATTTACATGTCATAAAGGAACTTCAGAAAATGAAATATATTTTAACTACGACGTTATTAACTATAGCTTTGGTGGGTTGCACCGATAAAAAAGCACCATCAGAACAAAATGTTGCAACAGAGGCAACGATCGCAACTACACAAACAAACGATGTTGCAGTAGCTCAAGATGAGCAAGTGATTCACTTTACAGGGCCACAAGATCTAAGCCTTGAGTTAAAAACCAAAGATAATTTTGAAACCGCACAATTGACTGATAATTCTGATCGTGTGTATGAATTGAAACGAGCAGTTTCAGGAAGTGGTGTACGACTTGCCAACGACCAAGGTGTTTCAATTCACTTTAAGAACTTTAATGGTGTGAATGAAGGGACAGTTGAGTTGGTAAAAGATAAACCCATAGAGATTAAAGAATTTATTGCTGATAAAGCAAAGTAAATATTAAAAAAGACCGCATGAGCGGTCTTTTTTTAATTTAGCTTAACGATGTTTCGGTGGCATTGGCGGTAATTTATGCTGCGAAGCAGGTTTGTGTTGATTGCCTTTAAAAGCTACTGCCTTATGATTTTGTTTGGCAAATTTTGCATGAGCGTGTTGATGCTCTTTTTTCACCATGTGGGGCCCAGCAGATTTGTGATGTATTGCTTTAGGCGGTACAGGTTTTTTATCAAAGTATGGAGCAGGTGGTGGATTTTTATGATCGAATGCAGGCGCTGCCATTGCAGACATTGTCGCAGTTGTTGCAATTAGACCAATCATTAATGAAGACATCAATTTTTTCATGTTTACGCTCTTTATGAATCAATGAAGTCATCATAGGGGGAGGCTATGGAGAAGATATGAAGTTGTATGAGATACAAATGTAAAGCTAAAATCATCGAGTGAAATTTACTTTAAGTATTTAATATTTATTAAATAAAATTATTTTTTTGAAAAATACAACAATATTTCTCCATATAAAGTTCATCTTTATACATTGTTATTACCTCATGAAGAAATTAAGAATGCTGCTCATTATCGCTATAGATGAAAATTAAAAGAGAAGACAAAAAAGACCGCCGAAGCGGTCTTTTTATAGAGTCATTTAACTCGGTTTAAAGCTTAGTAGTCAAAGCTAAAGTGTTCAGGAGCCAAAGAAGTCATGGTCTTCGATGGGTTAACCATTGCTTCAGCGTGACCTTGTGAGCGTGGTAATAGACGTTCAAAGTAGAAGTCAGCCACTTTGATTTTTGCTTTATAGAACTCAGGAACTTCTGCACCATTGCCTTCTGCTAATTTTTCAGAAGCTACGGCAGCTTGTTGTGCCCAGAAATAAGCCATCATCACGTAGCCAGAGAACATTAAGAAATCGACAGAAGCAGAAGATACGATGTCACGGTCTTTACGTGCTGCAAGCATGATACGAACCGTTAATGCATTCCACTGTGCGCAAAGCTTCGTTAAGTCCCACGCAAAACGACGCATGTATTTGTTACGTGCATGTTGACCACAGAACTTCAAGATTTCTGCTGTGTAGTCACGAATCACTTTACCTTTAGAGGTCAGCAGAACTTTACGACCAATCAAGTCTAGTGCTTGAACACCGGTTGTGCCTTCGTAGAGAGTAGAGATACGTGAGTCACGAACGATTTGTTCCATGCCCCATTCTTTAATATAACCATGACCACCGTATACTTGCATACCATGGTTTGCAGCTTCATAACCCATTTCGGTTAAGAAACCTTTGAGAATCGGTGTGTAGAAGCCTAAGTGGTCATCATGTGCTTCAAACGCTGCTGTATCACCGCGGGTTAAAGCATCAGTCATTTTGTCCGCAATTTGAGCTGCATAGTAAATCATTGAACGGCCGCCTTCAGCGATCGCTTTTTGAGTTAAAAGCATACGACGTACGTCTGCATGGTGAATAATCGCATCGGCTACTTTTTCAGGATCTTTTTTACCTGAAAGTGCACGCATAGACATACGTTCTTTGGCGTATGGAAGTGCGCCTTGGAATGCCAATTCAGCATGTGCAATACCTTGAATTGCTGTACCAATACGTGCAGTGTTCATGAAGGTGAACATTGCATGTAGGCCTTTGTGTTTTTCACCGATCAAGTAACCAATGGCATTGTCAAAGTTCAGCACAGCTGTTGCCGAAGCACGGATCCCCATTTTGTGTTCAATCGAACCACAAGTCACTGGGTTGCGTTCGCCCACTGAACCGTCTGCTTTCACAAGGAATTTTGGAACGATGAACAATGAAATCCCTTTAGTACCTGCAGGAGCATCTGGAAGACGAGCAAGTACGATATGCACGATGTTCTCTGTTAAATCATGCTCACCCGCAGAGATGAAGATTTTTGTACCAGAAATTGCATAGCTACCGTCAGCTTGAGGTTCCGCTTTGGTTTTTACCTGACCTAAGTCGGTACCGCATTGAGGTTCAGTTAAGCACATGGTGCCTGACCAAGTTCCAGCAACAAGGTTCGGTAAATATTGGTTTTTCTGTTCTTCTGAACCAAATTGTAGAATGGTGTTGATACAACCTACGCTTAGACCTGGATACATTTGGAATGACCAGTTTGCTGTACCCATCATTTCAGATTTGATGAGATTCAACGACTGTGGCAAGTTTTGACCGCCAAATTCTTCAGGGAAAGACAGACCTTGCCAGCCACCCTGTACAAATTGGTCATAGGCTTCTTTAAACCCTTTTGGTGTTTTCACATCACCATTTTCAAAATGACAGCCTTCTTCATCACCCGTTTGGTTTAAAGGTGAAAGGATGTTTTCACAAAAATCCGCTGCACCTTCTAAAATCATGTCGACAGTATCTGCATCAGCAGCTTCACCATTAGACAAAGTTTTGTAGTGTGCTGGGTAATCGAGCACTTCATTCATTAAGAAACGAATATCGTGTAAAGGCGCTTTATATGCAGGCATAGTCTTAATCCTAATATCTAAATTTTTTTGGATTATCTGTATTGATGATTTGATTATTCATAATTTTATCCAAAAAACATTGATGAATACGCCCTTAAAAAATGTCAGAAAGGCGAATTGTAATATTTAACCAACATGTGAAATGTAAACTTCTGATAGACTGGATGTTGATCTTTTGATCATTTTTTTCTTTTAATAAATCATAAAGAACTTAGGTCTTTCGTACAATTATGCGATTAAAATATATAACACTTTGTTTACTGGGTTTGAGTATTACTGGGTGTGCTCAACATGTCATAAAAACCAATTCAACGGATCAGTCTCTCGGGCAACAAGCCACTCAAGGCTTAAACGCAATGTTTGAAAATGCCAGTTATGACATGAAAGGGCAATTTTCAATTCAGACCGATATTCAGTTTGATGAAAAAAAGCCTGAAACCAAGTCAAAGCCTGCAACTATTACACAGCCAGAGCTGGATCCTAAACTTAAAAAACAACTGGATCAGTTGATTAAAACCCAAAATATTCCATTTAGCCAAAAAGAAAAGAAACAGCTCTATCAAGCTATTGCCAATGAATCGATCCCACCATCAGCGCGCTATAGCGATGAAGATGATGGCGTTTCTCCGCAATCTAAAATTGCTCAATCACTGCTGAATGTGTTGAATGATTTACAGTTTAGCTATAGCGGTTCAGTACATTTTAGAGAAAAACTTGCTGCCTTAACCTTGCAATTGAGTTATCAAAAACCGACTTTGCAGGTGAATGCACAGTTGCCGATGATCATTGATTTTAATCAGCATAAATTTTATACCAACTACTTTGCGTTCATGCCATTTATGGTAAATCGTGAAAGCCAAAACAGCTTGGCTTATGTGGATTTTTCAAAACATAAAGACACGATTGCTCAGTACGATTTGAAAAAATTTGCTGACTATTTAAAACAAATGAATGCTTTGCCTTATGTCTTGGCAGAGCCGAATCAAGTGCAAAATATTGCTTTAACACGTGATGAAAAAAATGCAGGGCTGACTAAAAAAATCCGCTATGTGGGTGATCTTGATGCGCTATACACCCAGCTTGAACTTTTTGATTTTGTGAACGCCAACTATTACACCACGCAAATCAAAGGTCAGCGCAATAGTGACGCTGAGCAAGATGAATCTGTGGATGCAGCTGTGCATCTCAGTGCTTCCGAAGAGGCGATGGCTGCGGCTGAAGCGGCGGGAGGTGCAGTAGCGGCAGCAGCTGAGGATGAAGACTATGATGCGGCTTATGCATCTGTAGAACGTGTGAATGAGCTGCTCAATGCGAAAATGCATGGCCTGATGTATCACCAACATGAAACGGAAGAAGAACAAACGTCTTCTGCCGCTGAATCTGCTGAATACGCGATTGATACTGCAAGTGCATATGCGGAGGCGACCGCGGGTGATGACGAAGAAGCCTATAGTTCGGATACTGAAGTAACCGAAGCTTATGCGGCTTCCGAAGAAGATGACGAAACAGCGAACTTATCTGAGGAAACCTGTCAGGCCTTGATGAACACCAAACAGGTGCCGATTGGTAAAGTCACGCTGTGTCAGGATTATCAAGATGTTCGGGTGATACCGCTGCAAGAAGATTCTGTACCATCGGCCTCTGCTGCGGACGCATCCTATACAGATTCTGAGATTGCGGACGCTGTTGAGCAGTTAAAGCCGGTATTCCAGCAATATCAAAGTGAACAACTTATCGATGTAAAACAATTTCAGCAATTATGGCAAAAGCATCAAGCTGAAATTGCGCAGGTGCTGAATGGACAGGATAAATCATCTTCGAATGTTGTGATGGATGTAGGCTTAGATCACAAAGGCCGCGTCCAAGTAATGGACTATCAATTGGCCTTTAATGAGCCACGTTTAGGTCAGTTAAAGCTGAAAAGTAGCAACCAAATTTTGAATTATGGCAATGCGACTAAAATTGATCGTCAAGCCATGAAACAGGCAAAATCCATTGAGGAAGTCAGTAAAGATTCACTCTTTGAAAATATGTTGAAAGGCCTGCTTGCGCCAATCACGGGAAATGATCCTCTGCTTGTTGAAGCAGAAACTGCATCGGTTGATGATGTCCGTGCTGCAAATGAAGAAATCGAACTTCCTGAATATCTCAGTACTGTGGCTTTGCAAAGTTATAAGCGCCATCAATCTGAAGTGAAAGCCTATCAAGCGGCATTTGTCGTGGCATTTGCTAACTATCGCGCTCAGTATGTGCGTTATTACTCGGCCAATGATTTGAATGAAATTGCAGAAGTTTATGCATATCGATTTGTTGATGGCTTAAAAGAGCCAACAGGCAATGCGCTGAAACGTTTAAATCAATTACGTGATAAGCATGCTTTGCATCGCTATCAAGACTTTGATGACTTAGGTTCTTCAGTCAATCATTATGTGCAGTCGGGGATTGGTGAGTACAAAGCTCAGGTTGAATGGAAGCAGTTGCAAAAAACCTATAAGACTGATCAGGCGATTTTTGCACATTTATACCAACAAAACTTTTTAGCTAGCTATGAACTGGAAGGAACTGAAAAAGCACATTTGGTGAAAGCATCAAAAATCTATGCGCAAGCCTTTACTGATGATATCAAAGGAAAATTATCAGAAGCGTCATTACAAGGCCTAACAGCAGAACACGAAGAGTTGTTCAGCCAATCGGCTTATTATGAAACCTATAAAGCCATACAAAAACACAAGAACTAAGTTGGATAAAAAAAGAACCTCAATTGAGGTTCTTTTTTTAGGTGTTTCGACTGCTTTGAAAGTAAATTGAGCAAATCATTTTGAATTATAGAAAGTCTTTTAGATCAGGTTTGACGCCATTCCAAATGGAAAAAGATTCAATCGCTTGACCAACCAACATGCCAAAACCTTCTGAGGTTGGAACATGGCGTGCTTTGGCTTGATCCAAAAATGTCGATGGTTTGCCATAGGCCATTTCATAGGCGTGGGTGAATTGTAAAGCTTCAGGCAAAATTAGCGGATCACCCGTTAAGCTTGCCGATGTGGCATTAATCACCAGATCAAATTGACCTGCTAATTCGGTGAGGGCAATGGCTGCAAGTTCGGCATTCGGTACGGCAGTTTTTAAGTCAGCGACCAATTGTTCAGCACGCGCTAAAGTACGGTTGGCAATCACGATTTTTTTGGCCCCAGCTTGTACCAGTGGATAAATCACGCCACGTGTCGCACCACCTGCACCAATGATCAATATATCGCTCTGTTCTAAATTCCAATCTAAGGCACGGATGGCATCGACCAGGCCTTGTCCATCGGTATTATCGCCATGGAGTGTGCCATCTTGCATCCATAATGTATTGACCGCACCTGCAATTTTGGCACGTTCAGTAAGGACGGCACATTGTGCATAAGCTTGTTCTTTAAACGGAACAGTGACATTCATACCGATGCCACCTTCGGCAAAGAAGGATTCGACACTGTGCTGAAAACCATCAAGTGGCGCAAGTCGTTTGCTGTACTGAATGTCGAGGCCTGTTTTTTCAGCGAAGGCATGATGAAGTTCAGGTGAGCGTGATTGTTCAATCGGATTGCCAATCACGGCAAATTGTTTGCTCATTGCACAGCGTCCATGTAGATGTGAAAGAGCAGACAATATACGCCAAATGTGATGATGGCTAAAGTTCGGGCAGTCTTAAAATCGTGAAATAAAGGCGGAAAATTAAGGATTACAAATATCTAAGACGCTTTGAATCAAGATGCTGGCAGCACTGATGACTAAACCAATCAAGGCAACCACCATGAAGCCAATAGCCAAATTGTCATTCAAAGACGTTTCGGAAAAAATATTAGTACTGATAGCGCTGATCAGCACAACAGCAAAGCTCCAAAACACCAAGGCAGTAAGACTGACTGCTTTTTTATTGAGTGTTTGATGTGTCATGTGCGTTGTACTCCGTACAAGAAAGTTACAGCCATGAGTTTATTGACACATTGTGCAATGACATAGCGTAAAGCTGTTTAAAAGATGTGTCATTGTTGAGCAATATGATTACAAAGTAAATGCTTAAAAAATTTATTTATGCATCAAGATATTACCTAGAAATATAAATACTTTAATTAAAAGGCAATGAAAAGCCCCTGATGGACAGAGGCAAATACATGTCTATCTATTTTATTTCAATATATTAAGCCAATCATGCGGTTTTAAATAAAAGTCGGTGAGCTTTTTCTCTGGAGAATTTTCTTCCCATTCAGGACGATATGACCAGCCCGCCAAAGGTGGCATACTTACTAAAATGGATTCAATACGCCCACCAGTTTGTAAACCAAATAAGGTGCCACGGTCATACACTAGGTTATATTCAACGTAACGACCACGACGGTAAAGTTGGAAGTCTCGTTGTGCTTCGGTATAGGCTTTGTCTTGGTTTCTTTGGAAGATTGGTAAAATCGCCTCTAAATAACCATTACCCACGGCCTGCATATATTTGAAACAGGTTTCAAAGTCCCATTGGTTGAGATCATCAAAGAATAAACCGCCCACACCACGTTGTTCATCACGGTGTTTGAGATAAAAATAGTCATCACACCATTTTTTATGTTCATCATAGAGTGTATCGCTAAATGGGGCACAAAGATCATGGGCAGTTTGATGCCAAGACAAGACATCTTCATCATTTGGATAAAATGGAGTGAGGTCAAAACCACCGCCAAACCACCAAATCGGATCTTGGCCTTCTTTTTCCGCGACAAATAAACGCACATTGGCATGTGAGGTCGGGACGTTGGGGTTTTTCGGGTGAATTACCAATGACACGCCCATGGCTTGCGCTTTTGCACCTGCAATAGCGGGATGGCGTTCAGTCGCAGAGGCCGGTAATTTTGAAATGTTAATGTGCGAGAACATCACGCCGCCTTTTTCAATCACCGTTCCATTTTGAAGAACACGTGAGCGACCACCACCACCTTCAGGGCGTTCCCAGTCATCGATCGCAAATTCGGCACTTCCGCCACCAGCACGTTCTTGCTGTTCCAATGCGGCACAAATCTGTGCCTGTAAATCGCGAAGGAATTCATCTACACGTTGTATATCGGCTGAAGTTGGATTCTGCATGGTGACCTTTATTAAAATAATTTAAAGATAAGTGTCATCAAAGCATAAATTACGTGAAAACTTAAGGCATTTTTCCCGATACTCAGCATCGGATCTTTGCTTTAAATCTAGATATCTAGTGATTAAACCAAAAGATCATGCAAAGTTAGCAGCAATTGCTCCGGCTGAAATTGGGCCTATTCCGACAAATTTGCTAGGTTGAATTCACATCTGAAGCTCAGCACAATAATCATAAGGTAGATTTAAATTGAATCTCATTGATTGAAATGGTGCATCGATGTCTCAGCAGGCGAGTTCTTTAATTCAAAAATACAATGTACCAGGTCCACGCTATACCAGTTATCCAACCGTGCCGTATTGGGAGGAAGCTGAGTTTTCATTACAACAGTGGAAACAGGGCTTGAAGCGATCTTTTAATGAGAGCAATCACCTTGAAGGCATCAGTCTGTACATCCATCTACCATTTTGTGAAAGCTTATGTACGTTTTGTGGTTGCCATAAAAAAGTCACGAAAAAACATGAGATGGAGCTGCCTTATATTCAGGCGGTGCTGAAAGAATGGGACTTATATTGTCAGCTCTTGGTCGACCGGCCAATAATTAAAGAAATTCATTTGGGCGGGGGAACGCCTACTTTCTTTTCTCCTGAGCATCTCACCCAGTTGATTCAAGGCATTCTAGTGCATGCTGATATTGCCGATACACATGAATTTAGCTTTGAAGGGCATCCGAACAATACCACACGTGAGCATTTACAAGCTTTGTATGATGTTGGTTTTCGACGCGTAAGTTATGGAGTGCAGGATTATAATGAGAAGGTGCAAAAAGCCATCCACCGTATTCAGCCCTTTGCACATGTTGAACAAGTGACACAGTGGGCACGTGATATTGGCTATACCTCTATTTCGCATGACTTGGTTTTTGGTTTGCCATTTCAGGATTTAAACGACGTGTTGCATACTATTGAACAGACCAATCGTTTGATGCCAGATCGTTTAGCCTTTTATAGCTATGCGCATGTGCCGTGGATTAAGGGCAATGGGCAACGTGGTTTTAAAGATGCCGATGTGCCGAAAGATGATTTAAAACGTCAATGCTATGAAGAAGGTAAGAAGCAATTACTTGCACATGGCTATCATGAAATTGGAATGGATCATTTTGCATTAATCCAAGATCCAATGTATCAAGCTTTTCAGCAGGGCAGTTTGCACCGTAATTTTATGGGCTATACCGCATCGAAAACCCAAGTGATGATTGGTCTCGGCTTATCTTCGATCAGTGACAGTTGGTACAGCTTTGCACAAAATGAAAAGAAAATTGAAGACTATTATGCACGTTTAGAAGCGAATGAAATTCCAGTCTATCGGGGGCATGTGCTGACAGATGAGGACTTAATCATTCGTAAACATATTCTCAATTTGATGTGTACCTTCCAAACTTCTTGGGCAGGTCCAGAAATGCAATTTCCTGAGCTTGATGAAGTATTAGCGCAATTGGCTGAAATGCAAGAAGATGGCTTGCTCGAGATTTTTGATCAGCACATTCAGGTGAGTGATGCAGGCAAGCCTTTTGTCCGTAATATCTGCATGGCTTTTGATTTACGATTAAAACGTCGTGTTCCTGAAAATCGTATTTTTTCGATGACGATTTGAATCTCTTCCAAACCTCCCTTTAAAAAGGAGGGAGTGAAATCTTTCTTTCAAAGGATGGTTTATTTTCCCCCTCTTTTTTAAAGAGGGGGCAGGGGAGATTTTTTAAAAATCGTCCTTTTGATACATATGCGACATACGATCATGTTTGGTTTTTAAATATTGTTCGTTAAAGGGATTTAAACCCACAGTCAGCGGAACACGATCAACGACATTCACGCCTTGCTCTTGGAGCGCTTCAATTTTTAATGGGTTATTGGTAATGAGACGCACAGCCGTAATGTTGAGATGATTCAACATGATAGGGCACATATCATAACGACGTGCATCGGCAGGAAGATCCAATAATAAATTGGCATCCACTGTGTCATGGCCTTGGTCTTGTAGGGCGTAAGCACGAATTTTATTGGTCAAGCCAATACCGCGACCTTCTTGGCGTAAATATAAAATCACCCCTTGACCTGCTTCATTAATTAATTTTTGGGTCGCTTGAAGCTGTGGGCCGCAGTCACATTTGAGTGAAGCGAAGGCATCACCGGTGAGGCATTCGGAGTGGATACGAACTAAAACAGGTTCAGTGGGAGCTTGTTCTAGTCCTTTAGAGAGTGCGACGTGTTCTTCACCGGTTTCAGGATCCTGAAAAACCGTAATATTGAATTCACCAAAAGCGGTCGGTAATCTTGACGTTGCGACAAATTCTATAGGCACTGCTTAACCCGTTTATTCGATTATAAATTGGCTAAAGTATAGCGTAATGCTTGGACATTGGTAGAATTGCAACGACGAATTTATGCAGAACATTTTCTTTTTTGTATAAAGCGAACGATAATAGTTGATAAATAGGAAGATTATTCAGGATAATCTGACTCATTCAAAATCTCCCCAACGAGATCATTGCTAAAAATTACATCGCTACAAGTTTGGCTGATTGTAAGGTGATACAATTCGACGATATGATCGAGTTACCCATTTAGACCGAGCTTAGGAATTTGCCAGGCTTTAGAAGGCTTTGCCACATTATGCTGTATAAAGAAATACCATTTCAACGCCCTGTAACACCGTTGCTGGATACGATTAACCATCCTCAACAACTTCGTTTACTCGAGCGCAGCCAATTAGAGCAAGTGGCGGATGAGTTACGTCAATTTATTTTGTATGCGGCCGGACAAAGTGGTGGGCATTTTGGTGCCAATCTTGGGGTGATCGAATTAACCGTGGCATTGCATTACTGTTTTGATACGCCACGTGATCGTCTGATTTGGGATGTGGGTCATCAAGCCTATCCGCATAAAGCCTTAACGGGTCGTCGTGAACAATTAGTGACGATTCGTGCCAAAGATGGTTTGGCTGCGTTTCCTGCCCGTGAAGAATCTGAATTTGACACCTTCGGTGTGGGCCATTCATCAACCGCGATTTCTGCTGGTCTTGGGATGTCATTGGCACGTCGCTTCAAGCAAGATCCCTGTCATGTGGTTGCAATCGTGGGTGATGGCGCGATGACAGCGGGCATGGCTTTTGAAGCCATGAACGATGCGGTGGCACACAATGCTGACCTCATGGTGGTATTGAACGACAACGATATGTCGATCTCATGCAGTACAGGTGGTTTTGCTAAGCATTTGGCTGCGATTTGGGAAAGTGGTCAATCGGTGAATATTTCTGAAAATGGCGAAGCTTATATTCAACCTCATCCTGAATGGGCGTATAACTCACGCCTACATTGTGCTGCGACCGATGCTGCAGACAACCTATTTAAAGCCATTGGCTTTGACTACTTTGGTCCTTTTGATGGGCACGATGTTGAACAATTAACACACGTGTTTGAAGCCTTAAAAAAACGCAAAGGCCCACGTTTAATGCA
Organism: Acinetobacter sp. YH12086; assembly: GCF_013419345.1. Lineage (NCBI taxonomy): Bacteria > Pseudomonadati > Pseudomonadota > Gammaproteobacteria > Moraxellales > Moraxellaceae > Acinetobacter > Acinetobacter sp. YH12086. The sequence goes on from NZ_VPAF01000006.1 coordinate 118,357, forward strand.
TGTCTATACCAAAAAAGGTAAAGGCTTTGCACCTGCCGAAGCAGATCAAATTAAATACCATGCCATCAGTAAACTGAATGCACCTGCTGCTGTGGCAACTGCACCGAAATATTCAGATGTTTTTGGTCAGTGGTTATGTGATGAAGCTGTACAGGATGATCGTTTATTAGCGATTACTCCTGCGATGTGCGAAGGCTCAGGCATGGTGCAATTTGCAAAGCAGTTCCCTGAGCGTTTTTTTGATGTTGCCATTGCAGAACAACATGCGGTGACTTTGGCTGCGGGTATGGCCTGTGAAGGGGTAAAACCGGTTGTTGCAATCTATTCAACCTTTTTACAACGTGGTTATGACCAACTGATTCATGACGTCGCTTTGCAAAATCTTGATGTGACATTTGGTATCGACCGTGCAGGTTTGGTTGGTGAAGATGGCCCAACGCATGCCGGTGCATATGATTATGCCTTTATGCGTACCGTGCCGAACATGGTGATCATGGCGCCGAAAGACGAAAATGAATGTCGTCAAATGTTGCATACGGCTTATTTGTATAAAGGCCCAGCGGCAGTACGTTACCCACGAGGTAATGGACTAGGTGTTGAGATTCAGCAAGAGATGACCGAGCTTGAAATTGGCCGTGGTGAAGTTCTTGCAAACTTCAATGTTCAGCAAGATGCAACAATTTCTATTTTAGCATTTGGTAGCCGTGTTCAGGCAGCGGTTGAGGCGGCTGAAGTATTGGCTGAAAAACTGGATGTTGCAGTTCGTGTGCTAAATATGCGTTTTGTAAAACCATTAGATACACAGTTGATCGATCAAATCGCGGCAAGCACGCAACTATTTGTGACAGTTGAAGAGCATGCAGTGATGGCGGGTGCGGGTAGTGCGGTAAATGAATATTTAGCGCAGGCTAGTATTGTTAAACCGATGCTGAATTTAGGTTTGTCAGATGAATTTATGCATCAGGCGACACATGCTCAAATGCTACAACAAGCTGGACTAGATGCTGAAGGCATTATCACTTCTGTGACACAAAGCTGGATAAAGCATAAGTCAACTGTAGTTTGCTGAATTTCTAATTTTTAGAAACATTTTTTCCCTAAAAGCCCTTATATTTGATAAGATATAAGGGCTTTTATGCATTATTCTTTATCAGTATCTTCAAATTTGTAGTGGGTGTTCAATGGAACCTATGGTGGTTATGGCTGCGCGTGCGGCTCAATTAGTTGGTCAAGAGCTTTTAAAAGCGCATCAAAATCGTCATAAACTCGATCTACAAGTCGAAGAAAAAGGAATTGATGGTCCAGTAACGCGTGTAGACCGTTATTTGGAACAATTGACTATCGATACCCTACGTAAAAGCTATAAAAATCACAGTTTCCTAGGTGAAGAGTTTGGTCTTCAAGAAGGTAAAGGTCATGACTCTGATTGGTGTTGGATCATCGACCCACTTGATGGCACATTAAACTTCGTTAATGGTGTTCCACATTTCTGCATCTCTATCGCAGTTCAACATAAAGGTGTAACTCAACACGGTGTTATTTATGACCCTGTGAAAGATGAGTTGTTCTCTGCAAGCCGTGGTCGCGGTGCGATGATGAACCAACGCCGTATTCGTGTAAATGTAAAAGACAGCTTAGAAAACACTTTCCTTTCAGTGGGTCATGCGTATCGTAAAATTCGTAATGGCGAAGTGGTTTCTTATGCGAAAAACCATTTCAACTCATTGTTAAATGTGACTGAAGCCGGTGCTCAATACCGTCGTTCAGGTTCTGCTGCTCTTGATCTAGCATATGTTGCTGCAGGTCGTTTCGATGGTTATTTCGAACTTGGTTTGAAACCATGGGACATCGCTGCGGGTGAACTTATTGTAAAAGAAGCGGGTGGTACTGTGGTTGATGCTCGTGGTGGTAACGACTCAATGGACAATGGTCAAGTACTTGCATGTTCTATGAAAATGCTTAAACCACTTATGCAAGCTGTTGTTCCAGCTTGGGGTGAAGCTGCTAAATAATAGAACGCTTAGTTCGAGTTTATTGACAGAATAATGAAATAAAGCCCTCTTTATGAGGGCTTTATTTTGTCTAATTGGTCAAAAATAAAGGCTTAAACACCTATAATTTAAAGCTTCTTACAAAAAACATTCTGAAGTTGACTAAAACAGGTGACATTTAAAAACTTTCTGCTATAATCCCCGCACGCACTAAATTTCGTTCATTACCTGAACATTCTCTTCTATCATTGTGTATGCGCGTTCCGGTCCAAAGAGAGGACGATATTTCGCGCCCCACCCAATCGCTAAGCGATTCCTTCAGGTTGCGGCTGTAATCATGTGTGCGTTATACACATCGTCGTTCTCGGATCGCCGCTGATTCTATATTTTCAGCGTTTTTTGCTGTGCCGCTTTTTGCCGATGTCCATCTGAATTTATATTTTTAATGGAGCACCCATTTTTGGGGTGAAATACTCTATGAGCAAAACTTTTGCTGATTTTCCTTTACATGAGTCGTTACAACTAGCATTACAAGGTCTAGGTTTTACTACTCCGACTCCAGTGCAAGAACAATCAATTCCAGCTGCATTAGAAGGTAAAGACCTTCTTGTATCAAGCCAAACTGGTTCTGGTAAAACTGCTGCATTCTTACTCCCAACTGTGAATGCTTTGGCTGGTCAAGACACTTTGATGTCTTTCAAAGAGCGCATGAAAGCGGTAACTGCACCGTCTATTCTTGTACTTTGCCCTACACGTGAATTGGCTCAACAGGTTAGCCAAGACGCAATTGCTTTAGTACGTCATATGAAAGGTGTTCGTATTGCTGCAATTATGGGTGGTATGCCTTTCGGTAAACAAATTCAACAGCTTAAAGGTGCACAAGTTGTCGTAGCGACTCCAGGTCGTTTACTTGACTTGGTTAACCGTCGTCAAATTAAACTAGACAACGTTGATGCGTTAATCGTTGACGAAGCTGACCGTATGCTTGACTTAGGTTTCTCTGAAGACCTAGAAGCGATCAGCGACTTGGCTGCTAACCGTAAACAAACATTAATGTTCTCTGCAACATTTGCGCCGCGTATCATTACACTTGCAGAACGCATGATGAATGATCCACAGCGTATTGCGATTGAAACTGGTCACTCTACAAATACTGACATTACTCAGACTCTTCATTGGACTGACGGTTTCGAACACAAGAAAAAACTTTTGACTCACTGGTTATCTGATGAGTCTGTAGATCAAGCAGTTGTATTCGCATCTACTCAAGAAGATACAGATATGTTGGCTGAAGAACTTGCAGAAGCAGGTCACTCAGTTGTCGCTCTTCACGGTGCAATGCCACAAACTGTACGTAACCGTCGTTTACGCAGCATTCGTGAAGGTCGTGCAAAAATCTTAGTTGCGACTGACGTTGCTGCACGTGGTCTAGACGTACCAACTATTTCTCACGTAATTAACTTCGGTCTTCCAATGAAGAACGAAGACTATGTACACCGTATCGGTCGTACAGGTCGTGCGGGCCGTACTGGTAACGCGATTACTTTAGCGACTTACCGTGAACGCGGTAAAATTCGTGCTTTAGAAGACTTCTTAGATGCACGTTTAAATGTATCTGAAATTGAAGGTCTTGAGCCATCTCCACCTCCTGCACGTGGTAGCCGTGATGGCGGTCGTGGTCGTCGTGATGGCGGTCGCGGTGGTCGTGGTGGTTTCGGTGGCGGTCGTCGTTTTGAAGGTGAGTCAAACTTCAAACGTCGTGAAGGCAACCGTGATGGCGAACGTCGTTCATTCGGTGGCGAAGATCGTCCACGTCGCGAATACAACAACGATCGTCCACGTCGTGAAGGCGGTTTCGAAGATCGTCCACGTCGCGAATTTAACAACGATCGTCCACGTCGTGAAGGCGGTTTCGAAGATCGTCCACGTCGCGAATTTAACAACGATCGTCCACGTCGTGAAGGCGGTTTTGAAGATCGTCCACGTCGCGAATTTAACAGCGATCGTCCACGTCGTGAAGGTGGTTTTGACCGTCGTTTTAACGATGACAACCGTGGTAACCGTGTAGATTACAAACCAGCTCGTGAAGGTTATGGCGATCGTCCAAAACGTTCATTTGGTGAAGATCGACCACGTCGTGAATTCAACGGTGACCGTCCTCAACGTTCATTTGGTGAAGATCGTCCAAAACGTTTCGGCGATGACCGTCCAAAACGTTTCGGTGATGATAAACCGCGTGGCGAACGCACTTTCGGTGAAGACCGTCCACGTCGTAAATTCAATGACTAATTGAATTTCGAAAGAAATATCGAAAAAACCGGTGGAAACACCGGTTTTTTTTATGGATTTAAATTAGCTTTTTAATCAGAAAAATGTATACTTGATCAAACTTTATGTGTTTAATGATAATTAATATGAACGGAAACGCGTTGGTAAATATGCGTACAGTGATGATCGAGGTACTTATGCCTTATATCGGTTTGACACTCTTATTGTGTAATATCGTTTACTATATATACAATTATTTTAACTAAATTCTTCTATTGGGTTGAAAACACCCTCTATAAAATCGCATTAATAATAAAAAACAATTTACCTGATGGAATGCAGGGATATGCGCTCATGCAATGGTAACATTTTAAACTTCAATCCTTTATAGTATGCATGCTGAAAAAAATGCAGGAAAATCCTCAGCTATGAATAATCAAACGTCTTCTCAGACTCAGGCACTGATCGAAGTGAAAAACCTGAGTTTTAAGCGAGGAGAGCGCGTCATTTATGACAATGTCAGTTTAAAAATTCGTCGTGGTCAGATCACTGCAATTATGGGTCCATCTGGTACAGGTAAAACGACTTTACTACGTTTAATTGGTGGTCAATTGACTCCCGATAATGGAGAGGTGTTGCTTGATGGGCAAAACATTGCACAAATGTCACGTCAGGAGCTCTTCACTGCGCGTGCACGTATGGGGATGTTGTTCCAGAGCGGCGCATTATTTACGGATATGTCGGTATACGAAAACGTAGCCTTTCCAATTCGTGCGCATACCAAGTTGCCAGAGCATTTGATTGCTGAAATTGTGGCGTTGAAATTAGAGTCTGTTGGTTTACGTGGTGCAGAACAAATGATGCCCTCTGAACTTTCAGGTGGTATGAATCGTCGTGTGGCTTTGGCTCGTGCTATTGCACTCGATCCTGAGTTAATCATGTATGACGAACCCTTTGCAGGGCAAGACCCGATTGTGATGGGGGTTTTAACTCGCTTGATTCGTTCGCTACGTGAAGCTTTAGATTTAACCACGATTATTGTCTCGCATGACGTGGCTGAAACATTATCAATTGCAGATTACATCTATGTGGTGGCTGAAGGGAAAGTGCAGGGCGAGGGAACACCTGAGCAGTTAAAAGCACATGCCTCGCCTTTTGTGAAGCAGTTCTTGACGGGTTCGGTAGAAGGTCCAGTCGATTATCAATTCAGTCATCAGCCCTATTTAAATCATGAGGTTCGTTCATGAATGCTATTGCCGCATTAGGTAGACGCGTCATTGAACGTGTTCGAGGAATCGGCGTAGCAACCATTATGTTGCTGCAGATTCTTTTTTCCATGCCGACTTTACTTGGCGTGAAATTGTTTATTTATCAGATGTACCGTGTTGGTGTGCTCTCATTACTGATTATTGTGGTATCTGGCTTATTTATTGGCTCGGTACTGGGTTTGCAAATGTATAGCATTCTGTCGACCTTTGGTAGTGAAGCGATGCTCGGTACCGCCGTTGCACTGACTTTACTGCGTGAACTTGCACCTGTGGTTGCGGCTTTACTCTTTGCAGGGCGTGCAGGCTCTGCTTTGACGGCTGAAATTGGTTTGATGAAAGCCACTGAGCAGTTGTCGAGTATGGAAATGATCGGGGTCGATCCATTAAAACGAGTGATCTCGCCTCGACTTTGGGCTGGTATTTTTAGCTTGCCAATGTTGTCGGTGATTTTTGCTGCGGTCGGTATCATGGGTGGTAAATTGGTGGGTGTTGATTTTCTGGGTGCAGATGAAGGCTCTTATTGGAGTGGCATCGAGAACAGTGTGCAATTCTTTAAAGACGTCTTTAATGGCACCATCATCAAAAGTTTTGTTTTTGCATTAATTTGTACTTGGATTGCGGTCTATCAGGGTTATGCCTGTGTCCCAACTTCAGAAGGTATTGCAACGTCGACCACACGTACTGTCGTGTATTCTTCGTTGTGTGTTTTAGGTTCAGATTTCGTGTTGACTGCGGTCATGTTCGGAGGTATTTAATGAAATCACGTACGAGTGAACTGGCCGTCGGTTTTTTTGTCATTCTGTTTGCTATCGCTATTTTCTTCTTGGCGATGCGTGTGAGTGGTTTGGTCGGCAATAACATCGAAGACAGTTATGAATTGACCGCGACATTTGAAAATGTAAACGGGATTAAACCCCGTGCCAAAGTTACCTTAAGCGGTGTTAAAGTTGGTCAAGTGGAATCGTTGAAACTCGATCCTGTGACGCGTTTAGTGACAGCACATCTCATTATGGATGGCTCATTAACTTCTTACAATGCAGAACAATTAAAAGAAGTGCAAAAGAATGCACTCGAAGAACTGCGTTACACATCAGATTATGAAGCAGCAACACCTGCGAAACAAAAAGAAATGGAACAGCAACTGATTGCTAACATGAAATCCATCACCAATATTGATGAAGATGCTTACATTATGGTCGCAACCAATGGTTTATTGGGCGAGAAATATTTGAAAATTGTACCGGGTGGTGGTGTCAACTTCTTAAAACGTGGTGACCAGATTGGTAATACCCAAGGTACGATGGAAATCGAAGATTTGGTGTCTAAATTTGTGACCGGTGGTGCAGGGAACAAAACTGACAGCACAGCAGAAGCTGAACAAAAAACAGAAGCTGCTGACACAACAACGGCAGAAGAACCTGCATTTGTTGAATAATTTTTAGGAGAAATTAAGTGAACACATTGTTAAAACATACGCTTACAGCAAGTATCTTATCAACTATGATGGCAGGTACAGCTTTTGCAGCTCCAAGCGAAGCACCACCTGCATTTGTAAAAAAAGTGGCTGATGGCCTCATTACACGTTTAAAAGCAGACCACGCAAAACTACAAAATAACCCTGCGGCTGTGAAAACGATTGTTCGTCAAAACTTAGACCCGTATATCGATTCACAAGCGTTCACACGTATCGTGATGGGTACTTATGCAACGAATCAATACAGCTCAGCGGCTCAACGTGCGCAGTTTGAACGTAACTTCCGTGCAACACTGATCGAAAACTATGGTTCAGCTTTTGCCAAGTTTAGTAACCAAACGTATAGCATGCGTCCATATAAAGCGTCGAACAGTAAGAACCCTGTTGTAACGATTGATTTCCATAACAACGGTGAAAAAATTCCAGTTTCTTTCCAGTTGGCGGATAAAGGTTCACAATGGAAAATCCGTAATATCAACGTTTCGGGTATCGACCTAGGCCTACAATTCCGTAATCAGTTTGCGGCCACTGTAAAACGTAATGGCGGTAACATAGATAAAGCAATTGCGAACTTCAAACCTGATGCTGATGCAGCATTAGACAAGAAAAAATAAGATAGGTGATGTGTGATTAAACTTCATCAACAAGAATTGATGGTTTCAGGCAAAATCGATTACAACAATGCCGAATTGTATTATCAAGACGGCTTGAAATTGATTCAACAACAGCAAGCTTTTCCCTTAGTGGTCAATCTTGCTGAGCTTGAGCATGGCAGTACTTTAGCTTTAGCTGTTTTGGTTCGTTGGTTACGTCAAACGCCAAAAGCGCAAGGTTTGCAGTTTAAAGCAGTCCCTGAAAAAATGATGAAGATTATTCAAGCCTGTCATCTTGAGCATGACTTGCAATTGATCTAAATAAAAAAAGCACCGTAAGGTGCTTTTTTTATTGCAGTGCGATAAGAAGTTCTCGCAAGTCCACGCAATAGGAAAGGATTAAATCCATTTCTTCCAGCGGAAGTACATCAATGGGCCAATAAAGAATGCCACGATGATTAAGCTGACCACGATAAAACTGGTGGTACCATGCGCGAATGGCAGTACATCGGTGTTCATTCCATAGACGCTAGCTACTAACATCGGTGGCGCAAGCATACTTGGTAAAATCGAGAATCGACGAATCGTATCGTTCTGTTCGGTGTTAATGAACCCAGAAGTGGTATCCAGTAAGAATCGAACCTTTTGGAACAAGAAGGCATCATGCTCAACAAGAGAGCGCACGTCCTCACTGAGTTCTCGGATGTCGGCATCATAAATATGACTGCCCAAGGCGCGAGGACGTGATAGGAAGGTGAGAACACGACGTAAATCGATCAGACACAGCTGTGCTTTCCCGAGCATATCTTCTAAATGCGCAAGGCGGGTAATCATGTCATCTAAGTCTAAAATCATCTCACGATGACGGTTATTCAGCACTTCTGTGGAATACTTTTCTAAGTCCTTGTGGATATCTTCCAAGATATCCGCAAGCTCATCGAGTTTGGCTTCTAAAAGTCCTAATAAAATCCAAGTTGGATCTTTATAGTCAATTTCATAGTCATTACGACGCGCGCGGGCACGAAAGGCACGGAAAGCCACCAGCTTTTCACCCCGTAAAGTGAATAAGCGCTCTTTATGCAAAATAAAGGCAACCGTTTGTACGGTAGCTAAGGTGCTGGCATTTTCTTCGGGTTCGCCATCGACCTGAAAATTTTTATTTTTCGTTAAAAAATAGGTGCTGATGTGCAAAATACCGTCGTCATCACGGTAGAATCGTGCACTCGACGAAATATCTTCTAATGATTTTAATGTAGGTAAATTTTGATCATAGGCATCCATAATCCATTGCTGTTCTTCCTGAGACGGGGCAATGAGATCGAGCCAGACTAAATCCTGATGTAAATCGAAGTCACCATTGATGGTGACATCTTCCAGGCTACCGCGCTCTGTGGCGTAAAAGGCTTCAAGCATGTTGTCTTTTCCCCTTACGCAGTAAGTTAAAAATGAATGGGTGTATTTTAGACAAGGATTTGCTGAAAAACACTGTTCTAATGCTTAATTTATGAAAAAATCTGTTTAAAGTTGATTTTTCCAGCATAGCGTTCCTGATCTGATGGTGATTATAAATGAAATCTATCGCAATTTTCTGTGGTTCCGCCCTTGGTAACAATCCTGCCTATTTACAGGTGGCTGAAAAAGTCGGTCGTCATTTAGCGGCCCAAGGTATTACATTAGTCTATGGTGGTGGCCGTTCAGGTTTGATGGGTGTCGTGGCAGATAGTGCTTTGCGTGCAGGTGGGCAAGTCATTGGGGTGATTCCAAAAGTCTTGGTCGATAAAGAATTGGCACATCCAGATTTAACCGAATTGCATGTGGTAGAAAATATGCAACAACGGAAAACTAAAATGTCTGAACTCTCGGATGGTTTTGTGGCGATTCCAGGTGGAGCAGGGACTTTAGAGGAAATTTTTGAGCAGTGGACGTGGGCTCAATTGGGCATTCATTTAAAGCCATGTGCCTTTCTCAATGTAGATGGTTTTTATGACGATTTATTGAATTTTCTAAAAACAACTGCAGAAAAAGGCTTTACCCATCCGCGTTTTATCGAAGGCTTAATTGCAGAAGATAATATTGAAACGATTGTTGAGCAGTTTCAACATTTCACTGCGCCAGAGCCGAAATGGGGCATGGTTGAACGTACAGCCTTTATCGCCGATTTGGAACAAGATAGATGAAAATTATCACTGTTGCCGCAGCCATTATTTTAAATGAACAGCATGAACTTTTAGTGGTTCGTAAAAAACACACGGCATTCTTTATGCAAGTAGGTGGAAAATTAGAACCCAATGAAGCTCCTGAAATCACCATGCTGCGTGAAATTCAGGAAGAAATTGGCTGCGCTGCGCAGATTGAGCAATTCATTGGTCGTTTTGAAACGGCTGCTGCGAACGAAGTCGATCATCTACTGGTGAGTTATGTCTATCTGGTCCAGTTGCAAGGTGAACCGAAAATTGATGCGGAAATTGCAGCGATGCAATGGGTCAGCTTGGATGATACACAAACAAAACTTGCGCCTTTAACGCGTGAGGTGGTGATTCCTTGGGTGAAGCAGCAGGCTCGATCTCTTGCTGAAAGCTAAACAACTTAGTTTGCTCAGTTTATTGTTTGGTTGATGTTTGAAACTAAGGCTGTGCCGCAGCAATGCATGCGGCATATACCTGCGTGCAATGTAGCTGATGTAACAGCTTGCTTAATGCATGGATTGAACTCCCAGTGGTCACCACATCATCGATGATGAGGACTTTACGGAAACGGCTTTTTTCGGTTGGGTTGATAATAAATTGCTGTTCGATATTTTCTAGGCGTTCTAGCCGACTTAAACCTTTTTGAGCGTGCTGTGCTTGACGAATCACTGGTTGCCACACAGGGATGCGCAATTGCTTTGCCATTATGTGTGCAACGAGCAGCATTTGGTTGTATCCACGGTCCTTGAGGCGTTCAACTGAAATAGGCATGGGAACAATGGCCTGAACTCGAGCTAAGCGCATGCTTAAAAGGCTCTGTGCCAGTAAATTTTGATAGTGCAATTGTTGCTCATACTTATAGCTTTGGATGATGCGATCTATTGGGAAATCATAGTGAAAGGCACAAGAGATGCTGTGTTCATGGCGATCAACTACTTGTTTAAACCAAGGCAATTGTTCCCAACAATCGGTACAAAGCGAATGATGTTGTTGTCGATCGATACCACAGAGCAGGCAAGGGGAAACGCTCTGCATTCCTTTTTGGATGAAATGTTGGATGGATTGAAGCATGCTTTTATTCTAATCATTCTTTTTTGAATATTTTGCACAGTTCGTGGTGAAGTGCAATCACAACACCACAGAAACCTGTTCGACAAGCTTATTGGTTAAAGCTAATCTGTATTTTTAGGATGATCGATCTGTCATCCCAATAATTATTATACATAGGCATAACGGGGTGCTTCAGGCAGCCATCGTTTTAAAAGCGCTTGAGCCTGTGCAGGATAATCATTTAGGACTTGTTGAGCCACATAGTGTGCCTGATTGAGTAAATGATCATCTCGCTCCAATTTGGCTACACGAAAGCCCATATCGCCTGTTTGTTTAGTGCCGAGGAGCTCGCCGGGACCACGAATTTCCAAATCTTTTTCAGCAATGATAAAGCCATCATTGGTCTCGCGCATGATGCGTAAACGCTCTTGCCCATTTTGCGATAAGGGATTTTTATACAGCAAGGCACAGAAACTGGCTTTGGCACCACGTCCTACACGACCACGTAGCTGATGCAATTGTGAAAGCCCTAAACGCTCTGCATTTTCAATTACCATGATTGAGGCATTCGGGACGTCCACACCAACTTCAATCACTGTGGTTGCAATCAGTAATTGCAATTCATTATTTTTAAATTGCTGCATCACTGCTTGTTTTTCATCGGCCTTCATTTTGCCATGAACCAGACCAATATTGAGGTCTGGAAAGCGTTCTTTAATTTCATTAAAAGTCGCTTCAGCGGCCTGAGCATCTAAAGTTTCTGATTGTTCAACTAAGGTACAGACCCAATAGGCTTGTTTACCTTCAGCACAATTGCTGGCAATCCGCTGTAGTACTTCTTCACGACGGTCAAGTGGAATAGTGACTGTTTGAATCGGTGTACGACCGGGTGGCAGTTCATCAATGACGGAGGTATCTAAATCGCCATAAGCCGACATGGCCAAGGTACGAGGAATAGGGGTTGCTGTCATCACCAGTTGATGCGGTGTCATGCCATTGAGACCTTTGTTTCGTAGCGCCAAACGCTGATCGACACCAAAACGGTGTTGTTCATCAATAATCACTAAACCCAATTTGGCAAATTGAACATTGTCCTGAAATAAAGCATGCGTGCCGACCACTAAATTGGCTGAACCATCTTGAATACTTTGTTCTGCCGCAGCTCGAGCCTTACCTTTTTGTTTACCGGAAAGCCAAGACACAGTTAGACCCATCGGCTCAAACCATTTTTTGAAATTTAGATAATGTTGTTCGGCCAAAATTTCTGTCGGCGCCATCATAGCCACTTGCCAACCTTCCTCAAGCGCATGACAGGCTGCAACGCCTGCAACCAAGGTTTTACCTGCACCTACATCGCCTTGTACGAGTCGCAGCATAGGTTTGTTCTTTTTCAGATCGACCGCAATTTCTTTGGACACGCGTTTTTGTGCGCCGGTCATTTCAAACGGTAGTGTACTTAAAAGTTGTTTGGTGAAGTTCTTACTTGTAGAGAATGACGGTGCTTCGATTTGTTGAATATAAGCACGGCGGCTGAGCAAACTGACCTGATGGGCAACCAATTCTTCGAAAATTAAACGTTGCTGTGCAGGATGAGAACCTTGGCTGAGTTGCAACATATTGGCATCGACAGGGGGATGATGAATATAGTCCAAAGCCTGTTTTAGTGCATAGCCATTGGTGAATTTTTCTGGCAGTAATTCAGGTAAGTCATCACTATATAACTGTAGGGCTTGTTTGACGTATTCACGTAGTTTGGGCTGTGTTAAGCCTTCGGTTGCAGGGTAAATCGCAGTGAGTTGGGTTTGTGGTAAAGGCGTGTGTTCAGTAATCACCTGTAGTTCAGGATGATACATTTCTAAGCCACGAGCACCAACACGGACTTCACCAAAAATCCGTAAACGATTCCCCGGTTTTACCCGATCAGTAATGCCTTTGTAGATATGGTAAAAACGTAAAGTAACTTTGCCACAATCGTCATCCAGTAGGGCGGCCATCGATTTACGCTTACCGGGTGGGAAGTCGATACTTTTGACTGTGCCTTCCAGTAAATAACTGCGACCCACGGTCAATTGGTTCATGGGGATGATCGTGCTACGATCTTCATAGTCGCGTGGCAGATGAAACAAAAGATCATCTGTCGTGAAAATATTTAGTTTTTCAAGTAAAGCAGCGGCGGCATTGCCAACCCCTTGCAATTGATGGACGGCAGCCATGTCCCCTCAACTTCGGTTTATATGATCTAAATGGATCAGTTCTGAGAATAGGTCGTTTGATGCATATTCTATTTATTGGTTATGGTAAAACATCGCAACGTGTTGCTAAACAATTATTTCAGCAAGGTCACCAAATTACCACAGTGAGTCGTAGTGAGAAAGAGGATGATTTTGCAGAACATTTAATCCAAGATATTCACCAACTGGATTTGTCGCAGGTTCAACCGATTGATGCTGTCTATGTTCTTTTGGCTCCCGCACGTCATGCTCAATTCAATGCTGTGGATGCTTACCAACACACTTATGTCGATTCTGTACAGCCAATTGTTCAAGCATTAGCACATCATCCAATACAACGTTTAATCGTGGTGTCGTCCACTCGTGTCTATGGTGAGCATGCGGGGGAGCGCATTGATGATGACACTGTGCCACAACCGATCGATGAGCAGGGGATGTTGTTACGCGAAATGGAGCATCGCTACTCACAAGCATTTCCTACCGAATGCGTGATTGTACGTCCATCTGGGATTTATGGCACATCGACAAAACGAATGCAGAAACTGGCAGAAACGACTCATCGCTATCCCAATATCCATTGGTCAAATCGAATACATATCGATGATTTGGCAAAATTTCTGTGTCATCTACTTCACGTGGAACATCATGAAAAATCATATATTTGTACTAATAATCAACCTCAACCCTTGCATGAGCGAATCTTGGAATTGCAAAGAGCTATGCATTTACCCGAATTGGTTTTAGAGAGCGAAGCAGAAACAGGGAAAAAGCTTTATGCAACGCGGATGATGGAGAGTGGTTTTAAGTTGGCGCACGATTGATTGTGATGTGTAGTGTAAAATTGGTGTGACGTATAAATTTCAGTGCAGCTTTGTGAGTATTAAAAAAAATCTATAAATGAATAAGATAGGTCTTTTACAACATGGATTGTTCAAATTTTCGAATGGATCTCAAAGGATAAAATTTAAATAATGACAAAATCATTTGCTGAACTTACTCAGAATCTACCCCATAGACCGATTTTGGAAAAAGCTTTGAGTTATTTTGAGAATTTACCAAAGATCGCGATTGATTGTGGTTGTGGTGCAGGAAATGAATCATCATTTCTACTCCGTCATAATTTTAAAGTATATGCATTTGATCCATCTGTTGACGCTAAAAATATCTGTCTAAGTAAATTTAAAGACAATAAGAATTTTTTATTTTCTAATCAGGCCTTTGAAGACTATAGCTTTCCTAAAGCTAGTTTAATTATTGCTTTATTCAGTTTATTTTTTTGTTCTACGGATTCGCTTGAAAGTGTTTTAAAGAAAATGCAGCAATCCTTAAGTGAGCAAGGCATCTTACTCATACAACTGTTAGGGAAAGATGATGATTGGGTAAATAATTTTTCTGAAAAATTTATAGGTTTTGAACAGGAAGAGCTTAAACAATTGTTTGATGCGGACTTTGATATTATTTATATCGATGAATTTAAAGGCAATAAACCGCTAGCCAATGGAACTCCAAAATTTTGGAATGTACATACCTTAATTTTAAAAAAGAAAATATTAAATACTTTTGTATAGTCCAAAAAAAAGAGACAAGCTTTTTACAACTTGTCCCTGATTTTGCTCATCTTCTTCCGCTTTTATTGCGAAAAAATCAGAACGGTTTATTTCTTCTTACGTTTCAAGCGTTTTTTGGCTTGTTCCGCAGCCACTTTATCTAGTGCTTCTTTTAATTCTTCATCACTAAAGGTCGTAATGTGCTGCAACATTTGCAGTGTCACATCATCCAAAACGAGGTTGGCATATTGCGCAACATTTTGGAAATTTTCATCAAACACAATGGCATTGTTTTCATTGGTGCTGATATAACCTTGTTGGGTTAAGACTTTAATAAAGCTTTGGAACAAGGCCTTATCAAAGAACTCAGGCGAGTTAAATTCATACAGCACAGATAGACGTTGACCAACCAAGTGACTGAGTTCTTCAACCTGACGCGTAGAGATATTGCCCGAACCACGTTGTGTAATTAAAGCCAAAGTCATGTAGTAACGCTCAAGACTTTGCATTACAGGTGCAGCCAAGACCACTAACTGATTGTGCTGCTCTGAGTTAGGCGCAGGGGAGATCAGGTTGCCTTCTGTATCTTCAGAAATCAGTTTAGCTTTGATCAGTACTTCTGCATACGCACAGATCTGATCTTTAAGCTCTTCATTATTCCATTTGAGGAATAACTCAGCTTTTAAGAACGGATACAGTGTACGAATGACATTAATCAAATCACCACGGCGAATAGAACCATTATGTTCAACCAAAGCAGCAATGAGTGATGGCAAAATAAATGCGTGCAGGATGTTGTTACGGAAGTAGGTTAACAGCACCGCTTGATTATCAGCAATGGCAATAATATCGCCAAGGACATGATTAACACGTTTGATCAGCTTGAGTTTTAAACCATAAGCAATGATTTCTTTACCTGACAGCGGTGTTACTTGCATGCGCTCATCGTAAGGTAAGGCATTTAAAAGATCGCGATAGGTATCTAACTGCTTAATGCAAATCTCTTCATCTAAAGTGTGTTTAGATGTTGCCAATAAAATCAGTGAAAGCAATGAAACTGGGTTCACCACTGCTGCACGGTTAATATTTTCTAAAATCACGTGTGCAGAACTGTTAATGGCATCCGAAACTTCTGGCGGAATTGGGTCGTCATTTTTCTCGATTTTGATGTTGCTTGCATTATGCTGTTTCAACATATCATCAAGGAAAACCGGCTCACCAAAGTTCAAATGAACTTTACCGAAAATACGTTCGATCTTACGCAGTGTTTTCATAATCCCGATGATTGATTCGCCTTCTTTCGGCTTACCATTCATTTCGCCAACGTAGGTCGCACCTTCCATTAAACGCTCATAGCCAATATAGGTCGGTAAGAACACGATCGGTTTGGCTGGATTACGTAAATGACCATGGACAGTCATGGCGAGCATGCCGGTCTTCGGTGGTAATAAACGACCAGTACGTGAACGCCCACCTTCGATGAAGTATTCCAGCGGCGTATTACGCGCCAAAATACTGTAGAGGTATTCTTTAAATACGGTGGTGTAGAGACCATTGCCACGGAATGAACGACGAATAAAGAACGCGCCGCCGCCACGTAAAATTTGCCCGACAAATGGCATGTTTAAGTTATCGCCCGCAGCAATGTACGGCACCATCAAGCCACGCTTATAGATCACATATGACAATAATAAATAGTCGATATGACTACGATGACATGGGGTGTAAATGATCTCGTAGTCTTTGGCTAGTTCACGAACGGTACTGAAGTTATGCACTTCGACGCCATCATAAAGCTGTGTCCACAGACGAGTCAGAGCTAAGTCAGCAAAACGAACCGTTGAGGCTGAATAGTCAGAAACGATTTCATTTAAATAACCAATCGCACGACGTTCAGCTTCAACCATGCTGATTTTACTGCGAATGCTTTCACGACGAATCGCATCTTGCACATCCGTAGATTTGATCAGGCCATGCATCACATTACGACGGTCAGATAAATCCGGACCCAAAACCACTTCACGCTGCGCATCTAAATAATCATTCAGTGTGCTAACAATATAAGTCGCAGGTGACAAGTTTGGATGTGTAGTTTTGGCATATTCAACCAAACGACGCAAAGACTGTGGCTCATGGAATTCAAGGTACGATTGACGACCGTGCAAACCAATATTGACCAGCTGCTTCACTTTGCTTGGTGTAGACCATGTATCGGTAAATAATAATTTAAACCAAGAATCTTCTTTATCGGGTTCACGACCCCACAGCACGGTTACAGGAACGAGCTCAACATCCGCATCAGGATTTTTTTCCAAAACCTCAATTAAACGCAATAAACGAGGTGGAAAGGCATGTGGCGGTGGATTGAGTAAGTTGTCTTCATCATGATGTTGTAAAAACACCACAGATGCTTTTTCTGTTTGCGTACCCACTGTCATTGGGTCGAGTGCAGGGTGTAGCTTTAAACGACGGGTTTCACCATCGACAATTAAAGCATTACTCCGTGAATGATTTTGCAGAACGTAGCAGGTAATTTTCGTTGTCTGTACGCCGGTATCTGTATCGGTTTCAGTCACTACAGGTTCTACAGGGACTTCACCTAAAACATGCGGTGTTACCACAAGGTCAAGCAGTTTACTCGAAAGCTTTCGATACATCTGACCAAAGCCGCTCTTGGACATACAAACTCCTACTTTTCATGACCAAACCACAGAGATTCTGAGGGGAATCTATTCTGCGTAATTGTACTTAAAAACTGTATGTCATTTTCTGACAAATTGCATAGATATTGTAAGATTTTATCGTTAAATAACGTATTTTTAGCAGTTATATTGCATCAGCAAGGTGACAGATCAGTCAGCGAATCTTTAGGGTTTTAGTCTGGATTTATGGCAAAATGGAAAATATATTTAAACATCTGTTGATGTTGCCTGCATTAGCTTAATCCCGAATGATAGATAGGTTTGTTATGAATGCCTTAACACAAGAGTTGGTTGATTTACTCAGCCTTGAAAAATTAGAAGAAAATATTTTTCGTGGGCAAAGCCGAAATTTGGTCGGGAAACGTGTCTTTGGTGGACAGGTTTTAGGTCAGGCGCTACGTGCGGCATCTTATACGACAGATCGACCTGCTCATTCTTTACATGCCTATTTCTTATTTGGCGGTGATATCAGTGCACCAATCATTTATGAAGTGGATCGTATTCGCGATGGACGCAGTTTTGTGAGTCGTCAGGTTCGTGCGATTCAACATGGTAAAACCATTTTTATGTGTATGGTGTCATTTGCAGAGCAAGAAGACGGGTTGAACTACCAAGTTGCAGAGCCAGAATATCCAGCCGTGGAAGATTTAAAATCTGAAGCTGAGCTGAAAAGAATGATGGTGGAATTTGTCCCTGAAAACGTCCGTGCATCTTTTATGCGCGACCGCCATGTGGAAATTCGCCCGATTGATCCGCAAAACCCGTACCAACCGCAGCCTGCTGCGCCATCGTATGCACACTATATTCGTACCCATGACACGATTGCTGCCGATGTTGATGACATCTCTTTACATCAGGCCATTGCAGCATTCTATTCAGACTTTACATTGATGACGACTGCACTACGTCCACATGGTTTAAGTTATTTATCACCAAGTTTACAGTGTGCGAGTATTGACCATGCCATGTATTTCCATAAGCCATTCCGTGTAGATGAATGGATGCTTTATGACATGGATGCCACCGTCAGCGCTAGTTCACGTGGTCTAAATTTCGGTCGCATGTGGCAAAACGGTGAGTTGGTCTGTAGTACGTCACAAGAAGGCTTGATCCGTTTACGCGAAATTGAAACCCAATAAGTTTTGAGCACTATGTGTTAAGTCGTAAAAGCTGAATACTGGAAAAAACCGAATCAGAAGATTCGGTTTTTTATTACCTTTATTTATCTGTATGAGCCTACTCGTAGATTTGATCTATCTCGTTAGTGTCTTTCGGCATAGGTTAAATTAAGCTGAATTCGGGCTTTGCAGAAATGCAGCAGTACATGTGACAAAAAATTCCTCGATTCCCAGTGGGGCGCATGGCATAGTGCCTGAATAAAGGATGATAAATGCAAGGCACAATGAGCTTAAATACGCAGATTTTAATTGCCGCAATATTGGGTGTGGCATTTGGCTTTTTATTAATTCAGTTTCCAGAGACGCAGTTTTTATCCGCCAGCCTGTATGGCTTGGGGATTGCCAGTAGTATTTTTATTGGTTTGCTGAAAATGATCTTGGTTCCGTTGATCTTTAGTTCGATCGTGGTGGGGGTATCGAATTTACAAGCGGGTGGTCAGCTGAGTCGAACGTGGAAAATTACCTTAGCGTGCTGCGTCACCACCACAACTTTGGCACTGATCTTGGGTCTAGCATGCGCGCATATTTTTAAAGTCGGGCAGGGCGTGGACATCGTCATGTTCCAAGATGCAATGCAACAGCATCAGAGCCCTGACACCCTCACAGCAGGTTCATTCTTTACCAATTTTATTCAAAATACACTGATCAATCCGTTTAAAGCCTTTAGTGATGGCAACGTACTCGCAGTTGTGGTGTTTTCACTATTTTTAGGTGTAGCCTTGGTCAAAGGCGGTGAAAAATTTCGAAGTGTGAGAAAGCTCAGTCAGCAATTTTTTGACATCATGATGATGGTTATCGGTTGGGTGATGAAGCTTGCACCGATTGGTATTTTTGCATTATTGGCTAAATTGATTGCTACAGAAGATATTTCGGTGTTGAGTCGCCTCGCGGAGTTTGCTGCGGTGGTCACAGGGACGACGATTTTTCATGGGGCAGTGGTGTTACCTCTGCTGCTTTGGATCTTTGGGAAAATGAGTCCACTGACATTTTTTAGAGGAACACGAGCTGCCTTAATCACTGCTTTTGCAACCAGTTCAAGTTCAGCAACGATGCCACTGTCGATGAAATGTGCGCAGGAAAATTTAGGTGTACGTCCTCAAACGGCAGGCTTTGTAATTCCATTGGGCACGCAGTTGAATATGGATGGTACAGCGCTATATGAAGCTGCTGCTGCCTTGTTTATTGCCAACTTGATGGGCTTAGATTTAACCTTGGGTCAGCAGTTAATTGTCTGTGCAACCGCCATGATTGCGTCACTCGGCGCACCGGGCATTCCAAGCGCTGGAATGGTGACAATGATTATGGTTTTACAATCAGTCGGACTCCCTGCAGAAGCGATTGCAATTTTACTACCGATAGATCGACTCTTAGATACGGTACGGACTGTGGTGAACGTACAGGGCGATATGATGATTAGCGTGGTGGTTGATCGCCATACGCGAGATGTAGATGAACCAACGTTGTCGAATTAAGCAGATAAAGTACTGAAATGTGGGTTGTAGACGATCTCCCACAGATGCCCATCTAAGTCTTGAAAATAGCCTGCATAACCACCGTAAAACGTGGGCTGTGCGGGCTTAATAGTTTTTGCACCTGCGCGTTGGGCTTGTTGCATGATTTGATCGACGGCTGCGGGACTGTTGACGTTATGTCCAAGAGACATTTGCGTTGGACAAAACGCTGAAGTGCTGATTCCTGTATCATGACTAAGGCTATATTGTGGCCAGAGTGCGAGCTTTAAACCGTGTTGTAAATCAAAAAATGCCACAGCGCCATGTTCAAATTCAGTCCCAATAATCCCCGCGCTATTAAGACCTAAACCCTCTTGATCAAACGCGAATGCAGCATGTAAATCTTTCACGGCCAGTGTAATGACGGAGATGTGAGCGTGCATGGAGATGCTCCTGAATGGCTTATTTTTATTTTAGGATGAGACTGAGTATAAATACATTTTAAAGAGAATAGGGAACTCGGAATAACTGTACTTTAAACCTCGAACTTATGAGCCTATCCATCTTGAGTTTGTTGATTGCTCAATAAAAAACGGAGCGTAATGGATGTGAGCACAAAAAAAGCAGGGCGAACCCTGCTTAATACAGATTTTAAAGTGGTGTTTAAGCGACTTTCAGTGCGGCACGTTTTGCAGCAGGAGAGTTGTCGAGGTATGCAATCGCATCTTCCGTTTTTGCTTCATGCACAGGATCGTACCAAGGCATTAAATACCCCAATTGCTGCGACACTAACCAAAGTGGATGTGGCAATAAGCGATTGTCTTTTTGCGCGATACGCGCCCATTCACGCCAAATCCACGGTTTATATACGGCAGGTTTAATCGATGCATAGCGCGAGTCTTGCTGCATGATATGTGCTGCACCATCGACCCATAGACCTAGTACGGCTGCAATTACGATCACACTTTGATAATAGCGAGAAATATAGCCCCCACCAAGATGACGATACAAATCAAAAGCCACGGTACGATGTTCTATTTCCTCTGCACCATGCCATTTTACTAGATCGAGCATATTCGGATCGGCACCGAGGCGTTCCCACTCTTTGTTGTATAAAGCATATTTGCCTAGTACACAGGTCATGTGTTCAACAGTTGCAATCACCCCTAAACGAAAGAGATCCCATTGATGATCCAAAGCTTTAGGTACGTTGAGCCCTAGAGGTTGGTCCGCAAGCAGTTTGCCAAAGAGAAAGTCCATGATTTCGAGGTTGCGTTGAATACTGATATTGCGCTGAGACAGATATTCTTTATTGGCAGAGTTATGCGCCTGAGCATGCATAGCTTCTTGGCGGATAAATGCTTTAACGTCCTCTGCTAATTTCTCATCTCTAATTTGTGGCAATACTTTGTTATACAGACGGCAAAACCAAAACTCACCTGCCGGTAAGATCATATTAATTTCATTAATAAAATAGCTAACAAAAGGTTGGTTAGGCACCCAGTCAACTTGAGTATCTTGCCACTCAAATTTCACTTTACGTGGCTTAATTTTATATTCGATTGATGATCCAAATTTTGTATTTCTCAAGCGGGAGAGTAATTTCATGACCTATCCTTGTTTTTATGTGATCGAGTGCACATCTGATGTATTCAGTATCCAAAAAAAATCCTGCATTGTGATTAGCAATACAGGACATTTCATTATCTTCAGAAGATACTTTTTGTCAGACAATCATTCTTGCGCTGACTTTAAAATTACTCGATTAGTGGTCTGAATTTTTGCCTTCAGTTTGGGGTAAGTCTTCAGATGTAGTGTGGAAGTCATCGAATGCTTCCGCGTCTGCATCGATTTCAATATCATCTTCTGATGCTTCAGGGATGCTGTCGAGATCAAACTCTGTCGATTGTTCTAGAGTGAAGTTGAGACGACCCGCCATGACACTCGCTAACTCTTCTAAACCTTGTTTATTCAATGATGAGAACAATTGGATAGAGAAGTTAAGCTTCATTTTTTTCAATGCCGCTTTCACTTCTTGTAGTGCTTTAGAGGCTGGGCCACGGTTTAATTTATCTGATTTGGTGAGCAGTACATGCACGAACAATTTACGTGAATGTGCCCATTCCAACATCATGACGTCAAAATGTTGTAGTGGATGACGGATATCCATCAACAGCACAAGACCTTGTAAACTTTCACGGTGTATCAGATAGTTTTCTAACTCTTTTTGCCACACGATTTTCATCGCTTCTGGTACAGCGGCATAGCCATAACCCGGTAAGTCGACCAAACGTTGATCAGGATTTCCTAAACTGAAAAAGTTGATCATTTGGGTACGACCCGGTTTTTTCGACGCACGTGCCAATTGTTTTTGGTTAGTGAGCGCATTAATGGCACTCGACTTACCCGCATTGGAACGGCCAGCAAAGGCAATTTCATAGCCGGTATCTTCAACGCAGAGGTTGAGTTTAGGCGCACTCATTAAGAACTCAGCTTTGCGTAGCCAGTTGAGCGAGCGCACAGCATATTCAGTAATCGCAGAGTCTACTTTTTTCTCATAAGTAATCTTTTGCTTCGGCGCATTGGCCGCTTTACTGTTTCGTGATTTTCCTCTGTGCTGATGCATAACCCAACTTCAATAACTGATTTAACAACACGCATTATAAAGGAAGTCGGGCAGGCAAGCGAATTTTGTCGCAGGCAAAGTGAAATTAGAGATTGATCAGTTGAATCGGAGATTGTGTTGTAAATTTAGATGCGCTGCTTGGTTGTAAAACATCGGCAAGTTTGTACTGATCGAGACTTTGATAAAACCGTTCTAAAGCTTGGTCTAAGAGGCTTTTTAAACCACACTGACTGCGTAGTACGCAGGGTGGGTCATTGCATTCTACTATCTGGTGATGGCCTTGCAGAATTCGTACGATTTGACCGAGCTGAGCGTCAAGTGCTTCAGGGTTTAAGCGAATGCCGCCACCTTTGCCGCGACTGGTGATTAACCAGTTTTGTTTTGCCATAAAATGCACAATTTTCACCAAGTGATTACGCGAAACATGCAGGTCTTCTGCAATTTCAGCAATGTTATAAGGCACATCACGAGGGCGTGCGATATAGAGCAAAATGCGTAATGCATAATCGGTGAATTTATTGAGTTGCATGATAATACTGTGAGTCTGAGAGAAATAAATAAGGGCTAGTCTAGCATAACTAAACTAACCCTTTGTATTTCAGGTGAATAGCTTAGTTAGTGTTTTACACCACCAGTGCCGAAAGCTTCGCTGTGAATATTGCTAGCAGGAATACCACGAGCAATTAAAGCTTTCTGTTGTTCAGCCATAAATGGCATTGGACCGCAAAGGTAATAATCCGCATTGATCGGTAACAGTGCAGTATCCATGCTGCCTAAGTCTAGACGACCAGCAGCATCATAATCTTCACCTAATTTATCATTAGCATGAGGGAACTCATACGCTGTAAAAGTGCTAAGACGTGGGTATTTTGCTTCCAAATCCTGAATGTGTTTATGCATTGCATGCACTTGTTTGCTACGGCAGGCATGGATAAAGGTTACAGGTTGTGGCATGTCTAAAGTCACCAACTGATTCAGCATCGCAATCATTGGTGTTAGACCTACACCACCACTGATAAAGACATTGCGTTTTTGTGAATCAATCAGGAAGAAATTACCTGTTGGTGCAGACACTTCGATTTCTGAACCGATCTCCAAGCCATGCAGTGTATTTGATACCCAACCTGGAACCAAGTCACCTTTCTGATCTTCACGTTTTACAGAGATACGTAAGTAGTTGTCTTGTGGGCTGGTAGACAGTGTATATTGACGTGGTTGTTTTAGACCCAGCTCATCGACCAATACACGTACAGAGATGTACTGACCTGCTTCATATTTTGGTAAATCACCACCATCAGAAGGCTCAAGATAGAATGAGGTGATTTCATCACTTTCAGCCACTTTTTTCGCGATTTTGAAATTACGCCAACCTAACCAACTGCCTTTAGTTTGCTGATGTTGCTCATAAATCGCTTTTTCAGTGCTGATAAACAAGTCTGCCAATTGTCCATATGCTGCTGCCCAAGCTGCAATCAGTGGATCTTCCATTGAAATGCTTAATACTTCACTGATCGAGTGCAGCAAATTTTCGCCGACAATATTATAGTCTGGAGCTTGAATGTTAAGACTCACATGTTTATGCGCAATTAATTCTACAACTGGTAAAAGTACAGATGGGTCCTCAATATTTTCAGCATAAGCCAATACAGCACCCGCCAAAGCTTGTGCCTGAGCACCGCTGCGCTGATGTCCCATGTTAAAGGTTTCTTTGAGGTCAGGGTTATTGCCCAACATACGATTATAGAAGTAACCAGTCAGCGCGACACCATTTTCACGTAGAACAGGAACAGTAGCTTTTACTAGGTCAATTTGCTGCGGAGTCATAGCTGATCTCTCATGGCTGTTATTTATAAGATGTATTTAAAATACATTTTTAAATACATCCGCGCAATACATGTTTTAGTAAAAACCATAAAAAAAATATGGGATATTAAAATATCCCATAAATTCAGCATAGATAATCGTAATGGCGAATTATTTTTTACCAAACAGTGAACCTAGCAAACCGCGTACGATTTTCTGACCTGTCGACCCGCCCAAGCTGCGTGCAGCACTTTTTGCAAAAGTTCCTACCGTGTCTTGAATCAGTTTTTCACGTTGTTTGGCCAACGCTTCTTGTTCTTTGGCTTCTATTTTATCTTGTTCCGCTTGGACGGCTTGTTGTTGGCGCTCCGCCACTTTATTTTGTAAAAGTTCATAGGCACTTTCACGATCTGCTTCGGTGTCATACACACCTGCGACAATGCTATTTGCCATCAGAGCTTTGCGTTCTTCTACAGCAATTGGGCTAAATGAAGAGTAGGGTGGCATGACCCAAGCACGTTCAACAATTTGAGGTGTGCCTTGTTCATCTAGACAGCTAATCAGTGCTTCACCTACAGCCAGTTCCGTAATCACTTGATCGACTTTAAACGCAGGATTGGCTCGAAAAGTATCTGCTGCCGTCTTGACCGCTTTCTGATCTTTGGGGGTAAATGCACGTAGGGCATGTTGAACACGGTTACCCAGTTGGCCTAAAACACTTTCAGGTAAGTCAAGTGGATTTTGCGTTACAAAGTAAATGCCGACCCCTTTAGAGCGAATCAGACGAACCACTTGCTCAATTTTTTCTTGTAAAGCAGGGCTGGCATTATCAAACAATAAATGCGCTTCATCAAAGAAAAACACCAGTTTGGGTTTATCCATATCTCCAACTTCGGGCAATTGTTCAAATAGTTCTGATAGCATCCAAAGTAAGAAAGTCGCATAGAGCTTAGGAGTATTCATTAACTTGTCGGCGGCGAGCAGGTTGATGTTGCCACGACCTTGCGCATCCGTTTGAATGAAATCCATAATATTGAGTGCAGGCTCACCAAAGAACTTGTCACCGCCTTGATCTGCCAATGCAAGCAAATTACGTTGAATTGCACCTAAGCTTGCAGGTGATAAATTGCCATATTCATTTTTAAATTCGGATGCATGTTCACTGACGTAGCTGATCATGGCTTTTAAGTCTTTAAAGTCGATGAGCAATAAGCCCTGATCATCGGCAATACGAAAGACCGCAGATAGCACACCTTCTTGCGTGTCGTTTAAATTTAGAATTCGGGCAAGGAGAAGTGGACCAATTTCAGAAATGGTGGTGCGAATGGGATGTCCTTGTTCACCAAACAAATCCCAAAACACCACAGGGGAGGCAGCAAAAGGAATGCTCTCGATATTTAAACTTTTAATTCGTTCGTCAAACTTAGGATTGTTTTCACCTGCTTTGGCAAGGCTAGAAACATCCCCTTTGGCATCGGCTAAAAATACAGGTACACCCAGCCGAGAAAAACTTTCTGCCAACACCTTCAACGTTACCGTCTTACCAGTACCTGTGGCCCCAGCAATCAAACCATGGCGGTTTGCAAATTGTGAATGAAGCACCACATCTTGTGTAGTGTCTTGTGTTTTTTTGCCAATAACAATTGGTGTACCCATAGATGTTCCTGTATTTATTCGAGTTGCTGTTTATTTAAATGTTGTAGTGCGTTTTCTATATCTTGTATTAAATCTGCAGGATGTTCTAGTCCTATACAAAAGCGAACCAGTAAGCCGGTTTGAATATGTGAATGTTCGAGTACACGCATATCTTTTAAGTTATATAACATGACTAAACTGACTGGGCCACCCCAGCTAAAACCGAGTTTAAATAGTTTCAGCGCATCGCAAAAACGGCGTACATCTTGCAAGCTATATTTTTCATTAAATACCACGCTGACCAAGCCGGCACTGTGTTGTTCTGTACAAATTTCTTTCCAATACTGATGTCCTGCGGAAGCTTCATCAGCAGGATGTAAAACCTGTACAAAGGCTGGTTGCTGTTTTAGCCAATTTAATAAAGTTAAAGCACTTTGTGACTGGTGTTCATAGCGCAGGCGCATAGAAGCCAGACTGCGTTGTACTTGCGCGGTGTCATCACCAGAGATACTAATGCCTTGAATGGCGTGCGCACGAAACAGTTTGTGATGAAGTTTTTTATCTCGTGTAATTACCGAACCCATCAAAATATCCCCGCCGCCACTTGGGTATTTGGTCAAGGCATGCACACTGATATCGACACCCAGGTGCTCAGCACTAAAATCAAAAGCATTAAAGGCAAGTCCTGCGCCCCACGTATTGTCCAGTGCAGTGAGAATGTTCTGCGCTTGAGCTTTTTTGACCAAGCCGACTAAATCTGGAAACTCTAAAGTGACAGAACCCGCCGCTTCTAACCAGATAAGCTTGGCTTGCGCTGAAGGGCTAAATGAATCGACATCAATAGGGTTATAAACCTTGACCACGATGCCATAGCGGGTTTCTAAATTGCGTAAATGGTCCATATTTGGGCCATAGATATTATCTGCGACCCACACTTCATCCCCTTGACTTAAAAAACATGAATTGACCAAATTAATTGCAGATAAACCGCTTGGTGCGAGTAAGTGATACAAGCCACCTTCAATCTGAGTAATCTGATCGCCTAGGGTAAATGTAGTGGGTGTGCCATGTGTTCCATAGCTATAGTCATAATCATCAGTCCAATGGCGATTAAATAGCGCATCTGTATTTTCGAAAATTATAGTGGATGCACGAAACAGGGGAGGTTGAACACTATTGATGTATTGCGGTGCCTTTCTTGGTGCATGAATGAGTTCAGTTTGAGGATTCTTTTTCACGTGGCGCTC
The DNA here is from genome assembly GCF_013419345.1 of Acinetobacter sp. YH12086. Classification (NCBI taxonomy): domain Bacteria; kingdom Pseudomonadati; phylum Pseudomonadota; class Gammaproteobacteria; order Moraxellales; family Moraxellaceae; genus Acinetobacter; species Acinetobacter sp. YH12086. The sequence goes on from NZ_VPAF01000006.1 coordinate 145,607, forward strand.
TGAAATGATCAAAATAATAATGAATGTTCAAAAGAATACGACTAAAACGCATGGATTTACGATGCTTTTGTATAGAAAATTAAGTGAAAAGCAAAGTTGGCTTCATTCTTGCAAAACCGATATCAGAGCAACAACAATAGGTTTAGCGCATGAAGTCGCATTTAAAAGTACATTATTTTCAGCATATTGCTGGCGAAGGATTTGGCAGTTGTTATGAATTTTTAAAACAGCATCAGGCCAAAATTTCGGCCACAGAATTCTTTGCATTACCGGTCGATCAAGCCTTGGATCTCGAGGCTTTGCCGCATGTTGAAGATGTTGATTTACTTATCATTATGGGTGGGACCATGAGTGTAAATGATGAGGCAAATTTCCCATGGTTAAAAATAGAAAAACGGTGGCTGCGACGCTATTTAGCACTCGGCAAACCCGCAATCGGGCTTTGTTTAGGTGGGCAATTGATTGCTAATGCTTTGGGCGGTGCAGTGAGTCGAAATGCACAACAAGAATTGGGTTGGACGACCATCCGTAAGGTCGCTAACGTACCGCATGACTGTTTTAAACTACCTGAAGAGTTTAAAGTCATGCAGTGGCACAGTGAAACATTTGAAATTCCCAAAGGAGCGGTATTACTGGCGGAAAATGATGCATGTCGTAATCAAATGTATCAAATTGGACAAAATGTTTTGGGCTTTCAATTTCATCCTGAAATTACCCCTGAAGTACTCGATTTATTTTTGGAAAATGATGAAGAGGTGGCATTTTTTTCAGGAACACATGTACAGCCAGTACATGATCTACGGAAAAGCGCAAAAAACAAATTTATTGAGGGAAATCAAATACTAAACCAAGCAATAGAGTATGTATTAAGAAAAAATGCCTATTGATTAAAAGTTAAGCAATTGATCTTGCATAAAAAATGAAAAATATAAGAAAACAGCAAAAGGGATTTGCTTATGCATTAAACAATAGCTATAATGGGCGACCCTTTGATGAAGGGGGTTAGCTACGAATAAAGTAGTTAACATCGTGACAGTCACGGCATCGATCGTGACCTTAGTGATATTTCACTGCTCTTGACACTTGCCTCTTTTAAAGTGGGGTGAGATGCGTCAAGAGTGATTCTTTATATATTTGGCTTGGAGTTAACTGGTATGTCTAACCAGAGAATTCGTATCCGTCTTAAGTCTTTTGATCACCGTCTAATTGATCAATCAGCTCAAGAAATCGTAGAAACAGCAAAACGTACTGGTGCACAAGTTTGTGGTCCAATCCCGATGCCTACACGTATCGAACGTTTTAACGTTTTAACATCACCACACGTTAACAAAGATGCGCGTGACCAATACGAGATCCGCACTTACAAACGTTTGATCGACATCGTTCAACCTACAGATAAAACTGTTGATGCATTGATGAAGTTAGATCTTGCAGCTGGTGTTGATGTTCAGATCGCTTTGGGTTAAGGCTTTCGGTTAATTAACGCTCTAAGTTAATTAGGCCGCTTTTTTAGAGGTTTATGCACATGGCTATTGGTTTAGTCGGTCGCAAGTGCGGTATGACACGTATCTTTACAGATGCTGGTGTTTCTGTACCTGTAACAGTGATTGAGGTTGATCCTAACCGCATCACACAAATCAAAACGCTTGAAACTGATGGTTATCAAGCGATTCAAATCACTACTGGTGAACGTCGCGAATCTCGCGTAACTAACGCTCAGAAAGGTCACTTTGCGAAAGCTGGTGTTGCTGCTGGTCGTCTAGTTCAAGAATTTCGCGCTACAGAAGCTGATCTTGAAGGTCGTGAAGTTGGCGGAACTATCGGTGTAGATGTGTTTACAGTGGGTCAAATTGTTGACGTTACTGGTACATCTAAAGGTAAAGGTTTCCAAGGTGGTGTTAAGCGTTGGAACTTCCGTACTCAAGACGCTACACATGGTAACTCTGTATCTCACCGTGTTATCGGTTCTACAGGTCAAAACCAGACTCCTGGTCGCGTGTTCAAAGGCAAAAAAATGCCTGGTCACTTAGGTGCTGAACGTGTAACTACACAGGGTCTTGAAATCGTTGCTATCGACGCAGAACGTTCAGTTCTAGTTGTTAAAGGCGCGGTTCCTGGTGCTACTGGTGGCGACGTTACTGTTCGTCCTACTATCAAGGCCTGAGGGGAAATAACGTGAATTTAAATACTGTTTCCGGCTCTGCTGTTGAGTTATCTGAAGTTGCGTTTGGTCGTGATTTTAACGAAGCTCTTGTACACCAAGTTGTTACAGCTTACTTAGCTGGTGGTCGTCAAGGTTCTAAAGCGCAAAAATCACGTGCTGACGTTTCTGGCGGTGGTAAAAAACCTTTCCGTCAAAAAGGTACTGGTCGCGCTCGTGCTGGTTCTATTCGTAGCCCAATCTGGGTTGGCGGTGGTAAAACTTTTGCTGCTCGTCCACAAGACTGGTCTCAAAAAGTAAACCGTAAAATGTATCGCGGTGCTATGCAATGCATCCTGGCTGAGCTTGTTCGTCAAGATCGCCTTGTTTTAGTTGAAGAGATTGCTGTTGCAGCTCCAAAAACTAAAGAATTGCTTGCAAAACTTAACGACTTGAATGCACCTCGTGCATTAATCGTTACAGATGCTGTTGATGAGAACTTGTATCTTGCTGCTCGCAACATTCCACACGTTGATGTGGTTGATGCTGCTGCAATCGATCCTGTTAGCTTGATCGCGTTCGATAAAGTTGTTATGTCTGTTGCTGCTGCTAAGAAAATTGAGGTAGAACTCGGATGAACAACGAACGTATCTATCAAGTCCTACAAGGACCTGTATTCTCAGAAAAAGCACAAGTTTTAGGCGAAACTGCTGGTGTTCAAGTGTTCAAAGTTGCACTGGATGCAAACAAACTTGAAATCAAAAAAGCTGTTGAGCAACTATTTGGTGTTCAAGTTGTTAAAGTTAACACAACGATCACTAAAGGTAAGACTAAACGCTTTGGTAAAACATTAGGACGTCGTTCTGATGTTAAAAAAGCATACGTCACCCTGAAAGCTGGCCAAGATGTTGAAATGGCTGACTTGGGCGATACCGCTGAAAACGCAGCGGAATAAGGACGAAAATTATGCCGATTCAAAAATGTAAGCCAACGTCTCCAGGACGTCGCTTTGTAGAGAAAGTGGTTCATAACCACCTTCACAAAGGCGCGCCATATGCTCCGTTGGTTGAAGCTAAAAAACGTACTGGCGGTCGTAATAACAACGGTCACATTACAACTCGTCACGTAGGTGGTGGTCATAAACAGCACTACCGTATCGTAGACTTCAAACGTAACAAAGACAGCATCCCAGCTGTAGTTGAGCGTATTGAATACGATCCAAACCGTACAGCTCATATTGCTTTATTGAAATATGCTGACGGTGAACGTCGCTATATTATTGCACCTAAAGGCCTTCGCGCTGGTGATCAAGTTCAGTCTGGTAACGATGCTCCAATCCGTCCAGGTAACTGCTTGCCACTTCGCAACATGCCTATCGGTTCTACTCTTCACAACATCGAGCTTAAAATCGGTAAAGGCGCACAATTAGTACGTTCTGCTGGTACATCTGCTCAATTGTTGGGTCGTGACGGTTCTTACGCTATCATTCGTCTTCGTTCAGGCGAAATGCGTAAAGTACACGTTGAATGCCGTGCTGTGTTAGGTGAAGTTTCTAACTCAGAAAGCAACCTTCGTTCACTTGGTAAAGCAGGTGCATCACGCTGGCGTGGCGTTCGTCCTACCGTACGTGGTATGGCGATGAACCCAGTAGACCATCCACATGGTGGTGGTGAAGGACGTAACAAAGGTATTCAACCTGTAAGTCCATGGGGTCAAAAAGCTAAAGGGTACAAAACACGTACCAACAAGCGTACGACTAAGATGATCATTCGCGACCGTCGCGTTAAGTAACAAGTAAAGGAATCTGACAATGCCTCGTTCTCTGAAAAAAGGCCCATTCGTCGATGCGCACTTGTTCGCTAAGGTTGAAGCGGCTATCGCGGCTAATAACCGTAAGCCGATCAAAACTTGGTCGCGTCGTTCGATGATCTTACCGGATTTTGTTGGTCTAACAATTTCTGTACACAATGGCCGTAACCATGTTCCAGTGATTGTATCTGAGCATATGGTTGGTCATAAATTAGGTGAATTCGCGCCAACTCGTACCTATCGTGGTCACGGTGTTGACAAGAAGTCTAAACGTTAATAGGTGCTATGATGGAAGTAACTGCTAAATTACGCGGTGCCGCTATCTCGGCACAAAAAGCACGTTTGGTTGCAGACCTAATTCGCGGCAAATCTGTTGCGCATGCTTTAAATATCTTAAACTTCAGCAACAAAAAAGCTGCAGTTTTAGTTAAAAAAGCATTGGAATCTGCGATTGCAAACGCTGAACACAATAACAGTTTAGATGTAGACGACCTTAAAGTTTCTACGATCTACGTTGATGAAGGCATGAGCCTGAAACGTATTTTGCCACGTGCTAAAGGCCGTGCAGATCGTATTACTAAGCGTACTTGTCACATTACCGTTAAGGTAGGGGTTTGATATGGGTCAGAAGGTTCATCCAATCGGTATCCGCCTAGGTGTTGTGAAACGTCATAACGCTAACTGGTATGCGAATCCGAAACAATATGCTGAATATTTGCTAAAAGATCTTCAAGTTCGTGAGTTTTTAACTAAAAAACTTAAGAATGCGATGGTAAGCAATATTCTTATCGAACGCCCTACAGGCGCAGCTAAAGTTACTATTAGCACTGCACGTCCTGGTATCGTGATCGGTAAAAAAGGCGAAGACATTGAGAAATTACAACGCGAATTAACAGCCATTATGGGTGTTCCTGCGCAAGTAAGTATCAACGAAATCGATCGCCCAGATTTAGACGCTCGTTTAGTTGCTGAAGCAATCGCTTCTCAATTAGAAAAACGTGTAATGTTCCGTCGTGCTATGAAGCGTGCGGTTCAAAACTCTATGCGTGCTGGTGCTAAAGGTATCAAAGTAGAAGTTTCAGGCCGTCTAGGTGGTGCTGAGATTGCTCGTACTGAATGGTATCGTGAAGGTCGTGTACCTCTTCATACTCTTCGTGCTGACATCGACTATGCTACTATGCGTGCTGAGACTACTTACGGTACGATCGGCGTTAAAGTATGGATCTTCCGTGGTGAGATCTTGGGCGGCATGAAACAAGTCATGAACCCAGCTCCAGCTGAAGAACGTCCAGCTAAACGTGGCCGTGGTCGTGGTGAAGGTCAAGAGCGTCGTGGTCGTCGCAATGATCGTTCTGCTGAAAAAGGAGAATAATCCATGTTACAACCTAAACGTACTAAATTCCGTAAAGTGCAAAAAGGCCGTAACACTGGTCTAGCACATCGCGGTAGCTCAGTATCTTTTGGTACTATTGCACTTAAATCAGTTGAACGTGGTCAAATGACAGCACGTCAAATTGAAGCAGCGCGTCGTACAATCAGCCGTCGTATTAAACGTGGTGGTAAGATCTTTATCCGTGTTTTCCCAGACAAACCAATTACTGAAAAACCATTAGAAGTTCGTATGGGTAAAGGTAAAGGTTCTGTGGAATACTGGGTTTGCCAAATCAAACCAGGTAAAGTCTTGTACGAAATTGATGGTGTTAACGAAGAACTTGCTCGCGAAGCGTTTACGCTTGCTGCTGCAAAACTTCCGTTTAAAACCACTATCGTGACTCGGACGGTAATGTAATGAAAACTAATGATCTACGTGAAAAGTCGGTAGAAGAGTTGACAGCTTTGCTTGATGAGCAACAGCTTAACCAATTCCGTCTTCGTATGGCGAAAGCAACTGGTCAATTGGGTAAATCGCACGAAGTTGCGCTTACTCGTAAGACAATTGCTCGTATTAAGACCCTCCTTACCGAAAAACAGGGGAACGGACAATGAGTGAACAAACAGTTCGCACGTTAACCGGTAAAGTAGTTAGCGACAAGATGGACAAGTCTATCGTTGTTCTTATCGAACGCCGCGTTCAACACCCGTTGTATGGCAAATTAATCCGCCGTTCAACTAAATTACACGCTCATGATGAAAACAATGTTGCTAAAGTTGGCGACGTAGTAAGCATCAAAGAAAGCCGCCCAATGTCTAAAACTAAGTCTTGGACTTTAGTTGAAGTTGTTGAAGCTGCTGCTGAGTAATTAAACGTTCTTGCATCATCGGTCAATTTCGAGTACTCTTTGAGCCTTTCGAAATTGCGACCGGTGATGCTCGGTTTTGGAGTAGGGCAATGATTCAAACCGAAAGTATGCTCGACGTAGCAGACAACAGTGGTGCTCGCCGCGTACAATGTATTAAAGTACTTGGTGGTTCACATCGTCGTTATGCTTCTGTTGGCGACATTATTAAAGTTACTGTAAAAGAAGCTATTCCACGCGCACGTGTTAAAAAAGGTGACGTGATGAATGCTGTAGTTGTACGTACAAAATTCGGCATCCGTCGTGCAGATGGTTCAGTTATTCGTTTCGACGATAACGCAGCTGTTATTTTGAACAACAACAAAGCGCCGATTGCAACTCGTATTTTCGGACCAGTGACTCGTGAACTTCGTACTGAACAGTTCATGAAAATTATTTCATTGGCTCCTGAAGTTCTATAAGAGGCACTCATGGCTAAGATTAAAAAGGGCGATCAAGTAATTGTGATCGCAGGTAAAGAAAAAGGCAAACAAGGTACTGTTTTGTCTGTTTCAAATGACCGTGTTAAGGTTGAAGGCCTTAACTTGGTAACGAAGCATCAAAAGCCTAACCGAGCTACTGGCGCTGAAGGCGGCATCGTAACTCAAGAAGCTGAGCTTCATATCTCTAACGTGGCAATTTTTAATGCTACAACCCAAAAGGCTGACCGTGTTGGTTACCAAGTGATTGAAGGCGTGAAAACTCGCGTATTCAAATCTAATGGTGAATCAGTGGCGGTAGCGAAGTAATAGGTTGACTAGGCAATGGCCAGACTTAAAACGCGTTACAACGACGAACTTAAGGCTCAATTAAAAGAAACATTGGGCGTTAAGAATGTGATGGATATCCCTCGCATTACAAAAATTACCATCAACATGGGTGTTGGTGCTGCATCAGCTGACAAGAAATTGTTAGATGGCGCTCTTTCTGATATGCAAGCAATTGCTGGTCAAAAACCAGTACTTACTTTAGCTCGTAAATCTATCGCTGGTTTCAAAATCCGTGATGGTTGGCCGATCGGCTGTAAAGTTACTTTACGTGGCGAACGTATGTACGAATTCTTAGACCGTTTGATCTCTATCGCGATCCCTCGTATCCGTGACTTCCGTGGTTTCTCTGCGAAATCATTTGATGGTCGTGGTAACTACTCAATGGGTCTTAAGGAACAAATCATGTTCCCTGAAATCGATTTTGATAAGATTGATCGTATTCGTGGTATGGACATTACCATCACTACGACTGCTCGCACCGATGACGAAGGCCGTGCGCTTATGCGTGCATTCGGCTTCCCGTTCAAATAAGAGGTCGATATGGCTAAGAAAGGTATGATTAATCGCGAATTGAAACGCGAAGCTACTGTTGCTAAATACGCTGCGAAACGTGCTGAATTAAAAGCAATTATCGCAAACGTAAATGCATCAGACGAAGAACGTTTCGAAGCGATGATGAAATTTCAAGCATTACCACGTAATGCGTCTCCAGTACGTCTACGTAACCGTTGTGGTTTAACTGGTCGTCCTCATGGTTACTTCCGTAAGTTCGGTTTAAGCCGTAACAAATTACGTGAAACAGTAATGCAAGGTGATGTACCGGGCGTTGTTAAGGCAAGCTGGTAAGGAGCACTATAAATGAGTATGCAAGATACCGTTGCCGACATGCTAACACGTGTTCGTAACGCACAAATGGCAAAGAAACAAACTGTTTCTATGCCAAACTCAAAGTTGAAAGTTGCGATTGCTAACGTACTTCAACAAGAAGGTTATATCGCTGATGTAGCTGTTGCTGACAATGAAGGCAAAGCGACTTTAACGATTACTTTAAAATATTTCGAAGGCAAACCAGTTATCGATACTGTGAAACGCGTAAGCCGTCCTGGTCTACGTCAATATCGCGGTAAAGATGCACTTCCTAGCGTTAAGCAAGGTTTAGGTATTGCAATTGTTTCTACAAGCAAAGGCATCATGACTGATCGCGCTGCACGTGCTGCAGGTATCGGTGGTGAAGTTATTGCTTTTGTTTCTTAATAGGTGATTCCTCATGTCTCGTGTGGCTAAAGCCCCAGTAACTGTACCTAACGGTGTTACAGTTACTCAGAACGGCCGGCAGGTCGAAGTGAAAGGCAGCAAAGGTACATTGTCTTTCAACCTGCATGCGCTGGTCGAGCTAAAACAGGAAGACGGTACTCTAGTTATTGCTCCTAAAGCTGAATCTAAAGATGCTTGGATGCAGGCTGGTACTGCTCGCGCTGTGCTTAACAACCTTGTAAAAGGTGTTAACGAAGGTTTCGAACGTAAGTTACAGCTTATCGGTGTTGGTTATAAAGCTGCGGTTAAAGGTAACATTGTTAACCTTAACCTTGGTTTCTCTCACCCGATCGACTACAACCTTCCTGAAGGTGTAACTGCAGAAACTCCTAGTGCAACTGAAATTGTACTTAAATCAGCTGATAAAGCTAAATTAGGTCAAGTTGCTGCAGAAATCCGTGGTTACCGTCCGCCAGAGCCTTATAAAGGTAAAGGTGTTCGTTATTCTGACGAAGTTGTACTTCGTAAAGAAGCTAAGAAGAAATAAGGCGCGAGGTTCTTATGAACGAAAAGAAACAATCCCGTTTGCGTCGTGCGAAAAGCACACGCTTGCACATCCGTGCATTGGGTGCGACTCGTTTGTGTGTAAACCGCACTCCGCGTCACATCTATGCTCAAGTTATCTCTGCAGATGGTGGCAAAGTATTAGCGCAAGCTTCTACTTTAGACGCTACTCTACGTGCTGGTACTACTGGTAACGTTGAATCGGCTCAGAAAGTTGGTGCTTTAATTGCAGAACGTGCTAAAGCGGCTGGTGTAACTAAAGTTGCATTTGACCGTTCTGGTTTCAAATATCATGGTCGTATCAAAGCCTTGGCTGATGCTGCTCGTGAAAACGGCTTGGAGTTCTAATCATGGCTAAAGTTGAACAAAACGAAGGTCTTGTTGAAAAGCTGGTTGCCGTTGATCGTGTAGCCAAAGTTGTTAAGGGTGGTCGTATCTTCTCTTTCACAGCATTAACTGTTGTGGGTGATGGTAATGGTCGCGTAGGTTTTGGTCGTGGTAAAGCACGTGAAGTTCCAGCTGCTATTTCTAAAGCACTTGAAGCTGCTCGTCGCAACATGATTACTGTTGACCTTGTTGACGGTACTGTTCAGCACCCTATCAATGCTCGTCACGGTGCAAGCCGCGTTTACATGCAACCTGCTTCTGAAGGTACTGGTGTAATTGCTGGTGGCGCTATGCGTGCAGTTTTAGAAGCTGTAGGTGTACGTAACGTATTAACTAAGTGTTATGGTTCTACTAACGCTGCTAACGTAGTAAACGCAACTTTTAACGGTTTGCGTGATATGACTTCTCCTGAGAAAGTTGCTGCGAAACGTGGTTTATCAGTAGCACAAATTCAAGGGTAATCAATCATGAAAACGATTAAAGTTACCCAGACTAAATCTTCATCGCATCGCTTGAAAAATCACAAGCTTAGCCTTAAAGGTTTAGGTCTGCGTCGTATTGGTCATACAGTTGAAGTGCAAGATACGCCTTCTAACCGTGGTATGATCAACCAAGTTTACTATATGGTTAGTGTAGAGGAATAAGCCATGACTCTGCGTTTAAATACAATTGCACCTGCAGAAGGTGCTAAGCGTGACAACCTACGTTTAGGCCGTGGTATCGGTTCTGGCGTAGGTAAGACTGGTGGCCGTGGTGTCAAAGGTCAAAACTCACGTAAGAGCGGTGGTACACGTCCTGGTTTCGAAGGTGGTCAAACTGCGTTATATCGTCGTTTACCTAAATTCGGTTTCACTAGCCAAATGGCTTTGAAAACTGCTGAAGTACGTTTATCAGAACTCGCTAAAGTTGAAGGCGACATCGTGTCTCTTGAAACTTTAAAAGCTGCTAACGTTGTACGTAAAGATATGTTACGTGCACGTATCGTACTTTCTGGTGAAATTACTCGTGCGTTCACTGTTCAAGGTGTTGCATTGACTAAAGGCGCTAAAGCTGCTGTTGAAGCTGCTGGCGGTAAAGTCGAGGAGTAATCCCCAGTGTCTATGACTCCTAGTTCGACAGGTCATGTTAACATGATGAAAGGCCAGCCTTTTCATGTGAAATATCGTGAAATCATCCGCCGTATGATGTTCCTCATCGGGGCGTTGTTGGTTTTTCGACTGGGAGCACATATTCCAGTACCGGGCATTAACAATGCCGCACTAGAGAATCTGTTTAATGCAAACCAAGGTACGATCCTTGGTTTGTTTAACATGTTCTCAGGTGGTGCATTAGAGCGTATGTCAATTCTTGCTCTTGGGATTATGCCGTATATCTCTGCATCGATTATTGTGCAGTTAATGTCTACGGTTGTTCCTTCGCTGGAAGCTTTAAAGAAAGAAGGCGAACAAGGTAAGCGTAAGATCAATCAATATACGCGACAAGGCACATTGTTTCTTGCACTTGTGCAAGCTGTTGGGATGTGTGCAGGTCTGATTAGTCAAAATATTACTTTGACTAGTGGACTTGCTTTTTACGTTCCTGCTGTAACTTCTTTAGTTGCAGGTACAATGTTCCTGATGTGGTTAGGTGAGCAAATTACAGAGCGTGGAGTAGGGAATGGTATTTCCATGATCATCTTCGCTGGTATTGTTGCTGGTTTGCCGAACTTGGTTCTGCAATCTTTAACCTCAGTAGATAATGGCCAATCAAGTTTAATTGGTCTTGCAATTTTTGCATTGCTGTCTGTTGCAGTGTTAGCAGCAATTGTGTTTATTGAGAAGGCGCAGCGTCGTATTCCGGTAAACTATGCTCAAAAACAACAAGGTCGTCGTGTATTTACTGCCCAGCAAACACATTTGCCATTAAAAATTAATATGGCGGGTGTGATTCCTGCAATTTTTGCTAGTTCATTGCTATTGTTCCCAGCGAGCTTAGGTCAATGGGTAGGCAGCGCAGATCCAAATGCTGGCGTGATTAAACGTGGCTTACAAGATTTGGCACTCGTATTGTCGCCGGGTCAACCGATGTATTTGGTGCTATTTGGCGCATTAATTATCTTCTTCTGTTACTTCTATACTGCGCTAGTATTTAGCCCGAAAGAAGTGTCAGAGAATTTAAAACGTAGTGGTGCTTATGTACCGGGTATTCGTCCTGGTGAGCAAACTGCACGCTATTTAGATCATATTTTGAATCGTTTGACTTTTATTGGCGCGGTTTATATCACAATCATCTGTTTAATGCCGATGATTCTACAAAGTTCATTTGGTATTCCATTTAGCTTAGGTGGTACGTCTTTACTGATCGTAGTGGTGGTGGTGATGGACTTTATGGCTCAGCTTCAAGCTCATCTCACATCGCATCAATATGACAATCAATCGTTAATGCGTAAAACGACTGCTCATCCGAAAGGATAAGCGCACTTAGAGGTTTCATTATGAAAGTTCAAGCTTCTGTAAAGAAAATTTGTGGTAGCTGTAAAGTTATCCGTCGTAATGGGGTTATTCGCGTAATTTGCAGCGCAGAACCTCGTCATAAGCAGCGTCAAGGTTAATCTGATCAAGACCTGTTGATTTCAGTAGGCTAATTAGGTTATTATCCGCCCCTCAAAGATTTTGTCGGGCGGTTGATTATCTTAACTGCCTTTTTGGAGAAAATTGAATGGCTCGTATTGCCGGTGTAAACATTCCGGATAACAAGCATGCTGTTATCTCTCTAACGTACATTTTTGGTATTGGTCGCCACACTGCAAAAGCTATCTTAGCTGCTGCTGGTATTGCACCAACAACTAAAATTCGTGAATTAGATGACGCTCAGCTTGATGCGATTCGTGCAGAAGTTACTAAGGTTCCTACCGAAGGTGATTTACGTCGCGAAATTTCCATGAACATTAAACGTTTAATGGATTTAGGCTGCTACCGCGGTCTTCGTCATCGTCGCAGCTTGCCTGTCCGTGGTCAACGCACCAAAACTAACGCACGTACCCGTAAAGGTCCGCGCAAACCTATTAAGAAATAAGATTTCTGGAAGCTAAAAGATGGCTAAAGATACTCGCACACGCAAGAAGGTCACTCGTACCGTCTCTGAAGGTGTTGCACACATTCACGCTTCTTTTAATAACACCATTGTGACTATTACCGATCGTCAAGGTAATGCACTGGCTTGGGCTACCTCTGGTGGACAAGGCTTCCGTGGATCACGTAAATCAACTCCGTTTGCTGCTCAGGTAGCTGCTGAAGTTGCTGGTAAAGCTGCTTTAGATTACGGTTTGAAAAACTTGGATGTCCTTGTAAAAGGTCCTGGTCCAGGTCGTGAATCTGCGGTTCGTGCTTTAGGTGCAGTGGGTTATAAAATTAACAGCATTACCGATGTGACGCCAATCCCGCACAACGGTTGCCGTCCACCTAAAAAACGTCGCGTGTAAGGAGAAACATTCATGGCTCGTTATATTGGTCCAAAATGCAAACTCTCTCGCCGCGAAGGGACAGACCTGCAATTAAAATCTGGCGTTAAACCATTTGACGTCAAAACAAAAAAAGCTGCTAAAGCACCTGGCCAACATGGTGGCGCTCGTGGCGGCAAACAATCTGAGTACTCACTACAATTACGTGAAAAACAAAAAGTACGTCGTATGTACGGTGTTTTAGAGCGTCAATTTAGTAACTACTACAAAGAAGCTGCTCGTGTTAAAGGCGCAACAGGTGAAAACTTGTTGAAACTTCTTGAAAGCCGTCTAGATAACGTTGTTTATCGCATGGGTTTTGGTTCTACACGTGCAGAAGCTCGTCAGCTTGTATCTCACCGTTCAATCACTTTAAATGGTCGTCGTGTTAACATCGCGTCTATCCAAGTTAAAGCTGGTGACGTTGTTGCGGTTCACGAAGGTGCTAAACAACAATTGCGTATTAAAAACGCAGTTGAGTTAGCGACTCAACGTGGCATTCCATCTTGGATTGAAATTGATCATTCTAAATTGGAAGGTACATTCAAAGCTGCACCAGATCGCTCTGATTTACCTGCTGAAATCAACGAAAGCTTGATTGTAGAATTGTATTCTAAATAATCCTTGAGGTAGCAATAATGACGCGTACTGCAAATGAGTTTCTAACTCCGCAAGCGATTAAGGTCGAAGCGGCAAGCGGGACCTCGGCAAAAGTTATTCTAGAACCATTAGAGCGTGGCTTTGGTCATACTCTTGGTAATGCTTTACGTCGTATCCTTTTGTCTTCTTTACCTGGCGCAGCCGTGGTTGAAGTAGAGATTGAAGGTGTCGAGCACGAGTACAGTACTTTGGAAGGCTTGCAGCAGGACATCGTCGAGCTCTTGCTGAACCTAAAAGGATTGTCTATTAAGCTGTTCGATCAAAATGAAGCTTATCTGACATTGGAAAAACAAGGTCCTGGCGACGTTACAGCCGCTGACCTTCGTTTACCACACAATGTTGAAGTGGTTAACCCTGAACATTTGATCGGTACTTTAAGTGCTTCTGGCTCATTAAAAATGCGCCTGAAAGTTTCTCAAGGTCGTGGTTATGAGACTTCTGATTCACGCTTCCCTGAGGGCGAAACTCGCCCAGTGGGTCGTTTGCAATTAGATGCTTCTTACAGCCCAATCAAACGTGTGTCTTACATAGTGGAAAACGCTCGTGTAGAACAACGTACTGATCTTGATAAACTGATCATTGATCTTGAAACCAACGGTACTGTTGATCCTGAAGAAGCAATCCGCAAAGCGGCAACAATCTTGCAACAACAAATTGCAATTTTTGTTGATCTTCAGAAAGATCAAGCACCAGTTGCTCAAGAGCCTCGTGAAGAAGTTGATCCGATTTTGCTTCGTCCAGTAGATGATCTAGAGCTTACTGTTCGTTCTGCTAACTGTTTGAAAGCAGAAAATATTTACTACATTGGCGATCTTGTTCAACGTACTGAAGTTGAGTTGCTTAAAACTCCTAACTTAGGTAAAAAATCGTTGACTGAGATTAAAGATGTTCTGGCATCGAAAGGCTTGCAATTGGGCATGCGTTTAGAGAACTGGCCACCGGCTAGCCTCCGCATGGACGATCGCTTTGCTTATCGTAGCCGTTAATTAAGTAGGACTATCACCATGCGTCATCGTAATAGTGGTGTGAAATTAGGCCGTACAAGCAGTCATCGTAAAGCGATGTTCCAAAACATGGCTAATTCTTTGTTCGAACACGAGTTAATTAAAACTACTGTTCCTAAAGCAAAAGAATTACGTCGTGTTGCTGAGCCTTTAATCACTTTAGCTAAAGTCGATTCTGTAGCAAACCGTCGTTTAGCGTTTGCTCGTACTCGTTCAGCTGCAACTGTTGGTAAATTATTTACCGTTCTTGGCCCTCGTTACAAAGAGCGTAACGGCGGTTATCTACGTGTTCTTAAAGCGGGCTTCCGTGCAGGTGATGCTGCACCGATGGCTTACGTTGAGCTAGTAGATCGCGAAGTTAACTAATTTCGTGAAGAGCAGCGTACATTGTTCTAAAGAAGGTCGGTTTTTAACCGACCTTTTTTAGTGTCTGAAGTTTTGTATTAGCTTTACATTGTTAGACAATAATTCAATTTGTCCTTAAAAGATAAAAATAAATCGCCTTTTGCTTAAACTTGACATTGTGCATTGTCAAAAATGTGATTTAATAAATATAAATCTAAGATAGGTTAAAAGAACAACATGGAAAAACAAGTTGATATTCTCATTGTAGGTGCAGGGATTTCCGGTGTAGGTTTGGCTGCGCATCTTTCAAAAAATTGTCCAAATCGTTCATTTGAAATTATTGAACGTCGTGAAAGTTTCGGTGGAACATGGGATCTATTTAAATATCCGGGTATTCGTTCTGATTCGGACATGTCAACTTTTGGCTTTAATTTTAAGCCGTGGAAAAAATCTAGTGTGCTTGCAGACGGGCCTTCGATTAAAGGCTACCTATCTGAAGTGATTGATGAATATAAAATCAAAGAAAAAATTCATTTTCAACATCGTGTTGTGAGTGCAAATTACGACTCACAAACTCGTAAATGGTCTGTTGTTATTGAAGATGCGAAGAAGAAACAACAAACTTGGGTTGCAAATTTTGTCTTTGGCTGTACAGGTTATTATAATTATGACCAAGGGTTCCAACCTGAGTTTAAAGGGCAGGAAAACTTTAAAGGTACCTTCATTCATCCACAACATTGGCCTGAAAATTTTAATTATGCAGGCAAAAAAGTGGTGATTATTGGCAGTGGAGCAACAGCGATTACACTGGTACCAGCTATGGCAAAAGGCGGTGCAGGGCATGTGACCATGCTACAGCGTTCTCCAACCTATATTGCCTCAGTACCTTCTATTGACATCATTTACGACAAAATGCGTAAAGTATTACCTGAAGATGTTGCTTATAAACTTACCCGTGCACGAAATATCGGTGTCCAACGGGCTGTTTATGCTGTTGCACAAAAGCAACCTAAATTACTCCGTAAATTTTTATTAAAATCAATTGAGTTGCAGTTGAAAGGTAAAGTGGATATGAAGCACTTTACCCCAGATTATAATCCTTGGGATCAGCGCCTTTGTGTGGTGCCAGATGGTGATTTGTTTAAAATTTTACGCGAAGGCCGTGCATCTGTTGAAACTGATCAAATTGAAAGTTTTACTGAAAATGGCATTCAATTGAAATCAGGTAAACATCTTGATGCAGATGTAGTAATTTCTGCTACAGGTCTCAACATTCAAATTTTAGGCGGCATTAGTGCCACAATCGATGGACAGCCACTGAATACCTCAAAACATATGTTATATCGTGGTGTGATGGTCAGTGATGTACCCAATATGGCGATGATTATTGGCTATATTAATGCTTCATGGACTTTAAAAGTCGATATTGCTTCTGAATACATCTGTAAATTGATTAACTATATGGATCAAAATGGTTATAACCAAGTGATTCCACAAGGTGATGCGACCGAGTTGTTAGAAGATACGGTGATGGGCAGTTTGACCTCAGGCTATATTGCACGTGCAGCAGATGTGATGCCAAAACAGGGTAAACATGCACCGTGGAAAGTCAGCAATAACTATTTGGCAGATCGTAAAGAATTAAAGCATGCTTCATTTGAAGATGGAGTGCTGAAATTTGAAAAAAAGTCAGATCAAGTGGCGGCTAAACCCAGATTAGTTTCTTAAGTCAGTTATAGAAAAAGGAGCATCATGCTCCTTTTTTTTGCTTTAGATGAGTGACTTTAGGGTTTTATTTGATGCGCTTTATTTGTTGAAAAATATATCATGTTGAAAATAAGGAAAAGCACACAGGGTTAATGTGAATATTCAAGAACATTCAGAATTTATAAAATTAAATGATTATGAGCTATATAGCAAAGCTTGGCAGCCTGAAACAGCAGATAAAGATGTAACTTTGGCCCCGATTATATTGATGCATGATTCACTGGGGAGTGTGGATTTGTGGCGTGATTTTCCTGCGCAATTGGCTGCTGAGTCTAGCAGAACGGTAATAGCGTATGATCGCTTGGGCTTCGGGAAATCATCAGCGAACCCTGATGCATTAAGTACGGATTTTGTCTATGCCGAAGCACAGCAGGGCTTTAAGGCGCTTCTTCAACATTATTCTATTCAACAGTTTATCGTGATGGGGCATAGTGTTGGCGGAGGAATGTCTGTTGTGATTGCCAGTGAATATACTGAACAATGTCAAGGTCTGATTACTATATCAGCACAGTATGAAGTGGAAGAACTCACATTATCGGGTATACGTGAAGCTAAAACAGGGTTTGCGCAGCCTGGACAGCTTGAACGCTTGGCTAAATATCATGGGGATAAAGCCCAATGGGTTTTGGATGCTTGGACTGAAACTTGGCTCTCACCGAGTTTTCGTCAATGGAACCTCGAGCAATATGTTGGAAAAGTACAGTGTGCAAGCTTGATCATCCATGGAGAACTGGATGAATACGGGACGACAGCACAAGCTCAGAAACTTTTTTCGGGTATACAAGGTGATGCTGAACTAGAGATTTTGGAAGGGCTTCATCACATGCCGCATAAAGAGCAACCCGCATTGGCCACTGCACTGATCTGTGATTTTGTGAATGATTTAAGTTGATATCGAAAGAATGAAAAAAGCCCATCAGATGATGGGCTTTGTTGTTATAAAGAGCGGGAAATCAGCTCTTTCATAATTTCATTGGTACCTGCATAAATACGATTGGCTCGATTGTCGATATAAGCGCGAGCAATTGGATATTCAAGCATATAGCCATAGCCACCATGCAACTGCAGACATTCATCCACAACTTTGGAAAACATTTCTGAAATTTTGTATTTAGCAGCGGCTGCAGCGTCAATACCGAGCTGTTCCTCAAGTTGTAGTTCCATACAGCGATCTAGATAAGCTCGACAAAAATCGATCTCAGTACGTAGTTCTGCCAATTTAAAACGGGTGTTTTGGAAACTTGATACGGTCTTGCCAAATGCCTTACGTTCTTTGGTGTATTGAACTGTGTGCGCAAAGGCTGCTTCTGCACCGGCTTGGCAAATAATCGCAACCAACATGCGCTCCCAAGCCAATTCCTTCATCAGCATCATAAAGCCCATACCTTGCATGCCGAGTAAGTTGCTTTTAGGGACGCGGACATTATCAAAGAACAGTTCACAGGTATCCTGACCTTTCATGCCAATTTTGTTTAAAGGTTTGCCTTTACTAAAACCGACGCGATCTGCCTCGACGATAATTAGCGATAAATTAGCTGAGCCTTTTTCACTATTGCCTGTCTTACAGACCACAATCGCCATGTCACATAAATAGCCATTGGTGATAAAAATTTTTGACCCATTAATAATATAGTCATCACCATCTTCTGTAGCAGTTGTGCGTACGGCTTGTAGGTCTGAACCTGTGCCCGGTTCGGTCATTGCAATGGCAGTCACGGTTTCGCCAGATGCCATTTTCGGCAGCCAATGCAGCTTTTGTTCTTCATTGCCAAAGTTATGAATATAATTGGCCACGATGTCGGAATGCAGTGAAAAGCCGGTAGAGGAGTCCATGGCATAGGCCTGCTCTTCAATCAGAATCATGCTATAAAGCCGGTCTACACCATAGCCGCCATAAGCTTCGGGCATTGTTGGACAAAGCAAGCCCATGGCACCGGCTTTATTCCATAAGTCACGGTCAACATGTTGTTGTTTTTCATATTTTTCGATATTGGGCACAACTTCTTTTTCATAAAATTTTCGTACTGTTTCACGAAATGCATCATGTTCCGCATTAAATAATTGACGTGGCAGCATGTTGTTGAGAGGGCGAATCGCTCCAGATTGCATTTTGAATATCCTATTCATTTTTATGGCTTTGTCTCAACTTATAAGATGCAGCGTGTGACTACAATGTGCAGAACATTCAAAAGCAAGAATTGCGATGAAGGATTCGGTCAATCTTTGAAAACACTCCACTTCAATGGGGTGGATGAGTTACACTAGATGGGTTCAACGATTGGGGAAGACAATGACTGATGAAATCAGCTTAGAAGAGCGTAAAGTGATCTACCGTGCACGTCGTGGTTTAAAAGAGATTGATGTTTATTTTGATCCCTACGTCAAAAATTACTATTTACAAGCCGATGCAGCTGAAAAAGACATGTTTGCAGAACTCGTTGCTGCAGAAGATCCAGATTTGTTGGATTGGTTTATGGAAGTTAGTGAACCGCCACGTCCTGAATTAAAAACGTTTATTCAAAAATTAAAACATTACGTTCATGGATAATCGGCAATTCAAACTGAAACGCAGTTTTTTATCGCATGCGTTTCAGTTTTTTATTTTTGCGGTATTGATGACGCTGCTTTATCAGTTACTAACACCCATGCTTTGGGGGATATTTTTCCTCATCGGGCTAGTGGTTTATGTTCTGTTTTTCCGTAAGCATTTACACGTCACCAGTCTAGATTATTTGGATGGAACTGATTGGTCTTTGCAACGACTGAACCGCCCGGTGCAACGCGTTCAAATTAGCCATATTTTGGATCATCAAATGTATATTGTGGTGTACTTTATGCATGCGCGTGCAAAACCGGTGATTATTTGGCGCGATCAATTGTCATTGAAACAGTGGAAATCACTCAAAGTATTGGCCAAAATGATCTAATTGTTAGACAGCCTGTATTTTTAAAATTCTATAAAATGTAAATATTTCATTACCTTGTGTTGTGGTTAAAATAATCTTGTCTGACAGGATTGGATTTTATTGGCAAAATATTTAAATTGTCTGACAATTTTAAGCTGTGCGGTGATTCTCTGCCTATATATTAGCCTTACCAACAGCCGTTAAAGGAAATCATCATGATGATGCCAACTTGGATGTTTCTGGTAATAGCGATTGTGTTAGCAATTGTTATAGGACGACTAGGAACAGTGCTGAAGGAACAGTTAACTCAAAAATAAGCAGTCAAACGCTTTCACAGTTAATAAGTAGCATGTGCCGAACCGTCGCTATGCTACTTTTTTTTGCCTAAAATTTAGTCTTTGTGAAAAATCAGTCAATTGCATTCAGCGTAATTCATGGCACAGTGTGTCGTTCAAATTAGAGCAAATACTCTTTTATTCATTTTTTGCTTCTGATATGTTTGTCGTGATGGACATAAACACAATTATAGAGGACAGGAAAATGTCGAGCGTCCAAAAAATATGCCAGGGTGTGGCAGTTGTAGCAATAACAAGTACATTATTCGCGGGTTGTTCGCAGGTTGTAAAAACCGGTGCTAATGTTGCACTCGGATTTACCGAAAAACATATTGTGCCACCCATTTTAGCCATGGAAGATGCTGAAATGGTGTGTAATTCAGGTAATTCATTAACTCCAGCCATTATGGCCACCAAAGATATGGGCGCAGACCCAACACGTGTGGCTGTGTTGATGTATTCAGCAGCAGGGATTTGTGCAGAACAAAAAGCCTTGGATGCAGAGTTACGCTATTTACGTGCATCTAAAGCTAACCAAGTATCCGAAGCACAGGATGCTCGTGTTGAGCAAAAGCGTTGGGCGGCACTTGCTGCACAGCGTCAATATACCGGCTATCAATTATTTCAAGATCGTTTTGAAAAGAAGTATAAGAAAAGTCTAGGTGAAGGCTGTCCAAAAATGAACAGTGACATTGACCAAACAGTGTATATGTTGGGAATGTTAAGTGGCTTACAGGCCATGACCAATGATATTAACTCAGGTGGGGCGGTAAACGTTCCTAAAGACATTGCTGCCATCGTTGAACGCGGTATGGTTTGTCTGAATAATGAAAAATTCTGGGGCGCACCAAATGCAACCCGCGCTGTGATCTGGACGTTATTGCCGGGTGCAGGAGATGGAAAACCTGATCCATACCAGACCTTAAAACAATCCGCGCAAATTGGTGAGCAAAAAGGCGTAAGACTGTCACATGCGTTATATGCAGTTGCTGCACAAGCCAGTGGCGATGATGCGAAAATCCGTGATGCCTTACGTACCTTTGCACAAGCGCGTAGTGATGAAAAACCTGTTAATCCACAATTTAAGCTTATCGACAGTATGGCTGAAAGCATGGTGAAAGGGATTTCAGATCGTTATTGGACTGAACATACAGGCGTTCGTACCGGCGATGATGGTATGGAACATTTCTGGGATGAAAGTGCCAATAGTTCAGAACTCGATGATTTGTTTAGTGGCGATGCTGAAACCAGTGGTGCTACAGAAACGAGTGGCGCTGCAACAAATTAATAAAGCATGTAGTCCAAATGTGAGGTACAGGAGGAGCGAAAATGAAAACACAATTTTTAATTCCGAAAATTGTCTTTCTTGCTGTATTCGTTTCGATCTGTGCCTCGCTACAGGTATTTAAAGACTATTTTATCTACTGGCAAGATGATTTATTTCATGACTTTTGGCGCTTATGGACGGCCCATTGGGTTCATGTCGGTTGGATTCATTTTGCTTTAAATATGTTGGCCTTTATCTGCTTACCGTTTATTTTTCCAAGAGTTTCAATATGGCACTTTGTTGCCATCTTATTGATTTTATCCCCTTTAATCAGTCTGAGTTTTTATTTTTTCCTCCCTGATATTGAAGCCTATGCAGGATTATCTGGTGTCTTGCATGGCGCCTATGTTGCGGTCGCTTGCGTACATTTAATGTATAAGCGGGAGCGAAATTTTGCAGCCTTTGTCCTCTTGCTGATTTTGGCAAAATTGGTGTGGGAAAATACCGTAGGGAATACCGGAACGGCAGAATTAATAGGAAGCCCCGTTTTAGTCGAAGCCCATTTATTGGGGGTGATTTGGGGCATTGTCATCGCCGTGTTTTATCTTATTGGTAATTATTTCTGGGATCGCTAACGCACTTTAGGTGATTGGGTTGACAAAAAAAACCGAAAAGAAAATACATATTGTCATTTTAATGTTTTGAATATTGATGCAAATTTAAACGTAATAATAAAACAGTTAGGTCAGGGAAAGGAACTTCTCGAGCCGATAAGGAAAAGGATGCTTAGCCCCGCTAGGCTCCAAAATAAAAAAATAGGAAGACTCATGCAAAATGATACACAAAACAGATCCGGCATCGTCGGGCTGTTAAGGTATGTCTGGACAGAATGGATTTCGACTCTAGTCGTGTTGATCTTGCTTCTGCTTACATTGATTATCGGGACAGGGGAGATGATTCATGGTCAGCTTCTGCGTACTGGTGAGCGTTTGTATGGTAATGAAAGCATTGGGATGCAGTATTCATTTTTACGTGCAGAACCGACCAAGCCAGATTGTGACCGCCACCCAGATGTAGAAAAAATGGTGCAAACGCAAATGAAAGCCAATGCGGCTGACGAATTTGCTGACATTTTTGGTACAGCATCTGAATCCGATGTACGTGCATCGGTCATGGCAGGTGTACAGCAATGTGAAGAAAAATTCCAATTTTATGACAAAGCAAAAGCTTATTTAGATGAGCATCCAAGTATTCGTACTTATCGTGCGATTGAAACGACATTCTTTGGCATCTTTAAATTTGGTTCCGAAAACCGTGTATTGATTCTTTTACTGATGGTCTTGGTGTCTGCCATTACTGCTTCAGTGAAGTTCCATCATATTGGTCTACGTGCGCCAACAACACGCTTGGATTATAAAGTCTATGCTTTATTCATGGCGATTGGGAATGGCCTATTAACCTTCTCGGTATATAGCCAATTTAATTCAGTCCTGAATTCTGGGGTGAAATCGACCACAGAAACCTTGGTGGTATATTGGTTGTGGCTAGCCCTATTTGGTATTGTCACCCTCATCAGTATTTATCAGTTCTTTAAACCACCTGCTGCGAAAGAGCCGGGGCCGGGGAATATTGGTTTTGCACTATTGAGTGTTCCGTTATATGCCTTTATGGCGATTATTACGGGTGTGGCGTTTACCTTCTTTATGGACTATCCAATGGGTCAGGGGATTTACCTTGGACAATTGGTTGAATTCTCTGGGATTTTCCTAAACCTTGCATTGTTTATTTGGGCCGGGATGTTATTGACCCAAACGCGCGTGATGGATTTGTTCTTGGGGATTTTACGTCCATGGAACTTAGCACCTGAGACTTTGACGTGGTTAATTCTGATTGCTGCGGCTATTCCAACTGCTTATACCGGCGCTTCAGGGATCTTCGTTGTAGCAGCCGGTGCAATTATTTATAAAGAAGTGTGGAACTCTGGCTCTCGTCGTCAGTTCGCACTCGCTGTATCTGCAATGTCAGGTTCCTTAGGTGTGGTCATCCGTCCATGTCTATTGATTATCTTGATCTCGATGCTTGATAGCCGCCATGTCACGTCAGATGAACTATTTGATCACGGTATCTATGTGTTCTGGCTAACAGCATTCTTGTTCTTGGGTATTTCACTGTTCTTGGCAGAAACACGTTTCCGTGTGGCATCGCCGAAAGTGGCTATTCCGGGCATGCTGAAAGCATTCATTCCCGTGATTCCGTATATCGTACTGACCTTGCTTGTGATTGCTTTCTACAAGTACGGTTTAGATACGCAAATGGATGAATTCACTGCCCCTGTGGTTCTACCGATCATTCTGATTGTTTACATTATGTTTGACCGTTGGTTTGCAGATCGTTTTACTTCGCAAACTGTAGATGCACATGAACAACTCAGCTTACAACATGAGCAAAGTTCTGAGTTCATGCGTGAACATGGTGGACATGGGGCTAACCGTCGTGGTTTCGGTAGTTCAATTTGGTTTGCTTCTTCAGAAACGGTTGGACACATTGGCGCATTAATTATCTTAATGGCCTTGTCGGCAAGTGTCGGCGGTTTGATTGAACGGACAGAAATCGTTGAATTATTACCAACGCATTTGGGCAATATCTATATTTCGTTGGCCTTTATCGCATTGTTATTGGCGATTATTGGTATGACGACAGATCCATTCGGGGCAGTAATTTTGGTTGCAGCAACGATTGCACCAGTAGCCTACGAAAATGGTATCCATCCGATTCACTTCTGGATGATCGTTTTGGTTGCCTTTGAGCTCGGTTATGTTTCGCCACCTGTAGCGCTGAATCACTTATTGACACGACTCTCCGTCGGGGATGAAGAGGTACGGGCAGCAGATGCAGAAGCAAAAGCCCAATACACCAATTTCTATTATCGCTATGAACGTTGGATTTTACCGATCCTTGTCTTGTTCCCAGCTTTGGTGATCGTGACTTATGCTCCTTATATTCTGAAACTGTTTGGTTGGTACCAATAAGTTCGCAGTGAGCCATTAAAAAAGCACCTTCGGGTGCTTTTTTTATTGAATAGGGGGCTGTGCGTTTGAAGGTAAATGAATGGATATTTATGACTTTTTAAACTTATTTTGTAGGAACGGACTACATAGCAAAATCGCTAAAAATATAAAAGCAAAACCGAATAGGCTGTAAATATCTGGCAATTCTTGCCACAGTGCAAAGCCCCAAATACCCGCAAAAATAATCGCGATATAGTTCACGGGGCCAATTTGACCTGCGGGTGCAAGCTTATAGGCATTGGACATAAAAATTTGACTGATATTGGCCAAAAGCCCCGCTGTAATCAGAAAAGCAAACTCCTTGAAACTATAAGGACGCCAAAGCCAGAACATCGGGATCATGGAAATGAGTGTGCCAAAAAAGCAGAAATAAAACACGATGCGTTCAGGCGGCTCGGTTGCTGTAAGGGCACGGACAGTGACAAATGCCATGGCTGCCAAGAAGCTTGCGGTCAGTCCAATCAGTGATAACTGATTAAACATTCCTGCATCGGGCTTTGCGACGAAGAGGACGCCAATCAAACCAATGACAGCGGCAATGAGCATACTCAGGGTCATTTTTTCTTTTAAAAATAACCATGCAATTAAGGGGATGAAGATCGGCGAGGAATAGGTGAAGACCATGGCATTGGAGAGTTTTAAGTGTGCGATGGCATAAAAAAAGCCATACATTGCCACCAAGCCTACGATTGAACGCCAGGTATGCATCCACAGTTTTTCAGTTCTAAAAAACGTGCTGCCTTTTTGCAAAATCAGGGGTAAAAAGATCAATAAGCCAACCGCATTGCGAAAAAATACGATGGTGGCATTATCTACTGTGTGAGATGCGAAGCGTATACAAACCCCCATGATGGAAAAAAGCAGCGCTGACAGCATGAGAAAGCCAATTGCTTTGGGGATATTTTGTGGCGTTGTAGTAGTGGACATAACAAAAAGGCTAGAAAATCTGATGATATTCTAGCCTATAAGTACGCATGGTGTAGCAGAAGTCAGTTATTTTGCTTGTTGCGCTAACTGTGCTTCGAGTAATTTAATTTGTTCTTCTTTCAGTTTAATCAGCTCATCTGCATCTGAATGTTGCTGTTTTAAGCTTTGCTCCTGATCATTCAATTGTTGTTGAATGTCATCTAATTTGGCAATTTCCTCTTTGGCTAAAGAGGCATTTTCAGGCACAGCTGCATCTAAAATGTCTTCTTCGACCAATTTAAGGGTTTCAGTCTCTGCGACAGGGACTGATGCTTCAGTTTCAGATTGGACAGGGGTTGCAACAGGCGGTTTAGCCGGTGCAGCGACCAGTTCTTCTTGAAGTGCAGATTTATCTGCTGTACTGCTGCTTAACCATTGATATGCAAAAAAGATAGCAATCAATAACGTTAAGCCCCCAATGATTCCAACTAACAATTTTGGATTATGTCTTTGATCTTCTGTCATTGCTTGACCTTAATTTTTATTTAGGCTGACGTGGCTTAAATTGGATCACACCGATATCGTCTGGCACGGCGGGTTGTTCAGGTTGATCGACATGAGTCGGTCGATTTTCACTGTAACCACAATCAATGCATTCGATCCATTCGTCTTCGCCAGAGGTCAGCATGACAACCCGGTCCATCGCTTGGCATTTTGGACATTTTGCACCTGCAATGAAGCGTCGTTTAATGGTCATCATACTTACCTTGAATCTAACTAAGGTCCCTAGTTTAAGCGTTTTTAGATGCGTTCGTCCAACCTTGATGACGCAGCAAAGCATCTATTTTTGGCTCGCGTCCGCGGAAATTGATAAATGCGTCAAGTGCCGTATCTTTTCCGCCAACTGCTAGAATAAATTGTCTAAACGACTTGCCAGTCGAAGTATTAAAAATTCCTTCATTTTCGAATCGGTCGAAGGCATCACTTGCCAAAACCTCTGCCCATTTGTATGAATAATAACCAGCAGCGTAACCACCTGCAAAGATATGACTGAAACCATGTTGGAAACGGTTGTACGAAGTAATGGGTGCAACTGCATATTTTTGACGAATATCATCTAAGGTGTGTTGGATGCCTGCAGCGTCCAAAGCAGGGTTGGCCTTATGGATATTTAAGTCAAACATGGCAAATTCAATTTGACGTAACGTTTGCATCCCTGACTGGAAGAAACGCGCATCTTGTAGTGCTTTTAACAGATCGGCTGGTAAAGTTTGTTTTGATTCGATATGTTCACTGAGTAAATCTAAACTTTCTTGATCCCAAGTCCAAAATTCCATGAATTGACTTGGTAGCTCTACTGCATCCCACGCCACGCCATGTGTACCAGCCACAGCAATATTATCGACTTCAGTGAGCATGTGATGTAAGCCATGACCAAATTCGTGGAACAACGTCGTTACTTCATCATGGGTAAGTAAAGCAGCTTGCTCACCGACAGGTGGGGTAAAGTTGCAGACCATGTAGCAAATTGGTTTTTGCAGACCATTTTCAGTTTGCATGCGTGAACGGAAGCCGCTCATCCATGCGCCGCCACGTTTACCGCTTCGTGCATACAGGTCAAAGTAAAAACCGCCAATCACGCTGCCTTGATCTTCAAGTTCAAAGTAACGTGCATCGGGATGCCAAACAGGCGCTTCACGCTCGATTACATTGATGCCATAGAGACGATTTACAATGCTGAACAAGCCTTGAATAATTTTAGGTGCAGGGAAGTAGGGCTTCAGGTCTTCTTGTGACAAATTAAATTGTTTAACTTTGAGTTTTTCTGAATAGAAAGTGGCATCCCACGGTTGCAACTCAGTGATACCGTCTTGCGCTGCAATGGCTTTCAGTTCAGCGATTTCTTTCTCTGCTGGCGCACGCGCATGTTCTGCCAGTTCAATCAGGAACTGATCTACAGTTGCCACATCGGGTGCCATTTTGCTTGCTAAAGACAATTCGGCGTAGTTGTTAAAACCAAGCAGGCTAGCCATTTCCTGACGTAGTTTCAAGATTTCTTCCATGACCGCTGTATTATCAAATTCAGCAGAGTCTGCCTGATCAGAAGCACGTGTGGTATAGGCTTTATAGAGTGCTTCACGCACTTCGCGGTCTTCTGCATAGGTCATAATGGCAATATAAGACGGGAAGTCGAGTGTGGCTACAGCCTGTTCGAGTTCGCGTTGCTGACCATATTGTTTCAGAAGTTCAATACTGCCTTGAGGTAGTCCTTTGAGCTGCGCTTCAGTTAAAGGTTTGAAGTAGGCTTGGGTGGCATCCAATACGTGATTGGAAAAGTCTGATGATAACTGTGAAAGTCGTGCAGATATTTCTGCATAGCGTTTTTTCGCTTCACCTTCTAAGGCTACACCTGAAAGTTTAAAATCTCGTAACGCAAGTTTAATCGCGCTTTGCTGTGCTGCAGGAAGCGTGTCGAATACACTGTTGTCATGTACATGCTGATACGTTTGATACAACACTGTATGTTGACCTAGCTGCGTATAGTACTCACTCAGGCTGGGTAATAAAGATTGGTAGAGCTCTCGAGTTTCAGCATTATTCATCACGGCGTTCAGATGCGACAGCACGCCCCAAGCTTCACTCATATTATTTTCAAGGTCATCGACCTGTTCTAAAGTATTCAGTTGTTTTTGTACCGAATCTGGAACAACCGTCAGTTCATTTAGAAATTGTTGACCGTGTTGAATCGCATTTTGAATTTTTTCTTTGAGTTGATCTAAAGTGATTTGATCAAATTGAGGAACAGGCAAAGTTGCCTTTTCTAAAGTCATATTTTCTACATCTATAAATCCTGAGTTATTTATAGATGTAGGGTTTGTTGCGGGTTAAATCAAGACTAAATCAGGAATTATTCATCTTCTGCAGAGGTCGAGAAGTCTTCACTGACCTGAAGAATCAAAAAGAGCGCCGAAGCGCTCTTGATTTAAACCTTAATCCGCAGATGATTTTGCATTGGATTTTTTCTTTTTCGGTTTTGATTTTTTCTTCACTTTATCTTTAGCCTTCGCTTCAGATTTGCTTGCAGATTTTTTAGCAGGCTTTTTACCGAATGAACTGGGCTTAGATTTCGACTTTTTGCGTCGTATGGGCTGTTCTCCATCTTCAGCAGCGTTGGTTTTACGTTCTGAAAAGACTTCTTCTTTGGCTGTAGGTTTTGCAACACGAGGGGCACGTGCGCGAATAGCGCGACCTGCATGGCTCAATTGTTGAATCAATTCAAAGTCGATTTTGCGCTCTTCTAGATTTACACCAGCAACTTTGATTTTTACTTCATCGCCTAGACTGAAAACTTGACCTCGAGATTGACCAATTAAGCTCTGACTTGGTTGGTCATAGACGAAGAAGTCATCACCCAATTGGCTGACGTGGATCATGCCATCAACATATAAGTCTTTGAGCGTTACAAAGAGGCCAAATTCAGCAGTCGCACTGATGGTACCGACAAATTCTTCACCCAAATGCTGCTGCATGTAATGGCACTTCAACCATGTAGTGACAGAACGAGAAGCTTCATCTGCACGGCGCTCAGTCGCAGAGAAGTGTTCACCTGCATCATCCAGCGAAGCACCAGAAATTGGGTAAGGTTTTTTCTTCAATTGTGCTTTGATGGCACGGTGAAGTAACAAGTCTGGATAACGACGGATTGGAGATGTGAAATGTGTATACGCTTCGTAGGCCAAACCAAAGTGACCTGCATTGTTCGCGCCATAATAGGCTTGCATCATTGAACGAAGTAAAACGGCATGAATACTTGGAGCATCAATACGGTCTTTGGTGGCATCAATCACGGCTTGATAGTCAGCTTGAGTCGGCTGTTCAGGGAATGGCAGCCCCAATAACTTCACAAAATCACGAACCTTTTGAATACGTGAGAACTCAGGTGGCTCATGCACACGGTACAGCATCGGAATTTCATTCTTCAAAGCATACTCTGCCGCTGCAACGTTTGCCAACAACATACATTCTTCAATCAGTTTGTGTGCATCATTACGGCTACGCGGTAGGATTTCGTTAATACCGCCTAGCTCATCAAAGGTCATATAGGTTTCAACGGTTTCAAATTCCATCGCGTGGCGTTCAGCACGTAAGCCTTTCAACACTTGATACAACTGGAATAAGGTATTGACCGATTTACGCACATCACGGTCTTCAGGAATGGCTTGACTATTACCCTCAAAATATTCGGCCACTTGAGTATAGGTCAAACGAGCTTTTGAATGCATTACACCCGGATAGAACTCAAACTTAGTGACACGACCCGCGCGAGATAAGTTTAAATCACAGACCATACATAAACGGTCTACGTGTGGGTTCAAAGAACATAAACCATTCGACAGCGCTTCAGGCAACATCGGCAATACAAAATGAGGGAAGTACACCGATGTACCGCGCTCTTGAGCTTCGTCATCGAGCGGTTTACCCGGACGTACATAATGGCTGACATCGGCAATTGCCACCACAACACGATAACCACCACCCGGACGTTTTTCCGCATACACGGCATCATCGAAGTCGCGGGCATCTTCACCATCAATGGTGACAAGCGCTAAATCACGTAAATCGACACGACCTTCACGGTCTTGTTCTGACGGTTCTTTAAAGCTGTCGGCTTCTTGTTGTACTGCTTCAGGGAATTCGTAAGGTAAACCAAATTCTAAAATGGTTTGCGGAATAATAATTTCAGTGTCTGCTTTATCAGCCATCGACTGAACAATATGACCTGTCGCAAATTCTTCTTTGGTTGGGTAGCTGTCAATCGCAATACGTACAGAGTCACCGAGTTTGACTTTGGCATGCTCGATTAATTCTCTTTCTAACGTAATCGGTTGGTGTGCATTGGGATTTGCCGGCTGAATAAAATATTCACCTTCATACTCAGACACTTTACCGATAATTTCTTTGACACGATGCTGTAGAACTTCAGTAATAAAGCCCCATGCTTTGCCTTTACGGTCTACCGAAGTTTGGCGGACTTTAACACGGTCACCATTAAACACCTGACGTAACTCACGCTCAGGAAGTAAAAGGTCATCTTCACCGCTAATATTGGCTGTGCCTAAACCTTTTGAGTTGATATAAACCGTTGCTTCATGAGTCGGTTGCTCAGCTGCAAGCTGGAACTTAAATCCATCTTTCATCAACTGACCATCTCGAACCATCGCAATCAGACGATGACTCAGTGCATCAATACTTTTTTGATCGGCAATTTCAAAATGTTCTACAAGATCGGCATGCGACATTGCAGTTTTCAGTTGTTCAATCGTCTCTTGAATCAGAGTACGGCTTGGAATTGGATTGTCATAACGTTCGGCTTCAGCTTTTGCTTCAGGGTCGACCCAGTTTTTCATATGTATTTGGCTTCAAATCAGAAGATTAGGATTAGCATAAGTCATGCAAGCAGATACTGCACGCAATTGATTGCAATAAAGTGTTTTATGCCGATATTTTATAATGTTTAAAGCTGAAATGTAGGGGGACAGCAGTGTGCGCTGAACTAATTTTGCACTAATTTTTTGAAAATCGTTTAAAAAATATCTAATTGAGTAAAAAAATGAAAAAAATATAACGACTGTGCTTGCAGTCGTATCATGATCTTTGTATTATGGCGGCACGTTACGGTGAGATGGGTGAGTGGCTGAAACCACATCCCTGCTAAGGATGCATACGGGCAACTGTATCGAGGGTTCGAATCCCTCTCTCACCGCCACGATTTACTTATGTCGCGCTCATAGCTCAGCTGGATAGAGCACTTGGCTACGAACTAAGGGGTCGGGAGTTCGAATCTCTCTGAGCGCACCAATAAGTAAATCTGAATACGTAGTCTTTTAAGACGACACAAGTTACGCGCTCATAGCTCAGCTGGATAGAGCACTTGGCTACGAACTAAGGGGTCGGGAGTTCGAATCTCTCTGAGCGCACCAACTTGAACAAATTACCGCACATGTTGCGGTTTTTTTGTGCCTGTGATTTATCGCTTTGATATAGCTGTCTTTTGTTTGGATTCTATTAAGCGTTCTATTTCATAAAACTACCCATCAGTAAATTTCAATTTTGCTTATCTTCTATAGATAACCCTTTTTTCAGATATTCATAGTGATGCAATTTTTTTAAATCTAAGTTTAAAAAAGAATTGAGTGAGTTAAAGCAGTGATTCAATGATGGCGATAGATTTGTAATCTATCTTGAGCATTTATACGTGAGTATTGCTAACTTTAAATTCCATACTTGTGATGCAAAAGCCCTTTAAAAGTAAATCTAGCTGATTTTTAGCGTGTTTAAAGGGCAATTGTTTATTTGCTGTGCGTTTGGTTAAATTTATATGAAAAAGCTCTTAACAAAAAATAAAAATCACGTATAATGAGCCTCATCAAGACGTCGCGCTCATAGCTCAGCTGGATAGAGCACTTGGCTACGAACTAAGGGGTCGGGAGTTCGAATCTCTCTGAGCGCACCAACTTGATCAAGATTGAAAAAACCGCACATGTTGCGGTTTTTTTGTGTCTGAAATATAGCTAAAAACAATAAATTCAGCTCATCACTCGAGGTTCTAACTTAACTTCTGTTTAACTTTGAGTGCAAAGACCGTATTTCCGCCTAAAGCCGGCAACATGTCGTGATACGGCATACTGCGCATAGCACGAAGTAAAAACGGTGCTTTGTCATCAATCTTCACCGCACTGGTCAATTGTAATAACGACCCTTGTTGTAAGGGGCGAATATGCATTGCACCTCGGACAAACTTTAAGTCTCCACCGGTTGCGGTATATTGATTTTGCAGTAAGTCGGGATAGTTAAAACGCATCTTAAAATCAAAGGGAATATTGATCACGCCTAAACCCACCGAAATTTTATAGTCGGCATCCATGAGGTGCGGATTAATTTTCTGCACTTGCATATGTTTAACTTGTCTTGGAAATAAGTGCTTGAACGAAGACACATTAATCCAGCGCTGTAAGCTCGAAGGCTCTTGTGCATAATATTGAAAACTGGTGCTAAAGCGCATCAATTCATAATTTTGCCCAAAGGGAACGCGTTGCGCTGTCAAAATAAAGGACACAGGTTCTTTTGAGCTTTGACTTAATTGGGTGACTTTGTCGAGTTGAGAGGCATTTAATTTGAGTTCAGGTAATTGATTTGCAGCGAGAGTTTCGCTGCTAAAGGCTTTAAATCGGCGCTGTAAAGATTCGAGTAAAAAACCATTGGTTCCCGCAGGAATCCCTAATTTGGCATCGGGTAAGGCATTTAATATTTTGCTAAACAAAAAACCTTTGGGCTGATTTAAATCGCCCCATTGGGTCACACTAATCAAGGTGTGTTGAGCATCGATCTCAAACCATTCAATTTTCCCTGCACCAAAGGGCACCGGTGCTTGTAGAACCAAACTATTAATGCTGTTGTGATCAATTTGGTGCTGCATCACCACGGTTTCTTTAAAGTTTAAAACCGGAATAGGTGTCGGGATATGGATGCGGTATTCAACTTGGCTGGTTGAACCTTGCTGTTGCAAAACCTCAGCAGATTTTAGCGTGGGAAATAAGCCAGCATAGTTTGGATAATTACTGAGTAATCTGGACACATTTTTGCTGTTGGTTGGGACAACCACGGCGGCACTTTGAAATTTACCAACGACTTTTTGACCTGCTTTCATCGTGGGCAGACTAATCTGCTGTGAGGGATGTGCAAAAATCACGATGTGATCACCGGCAAGATTTGCCAAGGCTTTGGCATTGCCATTAAACAAGTCCAAACTACTAGGGATCTGGGGTTGCCATTGAACGAATTTGGCCCAACTGGTCGATATGCTCAGTCCACTCAGAAACACCAGTACCATGATTATTTTTGTTATCTGCATGTCACATCCTGCGTATGCAATCTTTTATTTGTTGCTGTTTTTAACGTATTTCTAGAGGGAAGGGAAGTAGTGAAGTGTTACAACCGACCATTAAAAAGCATGAAGCAAGTTTGAATTGTGGTGTAGTATTTAGCGCAATTCATTTTTAAATATTCATACGCTTATGTCTGAGAATCTACCTGCATTATCGCTGCGCTATTTTTTAAATCTAGAAGAATCACAGGATGGTTTTGCACTAGCAACTTTTGGCAAAAAGCAATTTACGCGTTTTTTAACGCCAGCGATTAGCCTTGGGATTATCATCTGGGGTTTTTACTTGGGTGTAGATGGAGTTGGTGCCTACTATGTTGGGCTGGGTGCTTTCTTTTTACTCCTTCAAGGCATCATGCGTTATTGGTTTTTACCGATGATGTTTAAACGCCAGTTTGTAAAATACCAATTAGGCAAAAGTGAACAAGGTATTGATTTATTTCAAGACTATGCAGAAAGTCATGCCAATGGTCGTAAGAATGTCTTCCATTATGCTGAAGTGGCAAATTTTGCTGAAGGCAAATTGACCTATATGCTTGAGCTGAAAAATAAAACCGTGATTATTGTGCCGAAAAGTGCATTTAAAAATACTGCGGACCAAGCGATTTTTACCAATACTTTTCAGCACTAAGACAATCTATTCATAACAAAAGAGGGAGTAGTATGCAGTCACGTCCATCTAAAATTGTTTGCGTCGGTCGTAGTTATGCAGATCATGCCAAAGAATTAGGCAATGCAATTCCTGACCGTCCTGTGCTTTTTATGAAGCCGCCAAGTGCATTAACCGCATTAGAGCAAGGCATCTCATGGAATCCTGTATGGGGCAGTTGCCACTATGAATGCGAATTAAGTTTACGTATTGATCGACCTTTATCGGCTGAAACTGATCCTTTCAAAGCCTTAGAAGCAGTAGGAGCTGTGACTTTGGGCCTAGACCTGACTTTGCGAGATCTACAAGATGACTTAAAGAAAAAAGGTCAGCCGTGGGAACGTGCCAAAGCTTATGATGGTTCTTGCATCCTTGCGGATTGGGTCGATGTCCAAGAGGTGGTTCAAGATTGGAAAGATGTGCATTATACCTTGCATGTCAATGATGAACTGCGTCAGAACGGTGATACTGCTTTGCTGATTTTTGATGTGGGTACATTACTGGCCGATATTAGCCAAGTATTTAGTCTTGAAGCTGGTGATGTGGTCATGACGGGTACGCCTGCAGGTGTCGCGGCACTACAGTCAGGTGAGCAGTTGAAAATGACCCTAAAAGGCAAAAATCAGGACTATGTCTGGACAACCTTTGTCAAATAATCTGTGAACGACATACAAAAAGGCTGCTTAATGCAGCCTTTTTTGATTGATCTATTCAGTACTGCTTGATGGTGGTGGCTCATTGGGTTGTAAAGGACCAGTGTCTTTCCATGTTTCATAGGTGTCGGCCATATGCTGTGAGTCGGTGTCTCCCAATGCACCAGCTTTGGCATACCATTGTCGCGCTTTTTCACCATCTCGAATATCATAATGATAATAATGTGCCATTTTCATCGCCGCGTCAGCATCTTGCCCTTGTTCTGCGGCATAGCTTAAATATTCAGCTGCTTTGTCGGGTGTAGACGAAGGATGTTCAGAAAAATAATGTTGATTTCCCAAGACTTTGATCGCTTCGACATTCTTTTGTTTGGCAGCTTTTTCATACCAAATTTGCGCTTGGTGCTTATCTTGAATTAAGCCTTTTCCCGTGTCGTACATCCAACCAACGGTATATTCAGCAGCAGGATCATGGGTCTTTTTTGCAAGGTCTAGCACCCAGTGTGCAAGGAAAATATTGCCATCTTGCTGCATCTTTCGAATCACTTGATCTGCATGCGGGTTGCCTTGATAAGCTTGGGTCATCAACCATGCGAATGCGTCCGTAGTGCCTTGATCCGCAGCAGCTTTGTACCAATGTACACTTTGTTCGATATTTTGTTCTGTGCCCGTTCCACTGAGGTATAAATCACCCACTTTCATTTGTGCAGTCGCATCGCCCGTTTGAGCGGTTTTGAGTGCAGATTTAAATTCACGCTGTTCTTTGGAACTACAAGCCGTTAAAAATACGGCAGATAAACACAGCGCTAAAATGGTTTTTTTATTCATTCGAAATGGAGTCATTATCATTCTTTGTGGATTTTTTGATCTTAGCGGATTGTTGAATCACTTTATAGAGACCCTTATAGCTAAATTTAAACAAATTTAGGGCTTTAAGGCAGATTTTCTAAACTGATCTGGGGTGCAAAGCATCCATTTTTTAAACATATTTATAAACGCCGAGGCATTGGCATAACCAAGTTCTAAAGCAATATTTTCGACGGTTTGACCTGCGTTGAGCATCGACATGGCTTTCATGACTTTGAGGCGTTGTCGCCATTCATGCAGCGACATCCCAAGTTCTTTTTGACAATAACGTGCCAGAGTACGTTCCGTCATGTTTATCCGCTGTGCCAATTGCTCAAGCGCGCTCTGATCTGCAGGATGTTGATGTAAATAATCAAGCAGCTGTTTGAGGGCAGGGTGATCCGAATGCGGTAAATAACTACTGACCAGTTTGGCTTGATGCAGTTGATCTAAGATCACATGGAGTAAGCGTTGATACTCGGCCGTATTTTCCATGAGATCGGCTTGTTGATGCAACAGACGCAAATGGCTGAATATCGCTGTAACTAAAGGTGAGCTGAGTAAAATCCCCGGTTGTTTCGGCAAGTGGGTGCATAGAGATTCATGTACATATAAGGTGCCATGTGAAACTGCAGTACGATTTAAACCACTATGTTCTAAGTGTGGGGGAAGCCAAATGCCATAAGGTGGTGGGGTAATATAGTCTATCTGGTTGATGTTCACTTCCATTACGCCATTAAAGGCATAGACAAACTCGCCCCAAGCATGTCCATGAACGGGATAAACAGACAGTGCAGGATCGTCACGAAAACTGATCCACAGTGCTGCTTGAATTTCATCGTTGGTGGGAAGTTGTTGCAACTGCGTATGATCTGCACGAGCTTTATGACGCATGAGAAATTTTGCCTGAATAAGAAGATCACTTGTCTATTTTGAAGTATATATTTTATTTCTGACAGTTCTATAGTGTTGCTTATCGTATTGTCGAGTAAATAGTGTGGAACAGCGTAAGGCGCTAGATGCAAAAGCTTCTGGCCTGATGATTATTTTGTGCATGATTTTAGGGATTCAGCAGGTCATTTTGAAATTGGCCGCGGTTGATATTGCGCCGATCATGCAAATTGCCATTCGATCGGGTTTGGCTGCGCTGTTGGTCTTTCCACTGATTCGTCTCAAGCCGGGAACACATTTATATACACGCGAATACTTGCTGCCGGGTATTTGGTTGGCGTTTTTATTTTCAGCCGAATTTATTTTAGTGGCAGAATCCCTGCGCTATACCTCTGCATCACATACCGTTGTCTTGCTCTATACCGCACCGATTTTTGTGGCATTAGGTTTACATTGGAAGTTGCCTGAAGAAAAACTCACAGCGATCCAATGGGTCGGTATTTTTATTGCCTTTTCAGGAATAGTACTGTCGTTTATGGGACGTGAAAGTAGTACTACAGTCAACACTCAAGCCCTGTTGGGTGATGCGATGGCATTACTTGCTGGGGTGATGTGGGCCTTGACCACCATTTCATTAAGACTCACCAAACTCTCTGATGCACCTCCGACTCAGACCTTGTTTTATCAGTTGGTTGGTGGTTGTGTATTTTTATTACCCGTGGCGTGGCTGACAGGACAAATGACTGTACATTGGACGGTGTTGTCCATCAGCAGTATGATTTTTCATGTGCTCATTATTTCATTTTTTAGCCTGATGCTTTGGTTTTGGCTGTTAAGTAAATATCTGGCCAATGGTCTGGGCGTTTTTTCATTCCTTACCCCAATCTTTGGACTGGTCTTTGGCGTATTGATCTTAAACGAAACGATTG
Organism: Acinetobacter sp. YH12086; assembly: GCF_013419345.1. Lineage (NCBI taxonomy): Bacteria > Pseudomonadati > Pseudomonadota > Gammaproteobacteria > Moraxellales > Moraxellaceae > Acinetobacter > Acinetobacter sp. YH12086. The sequence continues at coordinate 182,453 of NZ_VPAF01000006.1, forward strand.
AACTGAACTTTATTTTGGGAACGGCCTTAGTAATGGTTGGAGTGATGACGGTAACCTTGCATCGGTGGTTGTCTAAATTGATGGGACATCAGTGCACAGCGATCTAATATCATGTATAAATTAAAAGGGAGAACTGCAGTTCTCCCTTTTAATTTATACGGTTATTTTTCTTCAAAAATAGTCGCAAGCGGTATCGAGAGTTTGGCCGCGAGATAATCATCCGATTCGACCAGTTGCGGCCCAATTTTTTCCATCCAAACATCATCTGGATCGACGCGACCTAAATCTTGCCGTTTAGGGAGCGGATAGGGCAGCTTACTGTAAAAACTCCAAAAGTCCACTTGGGTTAAATTACGAACTAAAACATAATGATCATCATCTGTACGTTTAATCAGGTGTTGCTCTTCAAACAATAAAATATAGCTTGGCAGGCGGCCGATTTCATCACGCCCTAAAACCTCAAGCGCTTCTTTTTCTGTCACGCTCTGACCGAGTTTTTGCTTTTTATAAAATAATTCAAGCAAATCCATCAACATAATAACAGGATGACGTTTTTGGTCGTTGCCCGAATTGAAAGCTGTCAGTGCATAACTAATTTCTACCCCAATCAGTACGATATTCCATGAAAGGAATATCCAAAGCAGGAAAATTGGCACTGCAGCAAAAGCACCGTAAACGATTTGATAACTGGTGAAATTTGACATGACAAAACCAAAGAGGTTTTTGAGTAATTCAAATACCACGGCACTAAAGACACCCGCGATCAGCGCCGCCTTAATCGGCACACTGCGGTTGGGAATCGTCCAATACAGAATGAAAAAACCTAAAATGGTCAATGAAAAAGACAAGATCCACAGCAGAAAAGCCCCATCCAGTTCATAGCCGGCAAAATTATTGCTGAGGACATTCATAGAGGCCAAGGTAGATGACACAACAAATGCGCTACCCAATAAGATTGGGCCTAATGAGATAATAGTCCAATAGCGCATAAAGCCAATAATGCCGCCACGTGTCTCACGCACCCGCCAAATTCGGTTAAATACTGTCTCAATGCTGGTCAGCATCATAACTGTGGTAATGAATAAAAACAGTACACCAATAACAGTCAGGTTACTGGATTTATCGGTGAATGCATTCAGTGCTTTATCAAAAGCAATTGTCGTTTTCGGTAGGAAATTACTATAAATCAATTGTTGAAGCTGTTGACGAGCAGGTTCTAAAGCTTTAATTGAGGAGATGATGACCAAGAATACGGTCAACATGGGTACCACTGCAAACAAGGTGGTATAGGTTAATGATCCTGCTTGTTCACGGCAGCGATCGGCTTCAAAACGTCGAATGACAAATAAAACAAACTGAAACCATTTCTTGTCGTAAAAGGGAAGTTTTTTTAAAAATGCTTCGATCATTCGTTCAAGTCTCGAGTTATTTTAGTCATGTTTATGCAATTTTCATCACTTAGCTTAACCAAAAAATAGGAAAAATACCGTATAGTTTTCTTTTTTCATTGAATTTATAAAAATGACGCAAGCTTATGTACTGGTGTTGTATTACAGCAAATATGGTTCAACACGTGAGATGGCACATTTAATTGCCAATGGAATTGAAGCGTCTGGAATGGCAGTAAAAATACGAACCGTTCCAAATTTATCTACTGTGGTGACTGACGTGCAGCCCAGTATTCCTGCCGAAGGCGATATTTACTGTAGCTTAGATGACTTAGCGCATTGCTCAGGTTTAGCCCTTGGTTCGCCAACACGTTTTGGTAATATGGCGTCGGAAATGAAATATTTCTGGGATCAAACCACAGCGCTTTGGCTCAATGGCGCATTACATGGCAAACCTGCCTGTGTGTTTACCAGTTCAGGTTCAATGCATGGGGGACAGGAAAGTACTTTGCTGACCATGCTGCCGCCTTTGTTTCATCACGGAATGATGGTTATGGGTTTAACTAATGCCCATCCTGCATTATCGAATACCAAAACGGGTGGTACACCTTATGGTGCAAGCCATGTCAGTGGTCCACGCCATGATCAGTCATTGAGTCAAGATGAGCGTAACTTGTGTGAAGAGCTGGGTAAACGCCTAGGCGAAGTCGTCAAAAAGTTGATTTGATACTTACTTGCTCTAGGAAGTTGCGCTAACTTTGTAGCGAACGGGCAAGAAAAGGTTTAAATATTGCACTTTTCTTGCTTTATTTACGTGTGACGTCTTTTTATTTATGACGTTGTATACCGCCCAAAATATAAAAATAAATCTGTCGAACTATTCCTGAAATATTAAAAATAAATGATATCAACAATATATTGAAAGTTTTTAAATACAGCCTGCTCAGTGATGGTTTCGAGTCGAATATTGCTCTGTCTTTGGGCGCGTTATTTTTATTTTTTGATTACATGATTTGTATTTAAATTTCTTCTTTAGGGTGTGTGATGTCTATTGTTAATTTTCTAATGACTTTCCTGTGTTCCGTATTGGCTGCATCTTCCTTGTGTACGGCAATGCCAGTTTATACAGTATGGATTTCCCGCAAGAGAAAAAGCCGAAGAAAAAGAATTTTTAGCGAAACAAGATCAAGTTAAAGTGGACTCAAAATCTTTAACTGATGTTTCAAAATAATTGATTCGCCATGGTTTTCGAATAGCATTTCAATAGACTAGAAATACATATTAGAAAAACAATAACCTATAAAAAAAGAGCGCTGATGCGCTCTTTTTTTATATCCAAATTAGTCTTGATCCGAAGTCTTTGCAGCGTCTTCAGGCTGTTGCTCAACTTCAAAGCGCTGTTTGCAATCTAAACATTGGTAGTCGAGAAAAATATTTTGATCGACGATCACGCCGGCTTTTTTACCAAAACGGTGTCCGAGGAAACCGCCTGTGATACCGACGCTAATTGCACCAACAAAAGTCCCGATGGTTCCGCCCATAATCACGCCAAGTGGGCCAGCAGTCACGCCACCAATCGCAGCACCAATAGATGCGCCAGATGCCGCACCACCGACAGTTCCTGCAGCAGTTCCTGCACCACTGAGTAAGACACCACCAATTTTTTGTAAGTTTTGTTCATGGTTACGCTTTTCAATATGGGTTGATCCACATTTTGGACATTTAACTGTCGATTCCATGTTTTGCTCTTCTGTATTCATAACTTTCCATAGCCTTAAAAAATAAAGTGGCCGAATTTATGGTGCAGCATAATGTAATTTGACAGATGAGTAGTTGACCCATTCGATCAAATGTGACGATTTTCCTGAATTTTATCGAGTTTTGCACACCGATGTTTTGTCTGCTTGTAACTAAGGCGTTAAAAAGTGCGCTCTATGTCACCTTAATGGCAAATTTTTAGCAAAAAAAAGAACACCTGATGTGTTCTTTTTTCTTTTGAACGCAAACTAGTCACGAACAAATTCAACTGTACCATTCGCCAGTGATTTCACACGTGCCAATGATTCAACGCGATAGCCTTTTTCAAGCAAAATATCACGACCAGGTTGGAATGATTTTTCAATCACGATACCGATACCCAATACTTCAGCACTTGCTTGATGAATAAGATCTGCAAGACCTAAAGCCGCTTGACCATTGGCCAAGAAGTCATCAATCACTAAAACTTTATCTTCAGCATTGATGTGCTTTTTAGAAATCGCGATCGTGCTTTCAGTTTGTTTGGTAAAAGAAAACACTTTTGAGCGATACAAATCATCTTTTAAGGTTAAAGATTGATATTTACGTGCAAAAATCACAGGAACACCAAGTTCAAGACCAGCCATTACTGCAGGTGCAATACCTGAAGCTTCAATGGTGATGATTTTGGTAATGCCAGCATCTTTAAATAGACGGGCAAATTCTTGACCAATTTGCTGCATCATTACAGGGTCAATTTGGTGGTTCAGGAAAGAATCGACTTTCAGAACTTCTTCAGAGAGAACGATACCTTCAGCTAAGATTTTCTGTTCCAGAGCGTGCACGGGAGAATCCTCGAGGGGCAGGTGCTTTTTAAAGCAAAAGCGTATTTTAAAAAGCACCGTGAAAAATGCAAGCGAAATTGATCAAATCAATTAATTTGTTGCACCTTTATAGCCCGTTAACAATAAACCGTAAGAGGTTTTATTGTCTTGGTGGGAAACTTTGACAGGTAGATAATCTAGTTTTGGTGCTAACCAGAAAGTCGTTTGACGGCCTGGTTTGTCATGACGCATCACGACTTTAACGGTGTCAAAAGTTCCATAAGTGGTTTTCACTTTTTCAGTGCCTTGTTTCACGAACTTACGAGCTTCAACCTCTTTGGCATCGGCAATGTAGTAATTCGATTTCAAACCACCATTTTTTAAATCTTCACGAATTTGCAATTCAGCATTGAGTTCATCTAACACACCTGATTTCCACGCAAATGAACGCGCTTTATCATCTTTTTTGGTATTAATGGTTTTTGCGCCAGCATTAAAATTAATATTCATGGTGTTGTTGTGCACCAAAATTTTGCTGCTGCGGCTAAAGCTGTTCGAGTGAATTTGGCTGCCATTTAAACTAAAACGACTGGTTTCAGTTGCAGAGGCCATCGCACCAGCTTTTGCTGCGAAAACATACGTCCAGTTATTCCCAGATTGTTTTAGGGTACGTGTTGCAGAACCCAAGTTTTTGCCGTTGTAGTTAAATTGGTAGTTGGCTTGGAATGGACTCATGGCAAATGACTGACTTGAGAAACCAGTCAAAAGCAGTGTAGTCGATACCCCAGCAACAAGACCTAAATTTTTCAAAAGTGAATGTGCCATAAGTATGGTTTTCCTATTCAATAGAAGTGCGGTGGGCTAAACCACCTGATATGTTTATTATGCGGCTGGATTGTGGAGAATCTCGTCGCAAATCCGTGCCTAATGTATATGTTGTGTAGCGTTTTATAGGCTCAAGATATCTAAGTACAGGATAAGTCTAGCTTTCCTTTTGCTTAATTGGCGTGACTTCATCGTCTTTTAAATTTGAGTCATCCCAGTCTTCTATCCGTTCTTGCGACATCTTGGTGAACAATGCGGTTAAATTAACATTACCAATCACCACCAATTCGGCCTCACGTAAAACAGCATGGTTGACATGGACTTTGCCCAGTGTGTCGATAATCGATCGACTTTTACCGAGCCAGCGATTCAGGTCTAAATACAGTAAATCATCTTTAACTTTGATCACATTGAGCTTTTCCAAAATCATACCCAATGGATCTTGGTTGAGTACTTTTTGATAGAACCATAACGCCATGCGCACGCCCATCTTATACAGAACATTTGGATACTTCGCTTCAATCACTTGTGTATCACTAATTTGTTCAAATACGATCAATTGGGTTTGTTTGTTGAGTTCCATCTGTACCAGTTTTAAATCGACAGAGAGTGTTATGATCAGCCCGTTATAATCCAATGTGGCATACAGTCGAAGCCAGTCATCATGCAGGTCAGCATGCAAGTCTTTGAGCATTTTCACATTATCGGTCACAAAGCGCTGAAATGTCGCATTTAAAAACACTTGAGACATTGGGAATTCACGCTCATCTTCAATAAATCCTTCAGCTTTTTGGTACACTTGGCGTATACGTTTAGCGATATTGGAAACTAGCGTTTGCATAAGAAGTGCATCCTGACAAATTATGTTTTTTAACGATGTTTATCTTGTCGATTTCTATAAAAACACAAGGTTTTGATCTTGCAGTTTAGCAAAATAAATTGCACCATTTTCATGATTTTAATTGTGCATTATCGATGTGTTGATGGATTTCTCGTTTTCATCAAAAAATGAATACGAGTTTTATTTTATACTGTTTTAAGCAGTTTGGGGAATGCGGCAAATTGTCGGTTTAATGTGATGCTGAAAAAAATAACGTTCATGCCCTTGATGAAAGAGTGGTGGAAAGATCCCATATTTGCAACTGCATTAGTGTTTGCTGCTGTGTTGCATTTGGCTTTTTTAACCATGCAATTTTCCATGCCCCAAGAGGCGGATTATAACACCAAAGAAATTGCAGTTTCTTTACGTTCTACGACGGAAAAAATTGAACATGCAGACTTTTTAGCACAAGCCGATCAGCAGGGCTCAGGGACATTCCGTGAGTCACATCGTATGTCGAGTGACATGCCTGCACCGATGATCGAACAAAAAGCCGGGGAGCAAAAAAGCGAAGCTTTAGAACAACTGCAACAAAAGAAAGAGCTGAGCTTTGAAGACAAAGTGTTGATGACAACCTTGAGTTGGCAAAAACAAGCTGAAGAAAACAGTCGCAAAAAAGCCGTTGAGGAGTTGAATAGTCAGTTTCAGGCCAAGGCTGCGATGGTGGCGAGTATCGAAGCCCAATATTTACAACGTCAACAAAATTTTAGCCGTCAGCAAAAAATTAAAACCATTGATGGTATTCAAGCCAAGCAAGATGTTTCTGCTGCTTACATGGAAAAATTTCGCGAAAAAGTCGAATTTTACGGTAACCGTTATTATCCTGAAGCGGCAAAACAGCAACAGCTACGCGGTGAAGTACGTTTAATGGTTATTTTGAACAGTAATGGCGGGATTCGTGCCATTCGTTTGATCGAAAGTTCAGGTTCAAACTTATTGGACGAAGCTGCAAAAACCTCTGTACGTAAGGCGGCACCTTTTGGTTTGTTTGATGCCAAAATGAAAGACATCTCAGAACTTCGTATTGTGCGTACTTGGCGCTTCGATCCTGCAGAAGCAGAGTTTGAGGTGCGTTAATCAGTTGTGATTGCGTCGCAAAACTTCGCAGATTTCGACGCTAAAACTCGCATACCATTGGTTTTTCCCCAATTGCTGCGCGACCAGATGTTGTGCATCTTGTTGCCAAGCTCGAATGTCTTCTAATGTATTCCAGTAGGAAAGGGCGATTTCATGCTCACCCTCTGTCAGCGCTTCAAAATGTTGACAGTTAAAGTGTGTCAAGGCTTTGTCTCTAAGCTGCTGTGCAGTCGAAAAATACAGCTCATCAAGCGTACGAATGCGTGCTTTAAAAATCACGACATATTGCATATCTTTCCTTCCTTGTTTTTTATGACGATAAAAAAAGCGAGCCGGAGCTCGCTTTTTGGGTTCTTAATCTCTTTCCAGATAAGGGTTATCAAACCCCAATTTGGCTAAAATCTCGATCTCCAAAGCTTCCATTTCTTCAGCATCTTCATCAGAGGTTTCATGGTCGTAGCCCATGAGGTGCAACGTACCGTGTACCAGCATATGCGTAAAGTGAGTCAGGGGTGCTTTGCTTTGTTCTTGTGCTTCACGAAGAACCACAGGAATACAAATCACCAAGTCGCCAATCGGAAATGAGTCTAAAACTGCAGCCATTTCATCGGGGAGATCGCTCGGAAAAGACAACACATTAGTCGGTTTGTCTTTACCACGATATTCCAAGTTCAATTTGTGGCTTTCGTCATTGTCCACACATGCAATACCGATCTCACAATCACTTTGTGTATCGATATGACGTAAAGCCGTTTCCACGACTTTTTTGATATGCGCACGTTTCACCACCAATTCAGGTGACTGAAAATTTTGCTGCAAGGAGAGATTAAGTTTCAAAATGAATCCTTAAATGTTTTCGTCTTGATGCTGCCCATCAGCTTTAGCATCATTGTCCGCCACCAAGGCTTCCTGACGTGCTTTACGTTCTGCACGTTGTTCAGCCGTGAGGCGATGTTGTTCGCTGTCCCATCCCTCATAGGCTTCAACAATTTTTTGAACCAATTGATGACGTACCACGTCACGAGAGTGGAAGCGAGTAATATGAATTTCTTTGATTTTTTCAATCACACGTAAGGCATGTGCCAAACCAGATTGTTGACCACGAGGTAAATCGACCTGTGTAATGTCGCCCGTGATCACCGCTCGAGAACCAAAGCCTAAACGGGTGAGGAACATTTTCATCTGTTCAGGGGTAGTGTTCTGTGCTTCATCTAAAATCACAAAAGAATGATTTAAGGTACGACCACGCATGTAGGCCAGTGGTGCAACTTCAATCACTTGACGTTCAATCAGTTTAGCGACTTTTTCAAAACCGAGCATTTCATACAAAGCGTCGTATAGCGGACGTAAGTAAGGGTCAATTTTTTGGCTCAAATCACCGGGTAAAAACCCCAGTTTTTCACCGGCTTCAACCGCAGGGCGAACCAATAAAATACGCTGAATTTCATTACGTTCTAGCATATCTACAGCAGCGGCGACCGCGAGATAAGTTTTACCTGTACCCGCTGGGCCGATACCAAATGAAATATCGCTTTGTAAAATACGCTGTACATAGCGTTTTTGATTGGCGCCACGTGGGTTGATCCGACCTTTACGGGTTTGTAGATAAACATTGTCTAAACCGGTATGCTCATTTTCAGAAAAATCTTCCTGAATTTCGCGGTCAGTCTGACTGCCTTGAATCATCATGTGTAAAATGTCCGCACTAATCTGTGGATTGGTTTCGGACTCTTCATAAAGACGGTGAAGGAGACTTTCGGCTCTCTCTACCGCATCGATTTCCCCATCGACAAAAAAAGCATCTGCACGATGAGAAATTTTGACATCTAAACGTTGTTCAATTTGTTTGAGATGACCGTTATAGGCACCGAGCATGCTTTGTAAACGGTCAAGTGGAATACCAGCAAAAGTTACAGTACGTCGAATCGCTGCAGTCAAGAGAATTCCTTTAAATTGGTCTGACGATTAAGCTTACATTACGCCACGTCAGGCTCAAGATTCAAGAGTTCACCGTAAACAAACTTCAAAGTTTTAATATCGGTCACTTCAATCTCTGCAAAACGCCCAACCCATGCAGGATCACCGATAAAGCTAACCAAACGTGTATTGTCTGCAGTACCAATCAGCAAGTTCGGATCTTTGTCTGAAACAGACTCAATCAAAACACGCTGAATGGTGCCCAGCATGGCATCAGTTTTATCGATACTGGATTGTTTAATCCATTGTTGAACTTTTGCAAGACGTTCTTTTTTCACATCTTCAGGGGTTGTGTCTTCAAGTTCTGAGGCAGGAGTACCCGGACGTTTTGAGTAGATGAAACTGTATGAATGATCGAAGTCCATATCTTGGATAAATTGATAAGTTTCTTCGAAGTTTTCGTCAGTCTCACCCGGAAAGCCAATAATAAAGTCGCTAGATAAATGCATATCAGGGCGAACTTGACGTAATTTAGCAATTTTATCGATATATACATCAATCGTGTGGTTACGTTTCATGGCTTGTAGCACGTCATTCGAACCACTTTGAACTGGTAGATGCAAGTGAGAAACCATTTGCGGTAAGTCACGGTAGCATTGAATCAAGTCATCATTAAATTCAAGCGGGTGCGATGTGGTGTAACGAATACGACCAATCCCTGGAATCTCAGCAACTAAACGTAATAAGTCTGCAAAGGTACAGATTTCCCCTTCAAAAGTTTCACCACGGTAGCCATTCACGTTTTGGCCGAGTAATGAAATTTCACGTACGCCTTTTTCAGCTAAAGTGGCAATTTCAGCCAATACGTCATCGAGTGGGCGAGAAACCTCTTCACCACGGGTATAAGGAACTACGCAGAATGAACAGTATTTAGAACAGCCTTCCATAATAGAAACAAAGGCTTTAAAACCTTCTACACGCGGTTCCGGCAAAAAGTCGAATTTTTCAATATCAGGGAATGAAATATCCACCAACTGAATTTTTTCTTTTTTCGGTTTGACCACTTGTTCAGTGTGTTGATCCAGCATTTGCGGTAAACGATGCAAAGTTTGTGGACCAAACACCATATCTACATACGGTGCGCGTTTTTGAATGTTGTCACCTTCCTGAGAGGCAACACAGCCACCAACACCAATCACCAAGTCAGGATTTTTTTCTTTCAGCTTGCGCCAGCGGCCTAACTCAGAAAATACTTTTTCTTGTGCTTTTTCACGGATAGAGCAGGTATTCATCAGGAGAATATCCGCTTCTTTTGGATCGTTTGTCAGCACATAGCCGTGAGAATCACCTAAAAGGTCGCCCATACGTTGACTGTCATACTCATTCATCTGACACCCTTGCGTTTCGATGTACAGTTTTTTCACTGCTCCATCTTGAGCTGGGGTGTGCTGTGGCTGGGTAACAGTGTTATCTGGGGCAGCTTGGGCACTATTCGGGATGAAGGTTTGAACCGTCATGTAGGCTCCTAAAGGAATTTTATGAAAATCAATAACCATACGTGGCTGACAGACAATTCAATCAATTGAATTGTGCAGCTGCGGAGGTCAAAAAGGGGATTTTAAGAATGGGCAATATTTTAGCAGTAATTCACTAGAAACTTACAGCCTAAAATTACAACTCTGCCATATTGATTTATGAAGCAAAAATGTTTGAAAATTAATATTGGCTAATCATAAGGTTACATAACAGAACACAATGCAGAGTTTAGAATTATTAAACTAATTCCTAAACAAAGTTCGATGTGCTGTAACTGAGCAGAATGACATGAAAGAAGGCAAGTGGATGTTAAAACATAATTTTAAACAGAAAAATTACGCTAAATTACTTGCTTTGAGTGTCGGGCTCTCCGGAATTTCTGCGTTTACCCAAGCTGCAGATGAGCAGTTTAACGATGCTTTACGTGCTGCGAATGCAGGCAATATTAGTTTATTACAACAATACCAATCATCCATGCAAAATGACGTTTTGGGCTATTATCCAGAATATTGGTTACTGAATAACAATTTGGCTTCACAGCCAGCAAGTGCCATTATTAATTTTGCACAGCGCTATCCAAACTCGGCAATGGCAGAAAAATTAGCTGCAGATTATGTTGAAGAAAAAGTCAAACAAGCTGATTTCGCTACAGCACAGCCTGTCTTGCAATATGTGACTAATGCTGACCGTGCTGAAACATGTGCCATGGCTCAAGTCCGAGCAAAGTCGGGCGACCCTCTGGTTTACGCAGAATTTAAAGATGTATGGTTGACCACAAACTCACAACCTGACTCGTGTACTGGCTTGGGCCGTATGATGCTGTCGAGTCCTTTAATGACTCAAGATGACCGCCATCAACGGATGTGGGGACAGTTAAGAGCGGGTCAGTCAGGACAAGCGATTGCGACTGCGCAAACCATTGGCGTAAATATTAATTTGTCACAACTCAACACCATTCAAGCCAATCCACTGAATTATTTATGGTCTGCACCCAAAGCCACAGCTGAAGATCATGCATACCTGATTTATGCGATGGGACGCTTGGCAGATAGCGACTTAAATGGCGCAATTTCTTCGGTGAAACGTGCAGCAGAAGGCACACCAGCCGATGTACAAAAAGCCCTATACCGAAGTGTCGGGTATATCGGTGGTACAACGGTAATGAAAAATAATTTCAACCGTGAAGTTCTAAATTATCTTGATTTGAGTTATGGACTGCCTTTTAGTGCAGAAGAAGCCGAGATTTATGCGCGACAAGCCATTCGTTTTGGCGCATGGGAAAGTGTCATTCGTGCAATTGATGCGATGAGCGTTTCGCAAAAGCAGGAAGAGCGTTGGCAATATTGGTTAGCACGAGCCTCTGAACAACGTGGAGATGCCTCATCTAAACGTGCGGCTAAAGAAATTTATCGCAAGCTTGCCGTTGGCGATGATTACCATAATTTGTTAGCACGTGACAAAATTGGTCAGTCTTATAACAATATTCCGTCAAATGTGCAGCCTTCGTCACAAGATGCGCAGCGTCTCAGTCAGGACATTCACTTCCGTCGTGCCTTTGCATTGCGCAATATTAATGCATCTGACAGCTATATTAACCGTGAATGGAACTGGGCAGTGCGTCAAGCCTATTTAAAGCATGATGATGGCATGATTCTTGCCGCAGCTAAACGTGCAACCGATATGGGGTGGTATGATCGGGCGATTTATGCGGCAGATCGAACCACTAAACAGCACAATTATGCTTTACGTTATGCTATGCCGCATCAAAATTATGTGGTGAGTCATAGTCGTAATGCAGGGATTGACCCTGCATGGGCTTATGGCTTGATGCGTCAAGAAAGTCGGTTTGTCACTAGCGCACGTTCACATGTCGGTGCCGGTGGTTTAATGCAAATTATGCCAGACACCGCAAAATTGGTGGCTCGTCAGATGGGGGAGAGTTATAACCCCGCTGCATTAACGGATATGAATACCAATATCCGTTATGGCACTTTCTATTTATCAATGATTCAACGTCAATTGAGTAATAGTCCAGTATTAGCGACTGCAGGCTACAATGCGGGTCCAAATCGTGCTCGACGCTGGCAGCCTGAGTATCAAGCGATTGCAGCGGACCAATATACGGAATCGATTCCATTAACGGAAACTCGAGACTATGTAAAACATGTGATGACCAATGCAACCCATTACGGCCTTTTATTGGGTCAGGGGCCGCAATCGATTGAAAAACGAATGCAAATGATTCCATTACGGAATGCGCAATAAGCATTGAAGCAACGCGCCTGTTTTGAGGCGCAATATGGGTAAATAATGAATGCCGAACTTGAACATTAGACCTGTTTATCGAATACTGACATCACTGCTCATCGGCATTGGTGCAGGCTTTGGTGTGTCTGTGCTTTCGGCAGCACCCGTGGTTAATGGCTATGTGATGGATGTACAAATGGTGCCAGCTGTTTGCGCCTATGATCCTTTAAAAAGTAAAAAACGTAAATGTCTGGAAGGCTATTCACTCAATATCACGGGCCTATATCCAGAAACTTCTACCCGTGATTGCACCACCAATAGTTCAGCTAAACTTTCTCCGTTGCAAGCCAAAGTGGTTGCACGGATTATGCCTGATGAAAATGCTCGCGTGGCGCTTTGGCACACTACCGGCGGCTGTATCCCAATGAATGCTAGTCAGTATTTCAGAACCATTATTAATCATGCAGATAAGCTAAAAATTCCAGATGAATTGACTAGCCAAGAAACCCAATCCATTCATGCCAATGTCTTGCGTAATAAAATGTTGCGTATGAACAGCGGATTGGTATCCCAAAGTATTGAATTTAACTGTATGCAAACCCGTGGTGGCAGTTTACTGACCGAGATTAAAATTTGCTATAAAAACAATGGGCAGTATAAAAGTTGCCCTACGACTATTGTCGGAAATTGTCCTGCAACTTTCATAATTAAAGGTTCTTTCTAAGCTTTTTTCTGCATTTTATTTATATTTCCTATCATACTTTTGTTGAAAAGCATTCTCTTTTACATGCAAGCGTCAAAAGATTGGAGTACAATCTTTGCCGTTTATGATTATTAAGATTAGATAGAACAGCTATTTAATCATTATGACCTTCCTCAATTGGAGATAATTACATGAAGCAAGCAGTTCGTGTTGCCGTTACTGGCGCAGCTGGTCAAATCGGTTATAGCTTATTATTCCGTATCGCAAGCGGTGAAATGTTGGGTAAAGACCAACCAGTTATCCTTCAATTATTAGAAATTCCAGTTGAGAAAGCTCAACAAGCGCTTAAAGGCGTAATGATGGAACTTGATGACTGCGCATTCCCTCTTTTAGAAGGTATGATCGGTACTGATGATCCTAAAGTTGCATTCAAAGATGCTGACTACGCTCTTCTTGTAGGTTCACGTCCACGTGGTCCTGGTATGGAACGTGCTGACCTTCTTAAAGTAAACGGTGAAATCTTCATCGGTCAAGGCCAAGCACTTAACGAAGTTGCTAGCCGTGACGTTAAAGTTCTTGTTGTGGGTAACCCTGCAAACACTAACGCTTACATCGCAATGAAATCTGCTCCAGATCTTCCAGCGAAAAACTTCACAGCAATGTTACGTCTTGACCACAACCGTGCGTTAACTCAACTTGCTCAAAAAGCGGGTGTTGCAGTTTCTGACATCGAAAACATGACAGTTTGGGGTAACCACTCTCCAACAATGTATGCTGACTATCGTTTTGCAAATGTAAACGGCGAAAGCTTAAAAGACAAAATCAACGATGCTGCTTGGAACAAAGACGTATTCCTTCCAACTGTTGGTAAACGTGGTGCTGCGATCATCGAAGCGCGTGGTCTTTCTTCTGCTGCTTCTGCTGCAAACGCTGCAATCGACCATATGCGCGATTGGGCTCTTGGCACAAACGGCAAATGGGTAACTATGGGTATTCCTTCTGACGGTTCTTATGGTATTCCTGAAGGCGTAATGTTCGGTTTCCCTGTAACTTGTGAAAATGGCGAATACAAAATCGTTCAAGGTCTTGAAATCGACGAATTCAGCCGTGAACGTATCAACGTCACTCTAAACGAGCTTGAAGAAGAACGTGCAGCAGTTGCTGACATGGTTAAATAATTTAATTTTTTAAATTAAATTATAAAAAAAAGCACTCCATTTGGGGTGCTTTTTTATGGCCTGCGAAAAATACCAAGCTTAAGTTTTGAACAAAAAATAACACGTTGAGATGTAGTTGCAACTGACAAAGTCAATTAAACAGATAACTATGAAGTGGAAGAAATGTTTTTGGCTTGAGGAGAACGGCAATGTTTGATCAACAACCGACGTTGGAACTATTTTTTGAACAATTGGGGTTAGATGCAAGTCCGGAAGGCATTGATCAATTTATCGAAACGCATCAAATCACCATGGATGTTCCATTGCATGAAGCGCCATTTTGGACGAAGTCACAGCGTGACTTCATTATCAGTCATTGGAAAAAAGATGATGACTGGGCCATAGTGGTGGATATTTTAAATGAACAATTGCATACAGAACATAAGCTTTCCGGATCATGCAAAATCTAAATACAATTTGAAACAACAAACCTAGTTTTAACGCTAGGTTTTTTTAGCTTCATCATATAAGTTAATTAAATAATAAATGACAGATTAGTTGATAAGGAGGGCGAGATGCTCAATCAAAATAAACCATCCTTAGCTTTATTGTTTTCTCAATTGGGGTTAGCTAGCAGTCCAGCTGCGATCGAGTTATACGTGCGTACGCATCAGCTTGCTGCAAGTGAAAATTTACATGATGCGCCGTTTTGGAATAAAGCGCAGCGTGATTTTCTAATCAGTCATTTAGTACAAGATGATGATTGGGCTATATGGATTGATGAGCTGAATCAACAGTTGCATATGGATGCATATAAGCTGCAGCCGGCATAGATTTCATTTTTCCACAAATAAAAAACACCTCCTCAGAGGTGTTTTTTATTTAGTGCAGTTTGCTTTGGCGTAACTCTGCAAACCAATCTTCTTGGCGATATGGATTAAATGCAGGATGCTCAAGTAATGTGGTCAGTTTGAATTCTTGAGATTTGCAGTATTTATTTAACCAGTGGCGGGTTAACGCAGGTTCCTGTTTTACCGCAGAGGCATAGGCCAAGTAGAAGTAAATGTCGCCATGTTCAGCTTTGGACATCGGTTTCATAATCTGCTGGGTAATCAGGGCATAGCGCTGCTCTTGGGTAATTTCAAAAAATATCATATAAGCTTTGGCTAAATGTACAGACAAATTGATGTATAGCTCAATCGGCATTTCTTCAAATTCAATCCGGCTTTGCTCAAGTAGAACAATGGCTTCTTGCAGAAAATACACTTGTTCTTGATGGTTCTTACTTAAATTAACCAATTGCAGGCGTAAGTCTGCACGCTCAAGAGCAAGTTCAGGGCTGTTGCCTTGTAGAAATAATTGATCGGTTTCGCCAATACGCTGAATAATTTTATGACTGTTTTGACGCATCGGGTACATCCTCATCTATGAATGACTCATATATGAGGATAGTTTAAGGGATTTAAAGGAGGAATCTCGAATTACCACATCGAGTTGTCATTACGTAGCCAAGCCGTAATCGATAAACGTTGATGTTTAGCTTCGAGTACCTCGTGTAATAGGTCACTTTGGAATAACGCAATGCGATTTGGTTTAGGTTCTAAAATATGCCAAACATCATTCTTATCTTGTAAGCGCAATTCACCGCCCCAGTCGGCTTGCCAATATTCATGCAAATAATAAACTGCTGAAATGACACGTCCATTTTTGCCTTGAGGATTATCTTTATGCAATGCGTAAAATTCACCTGCGTTATAACAAGCAAAATGTGCTTCGACTTCGTGAATGTTAGAAAAAAATGCGCGATTAAATTGTTCTGATAAATGTTCTAAGGCTTGAACGTGTTCTTGTGCGACATCTAATGTGTCGTTAATCCATAAAATATGATCACTTCTAATTTTACTGATGACTCCATTTTGTACGGCTGCATCCCTGAATTTATTTAAATTTGACATACATTCTTCAACAAGTGCATGTATATATTCTGCAGGATAAGCGTCATCAATAATGCTAAAACCGTGTTGATCTAAATCATCGAGGATTTGATCAACCGGCCATGACTTTGGGAGAAAGGCTGTTTCCATATACGATCCATAAAGTTGTGGAAAAAAAGGTGACGTATTCTAGAGCAAGAATACCATCGGAATGAAACTATTTTTCATGCTAAAATGTCCGTTGATATCAGGAATTAAAGAAACATGAATTACCGTCACCATTTCCATGCAGGCAACTTTGCCGACGTGATGAAGCACGTTTTGCTGCTTCAGTTATTAAGTCGACTGAATGCAAAAGATAAACCTTATCGCTATGTAGATACACATGGCGGTGCAGGTAAATACGATCTTTCGACCTCTGAAGCGCAGAAATCAGGTGAGTTTTTAAATGGTATTCATCGTTTAGTTAAGCTCGATGATTCGATTAAACGCAATGCGCCTGAAGGTGTTCAACAATATTTAAAAGTTGTTGAAAAAATGCGTGAAAACTTTGGTAAAGGCGCTTATCCAGGCTCTCCGTGGTTCGCACTTGAAGGCATGCGTGAAACTGATAAGGCAACGATTTTTGAAATGCAGCGCGATGTATTCCAACAATTGCGCCACAATATTTTTGATAAACGTGCAGGCTTGCATGAGCGTGATGCTTACGAAGGTTTACTGGGTGTAATTCCACCAAAAGAAAAACGTGGTTTGGTCATGATTGACCCACCTTACGAATTAGAACGTAAAGATTTTCCACAGCTTGTAGAATTGTTGGTAGCTGCTTATAAAAAATGGCCGACAGGCGTTTTTGCGGTATGGTATCCAATTAAAGACCGCGCGATGATTGAACGTTTTGAAAAGAAAATGTACAAAACCGGCATTCGTCGTCAGTTGGTTTGCGAAATTTGTGTATGGCCTGATGACACTCCAGTTGGTTTGAATGGTTGTGGTTTACTGGTGATTAACCCACCTTGGAAATTCTCTGAAGATGCGGACGAAGCATTACAATGGTTGTTCCCACATCTTCGTATGAATGAAAATGGTGGTCACGCAGCTGTACGCTGGTTGGTTGGCGAATAATTTTAAACTTGAAAAAGAAAGGTCACAGTTAGGATCGAACAATGACAAATACAAATAAACCTGAGCGGGAAATTTCTTCAAAGGATGAAAATGCTTTTGATGGCATTACATTCGAAGTTGAAGAAGAGGAGCATACCCATGAAGGGCATAAAGTGAAACGTCGTGGGATCTATCTGTGGCCAAACTTGATTACAACAGCAGCGTTGTTATCCGGCTTTTATTCAATTATTGCCAGTATGAATGGTGAGTTTCAACAAGCCATTTATGCCATCTTCCTTGCAGCATTATTTGACGGTTTGGATGGGCGTGTCGCACGTGCTATCGGCGCGCAAAGTCCATTTGGTGAACAGTTTGACTCGTTATCGGACTTGTTAGCATTTGGTGTTGCACCTGCCATTTTAATGTATAGCTGGAGTCTAAATGACTTAGGCCGTATTGGCCTGGCAGCATGTTTTGTTTACACCGCATGTGCAGCCTTCCGTTTGGCACGTTTTAACGTACAAATTGGGGTCGTCGATAAACGTTACTTTATTGGTGTTGCAAGTCCACTCGCAGCCGTTATGATTATTTCATTGGTATGGGTGGGCATGGATATCCCTGCGGTCTTCGACTTACGCGAAACAGGTATTCAGATTTTTAATGCGGTAGTGATTATTGCAGTGGGTCTATTGATGATCTCAAATGTGAAATACTATTCATTTAAAACGGTGGATCGTCGCCGTGTTCCATTTGCGGTATTACCAATCATAGTCTTTGTTTTAGCTGCTGTAACGTATAATATTCCAATGGGTATTTTAATTATTTCAGTAATTTATGCATTGTCTGGCTTTGTCACAACCTTAATGGCAAAAAAGGCAGAAGTATGAGTTAAAGTATGAAATAAAATAATGAAAAGGAGCTTGATATGCAGATATTTCAAGATTTCTTGGATCAATCAAGACGATTGAATCAAGCTCCAGATATGCAACATAAAAAAATAAATCTACATGCGCCGAATACGCCTTATCCTTCAGTCCATTATGGACTTTGTCTACCGAATCTTCCTGCGCCCTTACATTATCTTAACTTTATGAGTTGGCTTGGGCAGCCTCAGATTCCCGCTTTTCAAAATCCTGCGTCCATTCAACAAGACGAACTCAATACAGCCACAGTATTGACCAGTGTGAGCGGTCATATGGTTGGGCAATTACAATCATATTCCATCAAAGACGACTGTAGTCTGAGTGATACCGTCTTTAAATTTAGAGACAAAGAACAGGTCGGTTGGGATGGAGCAGTATTTCAAATCCATCGAGAAGATACTGAACTCAGTTTAGATTTGTCCGTGCAAACAACCGATATTTCTTCGTGTTTAATTAAATTGAGATTAGGTCTAGCTGAATATTGGTCGGTGATGTGCCAATGTGAAGGGCAAATCAAATTTCAGGGCCAGATGTATGATGTAAATCAGTTGGCGGTTTTGTCTTATGCACAAATACGCAAGTTCCCATATTTACCTTTAGCGTTTTATACCCATCAGGTGATTAACCTTAGTCGACAACGTCAAATTATCTTTATGCAAACGCGAGACCGTTATAACAATATTTTGAGTTCACGTTTATATCTAAGAGATTTAAATCAGCAGCAAGTGTTCATGGCGGATCAAGGCGTGTTCTTTAAAGTCATGCGCGTTTATCCTGTGGTTAAAACACCGAATTTGCAAAAAATGTATTTACCACGTGAATTTGAATGGATTTACCAAAATGACAAACTAAAAATACATATACAGGCGCAGAGCCGTGGGGATTTTAAATTTGGACTCGGCGCTGGCTATGCAGGAAGCTTTAACTATCGAATTAAAATTAACGACGAAATCGAGTGTGGGGAGGGTGGCTACTGTGAATATGTCGATTGTCGAGCTTTAAAATGGCAAGAAAAGAATGAAAAAGATAAATTAACGGACAAATATGGAAATATTGTCCCTTTTATGCTCAAAAAATAGTAAAAAAACTCAATTTAGTAGAATAAATAAACAAACGTAATGAAAAATTAAAAATAAATGGAAAAGGGTGTTGCGTTGGGTCAGAAATGCTGTAGAATGCACATCCATCGGCGGTGATGAAGATTAAAACTTCTGATAAAACAATGACTTGGTTGAATTGATTGAGTTGGGTTTTATTTGATAAGTTTAAAAATAATTTGAATTACTGGTTGACTCTTTAGAAATAAAGAGTAATATAGCCGACCTAGCTTGCTGGTGACGAACCAACAAGAAGATCATTAAGAGATTATGAAGAACAACTTGTGTGGATTTTTACTGATTGATTGATCGAAATTATTTTCATTGATTGATGGTAGAAATTACTCGAAGTTTATTTGAGCAAATTTTTGTCAGTAATT